>JAKLKA010000021.1 GCA_023150915.1 Polyangiaceae bacterium
ACATCGAGGGCTTCTACAACCGCACGCGCCTGCACTCCTCCCTCGGCTACAAGACCCCCGCCGAGAGGGAGCTGGAAGCGCTTCTCACCGAGACCGCTGCGTAACAAATGTGTCCAAGAAATCGGGGGAATCCCAGAGGAGCATTTGCAGCGCCAAGCCGTTAATGAGCGCGATCGTGCTGGCCTCGAACGCGACGCCGCGGGTGCGCGCGAGCGACGCACAATTGCCGACCGCGGCGTTCAAGAAGTTCGCCAGGCCCTCGCGGCATGGCGCGAAGGCTGGGCCCGAGCGGTCGCCGCACTAGACCTGGACGGCGATATCACTCCCGAAGAGGCGAGTGCAGTGCTCGAAGCCAGGCGCGGCCTTGCCGACAAGTGGCGTAGCGCAGAAGGCCACCGCCGACGCATCGCCGGCATCGAGCGCGACATCCGCGAACTCACCGACGAGGTCAGCGCGCTTGCAGCCCGATTTGCGCCACAATTCCATGACCGACCCCTTGCCGAGGCAGGCGCAGAACTGCTGCGCCGCCACAGAGATGCCTCCGGATCAAGAGACCGCCGGGAAGAACTCCAACGGCAGATCGACGGCGCGCGCCGGCGGCACGGCGAAATGAGTGAGCGGAAACAGCATGCCGAATTTGAGCTTGGCGCGCTGCTCTCGCGCGCCCGGGTGACGCGCCGCGAGGATTTGCCCTTGGTGGAGCGTAGGGTCGCAGACGCGGCTCGACTCACCGAGCATCTCGTAGGAATCGAGCGCGACCTGGACGACATCCGCGGCGAACTGTCCCTCGACGCGCTATCCGAAGAAGCCCGCGGCGTCGACCTGAGCGCTGCGCGCGTGCGCTTGGCCGAAATTGAGCGCGACCAAGACGAGCTTGCGAGCGAACGCGACGGCGTGATCCGAGACATTGCGGGAATCAGTGCGCAACTCGAACGCTTCGCGGGATCGACTGCGGCTGCCGAGGCCGAGGCCGAGGCCATGGCGCACGCTGCGCGCATTCGCGAAGACGTCGAGCGCTACCTGCGCGTGAAGCTCGCAGCGTTCGTGCTTGCCCGTGAAGTCGAGCGGTACCGCGACAAGAACCAGGGTCCGCTTCTGGCGCGTGCCGGCGTGATCTTCTCGGCGCTAACCCAAGACTACTATCGCGGGCTGGCGGCGGCGATTGATGAGAATGATGAAGCGGTCTTGGTCTGCCGGCGTGCCGATTCTCGTCAGGTCTCGGTCGGAGGCCTCTCGGAGGGCGCGCGTGACCAGCTCTACCTGGCCCTGCGCCTGGCGAGCTTCGAACGCTTCTGTGCGGCCAACGAACCGCTGCCGTTGGTCCTCGACGACGTGCTCGTTCAGTTTGACGAACAGCGCTCACGCGCCGCGCTCAAAGCGCTCGGCGACATCGCGGCTCAGTACCAGATCCTGTTGTTCTCCCATCACGCCCACGTGGTGGACCTGGCCCGAGAAGTCGTGCCCAAGAGCCGTCTCATGGTCCACCCGCTCGCTCGCCCGAAAGGCACTCCACCCGAAGTCGCTCAATCGTGAGTCGTTTGACGCAAGAGGTACTCGTGCGCAAACGCGCAATCGGCAAGCGTCAGCACCTGAAATCGAGACCGTTGGTTTGCTCTTTTCCTCTCGAACTCGTTCGTCTATGCAGGTCCAGGAATGCCCGATAGCGAGACCGCCCGCGATGACCGCTACTTCAAGCTCTTCGTCGGCCCGATCCGGCTGTGCGCGCAGTACAAGCCGAAGTTCGGCAAGGGCCGGAAGGCGGGGTTGTCCATCGACCAGTTCCGGGCGCTTTACGCCGCCGACCCTTTTTACTCGTGGCTGGGGCTCGACTCGCCGTTGATGTACGCCGCCCACAAAGCTGCCGGTGGCATGACGTCGATCTACCGCCAGATCGGAATCGGCGGCCAGCGCGTCTTCCAGCACGTTCTACGGGACTCCCTGGGACTTTCGGAGACCGAGGTCCAGTGGTCCTACACCGTTGAACCGATCCGCGCGCGGACGAAGAAAAAGACGCTGACGCTCGACGGCCGCATCGACATGAACCACGTGCGGGATGCAGCGGCCAAACAGCGCGTCGCCTCCTGGCTCACGGCAGCGAAGGCGCAAGCGTCGGTACCGAGGGAGACGGCGGATGAGATCAAGGGCGCCGTGTTCGAGGTGCGACAGGGCTACAAGAGCAAGGACTCCAAGCGCCAAAACGCCGATATCGACAACATCGGGGAGGCGCTTTTGTACCACTACCAGCCCGTGGTCCTGCTGCTTTCGACGCAGATCGACGGAGACGTTGCGGACCGCTACGTGGACAATCATTGTTTGATGCTGCTCGGGACCGCTAGCGGAACCGCGACAGACAGCACCTACGTCTTTTGCCGCGAGGTCGCCGGGTACGATCTCGCGGGCTTCTTCGAGCGCAACTCCAAGCGCATCAAGGCCGAACTGGAACAGGTTCTCGCGACCCTGCTCGAGGCGTAGATCGATGCAATCAGCCGAAAACGAACAAACGTCGCTCCGCCGCCTCGATCACCTCACATTCAAGGGGAACTTGAAGCACACCCGATACGGGTGGTTGCGCCTTACTCCGGCATACTCCGTTCACCTCGTGGCCGATCTTCTTGAGAAGAAGTGGCGTGAAGGGGACGTGGTTCTGGACCCATTCTGCGGGACGGGGACTACTGCGCTCGTCTGCGCAGAACGCGGCATCCCGTGCGACACGACGGACATCAATCACTTCCTCTTGTGGCTCGCGCGTGCCAAGACCGCTCAGTACTCCGCGGTCCACATCGCGGAGTTCCGCGACAAGGCAGGGATCGTCACAAAGGCGATCCGGCGGTCCAATGGCGAAGGCCCTTGGACGCCGCCGCTTCACCAAATCGAGAAATGGTGGTCCGGGGATACGCTCGCTGCCCTCGGACGAGCGATGGGCGCTATCCGGCGAATCGAAAAGGCCGTGCCGACCGCCGTTTCAGATCTCATGAAGGTCGCGTTCTGCAGGACGATGATCGACCACGCCAACGTGAGCTTCGGCCACCAGTCAATGTCGTTCAAGAAGCAGGACGACAGGGCATTGACGCTTCCCCTTGGCACGGCTGACCACGACGAAGTCGCGCTCACGTGGGCCAGGGTCGCGCTCCAACTCGCAGACTCCGCCGGGTCGGAGATTCGCGCTGTCCCGACTCCGATCCTCTGCGACGCGCGCGACTTGCGCCAGAGGCTCGACCTTGATCGGTACGGTTGCGTGATCACCTCACCGCCCTACCCCAACCGCATGAGCTATATCCGCGAGCTCCGGCCGTACATGTACTGGCTGGGCTACTTGAACGACGGTCGCGAGGCCGGTGAGCTCGACTGGAAGGCGATCGGCGGCACATGGGGCTGCGCGACAAGCAACGTGGCGAAGTGGACACCAGAAACTCCCCTCGAAGTGCCGTTCGGAGGGTTTGAAAAGATCACGGAAAACATTTCGGATCGGAGCGGCGTGCTTGGCCGCTATGTATCCAAGTATTTCCACGACATGATGGGCCACTGCGAGTCACTATTCGCCGTCGTCGCACCGGGCGGCACGGTCCACTACATCGTTGGGAACTCGAAGTTCTACGACGTGATGCTCCCCGTCGAGCGAATCTTCGCCGCGATGTTCGAAGCCGTCGGCTTCCACGGCGTGACGGTCGAGACGATACGGAAGCGCACATCGAAGAAGGAGTTGTTCGAGTTCGTCGTCAGCGCGCAGAAGCCCGGTTGACCCGGAGCATCAATCACCTACGCCCGCGTCACCAAAGCCAGCACCCGGCCTGGCCCCGCCTGCATGGCCTCCACCAGCACGGAGCGACCGGGAAGCCGTTCACCCTGTGACTCCCACCATGAGAGGTTCTCTCGGGTGGGAACGTGCTCGCACGCGATTTCCCCGCCGTAAACACGGCGGATCACCGACCGCTCCGGCACGCGCATCCAGCGATGTATGTAGAACTTCCGGCGTACGGCCTCAGGGTTGTGGGCCGTCGTAGTTGCCCGAAGCGTGGGCGTTGGCGCTGCATCGGCGAACAGCAAACCCTGGTTCTGCGCCCGCTGCTCGGAGCTCTTGAGAGTGACCTTCGCCTCTACGAGCACGGTCGGCACCGCGGAGTGGCGCAGCGTGGCGATGAGTGCGGCATGAAGACTCGAGAAGTCCAGGGCGGATTTTTGGAACGCGACAAGGGCGCGGAGGTTTGGCTGCTCAAGGTCGAGCCCGTGCGCCTGGACAGCGGGGAGCAGCAGCTCCGGATAGAATGCAAGGCCCGCCGCCAACTGGTCCATTAGGCGTTCCACAGGGTCCCGCCTCGTCGCCAACGTGCGCCTGAACGCGAACTTTGTCTGTGGCTCAGCGATCAGGTGCGCGAGCTCGTGCCACTTGCTGAACCACTCCTTCGACGCTTTCGCTCCCCGCGCGTCAATCACCGCGACGTACTGCTTGTCGCTCCAGCTCGGCGCCTTTTGGAGCCGCACGACCACCGCATCCGCCGAGCCGTCGAGCTCCGACCGGAGGTCGACAAACCCTGTCTCGCCGGAACGGAGGTACTGATGCATGACAGCCGCGAGGTCGTCTTCGCCACGAATCACTTCGAAGTGGACCTTGAGCTTTGCGGCAACGATGTTGATCAGGTCGGCAAACGTGTCCGCAGGGCCCAGGGCGTCAATCCAGCCCTTCACCCTCCGGACGCAGGCGTCGACAATCCTGCTTGTCGGGTCACCGCCTCCCGCCAGCGACACGCCAGACTGTCGAGCGATCTCGCGAATCTTCGGTGAGATGATCCCGCTCGCCATCTACTCGTCCCCTGGTTCGAGGTACGGGTCCAGTCGCTCTGCAAACTCCAGCCACTGAGTTGTCGTGAACGGCCGTGGCGTCCGCTCGCTTCGCCTTGCGATGATGGCCTGTTGCGCCTCGAGCACGGCTCGCACCTTACGGAAGCTCCAGCCCTTCTGCTCCGCAAGAGCAGCGAGCTCGTCCGGAATCGCCAGAGGAGCAGGCCGAGCCGGCGGTGCCGAGGCGTCCCCTTGCACAAGGTAGTCGACCGAAGCGCCGAGGGCCTTCGCGAGCCCGAGCAGCACCCTTCCGCTTGGCTGGCTGTCACCTTTCTCGACAGTGCTGAGGAATCCCTTGGAGACCTTCGCCTCCTGAGCAAGCTGGTCCAAAGTCCAGCCTTTTCCTAGTCTTAGGGCGCGAACGCGAGCCCCCAGCGTCTGGGTGTTGGGCATGGGTGGCGAAATGAGTTGATCTGTCGAACCAGCAATAGTAGTTCGATGTTGTTTGGTATGCAGAACAGGATCTGAATACCTTCGAAAACCGAACCGAGCGTATCAGGAGACCTCCGCGATGGCTACCCCGTTCACGCCCCTCACTCCCCTCCTTCTTGGAGACCACATCAAGGTCCGTTTAGGTGCCTACGAGCACCATGGAATCCACCTCGGCGGCGGGGTCGTCGTCCACTTCAGCGGCGCGAAGCCGGCGAAGTCGGCAGCCTCTGTACGGCTTGGGTCGCTCGAACAGTTTGCTGGTCGCGCTGGCGTCGCAGCGATCGAGGTCGTCGCGTACAGCGCGTGCCTGGAGCCGGACGTGGTGGTGGCGCGGGCGCGGTCGCTCCTCGGGCGAGTCGACTATCACGTCCTTCGCAACAACTGCGAACAGTGTGCCCGCTGGTGCAAAACCGGCGAGTTCGTGAGCAGCCAGGTCGAAAGAGCGAAGGCCGCGGGCGGCGGCGTCGCAGCTGCCACGGGTGCCACGGTTGCTGCCGTGGGCCTCGTGTCTGCCACGGGAGTCGTCGCTGGCACGAGTGGAGCCGGACTGATGTCAGGCCTCGCTTCTACTGGCGCAGTCGTTGGCGGCGGCGCCGCCGTCGGAGTTGCAGTGCTTGCTGCTGCACCAGCGGCGGTGGCAGCCGTTGCAACCCATCAGGTGTTCCGAGACGATGCGGCACTGGACGAACGAGAGCGCCTCGCACGACGGTCCGCGCGCATCGCCGGCAAAGTGGGCGCCGCTGCTGGGACGCTCGGCACCGTCGCTGCCGTGTCCGCGGCGGGCGTGCCCGGTTTGAGCGCCGTCGGGATTAGCTCTGGCCTCGCAGCCTTAGGCGGCAGCATGGTGGGCGGCTTGGTCGTTGCGTTCGCCGCCCCAGCGGCGTTGGCCGCCGGGGTCGCGTACGCAGCGTATCGGCTCACGAAGAGCAGGGGGCCGTGAATGACCTCAGAGAGCAAGCCATTGGTCGACGTTTCGAGGCACATCCCCGACAAGACGCGCGTCATGCTTGCCATTGAGGCGGGTGGCCGGTGCGAGTTCGCCGGGTGCAACGACTTCCTCTTCGAGCACCACGTCACCCTGCGTGGAGGCGTCTTCGGCCAGGACGCTCACATCATCGCATACTCGGAGATCGGTCCGCGCGCCGCGGACGAGAGCGGCACCGTCGAGGTCCACAACATCAGCAACCTCCTGCTCCTGTGCCCGGGGTGCCACAAGCAGATCGACGACGAACCCGAGCGGTTCCCGGTCGATGTCCTCCGCCAGTACAAACTGGCACACGAGACACGAATCCGGCTCGTGACTGGGTTGGGACCGGACATGCGCACCGAGGTCGTGCAGCTCAAGGCGAACATCGCTGGCCAGCCCGTCGGCATCCCGGCCCCCCACGTCTACGAGGCAGTTGCGCCGCGCTACCCCGCCGACACGCAGGGCTTCGTCATTGACCTGACGAACCTTCACTGCGAGGACGGCACGTTCTACGCGTCCGCGGAGAAGGTGATCCGCAGGAAGGTCGATCAACTCTTCGCTGCCGGCATTGACGTGAAAGGCGCGCGTCATCTCTCGGTGTTCGCGCTCGCGCCCATCCCAATGCTCGTGCTCTTCGGCGCTGCCCTTGGCAACAAGGTCGCGGCCGACGTGTACCAACGCCACCGCGACACGGAGGACTGGCGGTGGAAGACCGGCGGCGAGCCGGTCGGGTACGGCTTCAAGAAGGTTAAGAATGGTTCCGCTAGCGGAGTCGCCTTCATCCTGTCGTTGAGCGGCAAGGTTGCGGTCGACCAAGTCGAGGGGGCGATGAGTTCGTCCCCGACCGTCTACGAGCTCACCCTCAAAGATCAAGAGCCACGCCCGACGTACCTCCGCCTTCGTGAGGATCTTGCGCGGTTCGGCGTCGTCTACCGCCAGGCCCTTGCCGTTATCCGTGCCGCACACCCGGCGCTGAGGGAACTCGCCGTGTTTCCGGCCGTGCCCGCGCCTGTCGCCGTGGTGATTGGGCGCGAACTCCTGCCCAAGGTCGATCCCGTCCTCCTCGTCCACGACTTCGACAAGGTGAACGGTTTCCAGCAACGAGTGAAGGTGAACGCCTATGACCCCGAATGAATACCTTTCGAAGATCCTGGACGAGCAAACGCTCGCCGAAGATAGCGACGAGCTGAAGCAGCTCCGTGAGCGGAGGCAGGACGTGGAAGACCTTCTCCGCGCGGATTTTGGCTCGAGCCCGACCATCCGCTACGGCGGCTCCAAGTCCAAGGGCACGATGATCAAGGAGGCCTACGACCTCGACGTCATCTGCTACTTCCCGCGCGACGACGACGATGCAGGCGGCACCCTCGAGTCCATCTTCGAGAACGTGAAGAAGTCGCTCGCCAAGAAGTACATCGTGGTGCCGAAGACGTCGGCCATCCGATTGCAGGGCCAGAACTACCAGGATTTCCACGTCGACGTGGTGCCCGGCCGCTTCGTCGACGACAACAAGGAGGATGCCTTCCTCCATCGTACGACTGGCGAAAAGAAGCGCCTGAAGACGAACCTCGACTTGCACATCGAGCACGTGAAGGACAGCGGAGTCGTTTCGTCGATCCGACTGGTGAAGCTGTGGCGCATTCGCCGCGGGCTCTCTATCAAGCACTTCGCGCTCGAGCTGCTAACCATCGAGGTGCTGAAAGGCAAGAAATCGAAGAGTGTGGACGCACAGCTCGAGTACCTCTGGCAAAAGCTCCGCGACGAAGTGGAATCCATCAAGATCGAGGATCCCGCGAATCCGAGCGGCAACGATCTGGCGGAGCTGTTGAATGACGCAGTCCGCCAGGAGCTCTCCACGGCGGCGTCAAGCACGCTCGCAGCCATCGACCGTGATGGATGGGAGGGGGTCTTCGGCAAGCTCGCCACGACGAGCGAGAAGAAGGCCGCCGTTATCGAGGCCGCCAGGGCTGTGAGCGCTCCGTCGCGCCCGTGGTGCCACTGTTGAATGCCGAACCTGTGGCGTGGCGAGACTGACGACGAGATTCGGGCCGCGCTCGAGGTTCGTTACCCGAGTCTGCGGCTGGCGCGGCCCGAAAACCGGCGAGTGATAATGGGAGCCTTCAACGTCCAGCACACCGGGCACTTCCTCGGCGGTTTCCAAGTCGAAGTCCTCCTCGATGTCCCCGATGAGCTAGGCCTGCCTACCGTCAGGGAAGTTGGTGGGCGCATCCCGCGGATGCCCGAAAGGCACATCAACGACAAGTTCGGCACCGCGTGCCTCTACTTGCCCGAAGATCTGGCGGTCCGCGTCAGGGAGCCGCTCGGCATCATCGAGTTTCTCGACGGGCCAGTCCGGAATTTCTTCCTCGGGCAGATCGGCGCCGAGATGGGCACGCCGTTCCCGCTCGGTGAGTGGGGGCACGGCGCCGATGGCGTCAAGGAGATGCTCACACAGCTCCTCGGTTCCGACGACGTTGGGACTTGCGTCGCGTTTCTGGAGCTCTTGTCCCGGAAGGTGATTAAGGCCCACTGGCCTTGCCCATGCGGCAGCGGTCGAAGCCTCCGTGACTGCCACGACGGCGTTGTGCGCCGAGTGCGCCAACGGCTTCCGTTGACGACGCGGCGTTTTCTTTTGGAGCGCGCGCGCAAGCATTTCCCCGAAGGCCAGACGACGCGAAATCGGCCTTGACCCGCGGTCGAGGCAGCTCAGTGCCCGGAATCAACGAAGCGCTCGCGCGCCCGTAGCTATGCCGCGGGTGCCTGCGGCCGCGCCGCCCTGGGCAAGCACCACTGCTCGCCGCTGAACCGCCGAACCCCACTGCCCCACTGCTTGCCCACACCCCCTGGACAAGCCTTTGGCTTGCCCACATGCCCATAGGCCCGACCACGACGATTAGTTAGAGGGCGTGACGAGCTATGCGACGCCCGCTACGCTGCCCAAGAAGCCGGTGCCGCTGTTACCCGAGATATCCCTCGCTCGCCGTGATCGAGAATCCGCGGTTTGGGATGATCGTCTCCACGTACGTGACGTGGAAGTACTGATGGCGTTGGTCGAGTCCGAACGGCGACGACGAGCTGCCACCTCAGACGCTCCCGTGGTGTGAACAATCTCGGAGGGGAAGTTGGACCAAGCTACAGCACAGGCTCTGAAAGAAGCGCTGGCCGGCGCCGACGTCGCTGATCTCGAACGGCTGGACCCAGCGGTCCTGCAGACGTTTCACCCTTGGGCTCGCGGAAAGCCCGTGGTCGGCGTGTTCCGCTACCGTCACGGCGAGGACGCGCTCCACCTCCTCGTGATCGACTGGAATGCGCGGAAGCCAGGCAACCACTACCTCGTCGTGTTTGGCGATCCCGGCGGCGTGCCCCTGATGGAGTCGCACAAGGTAGCGGACGGCAAGCTGCTCTGGCGCTACGCGCCGAAGTCACGGGACGGGCGCAACGAGGAGCGACAAGAACAATTCGCCGGCGTCATGGGCAGCGTGGACGTCGAGCTGCCGTTGCCGACGGGACCAACCGACGTAAGCGCCTTGCTCGACGCGGTGGTGAAGCTCGTGGAGGCCCGCAAAGCCGCGCGGGATGTAGGCGCGGACGATCAGGGAGAAGCGCCGGTCGCGGCAGTCGCGTGGATTTTCCAGGCGAACCCGCGGTACTTCGACCTCGCAGCAGCGCTCGGAACGCTCAACGAGCTGCAATGGCGCGTGAACCAGCACCTCGACAGGATCAAGCCCGGGCACCGGGTCTTCCTGTGGCAGTCGGGGAAGAACGGGGGCGTGCTCGCGCTCGGCACCATCCTCACGGCGCCTGCAACACTTGCGCCGATGCAGCAGGAGCAACCGTTTGTACTCGACGCCGAAGCGCTGCCACCGACCCCGATGCTCGGGGTTCGCGTTCGCATCGACGAAGTCCTCGACGAGCCGCTGGACCGAGAAACGCTACGCGAGGATCCCCGCCTCGCGAGCCTCGGCTTTCTGCGTGCCTCGCAGGGCACGAACTTTCCGGTCACCGATGCCGAACTGGGTGCGCTCCTCGACCTCGCAAGCGGAAGTCGACCGCCCCGGACCGTCAAGATCGCGCCCGGCGAGGAGGGCCGCTATTGGGATGACTGCCTGAGCGGCGGCTACATCTGCGTGGGATGGGACGAGGTGGGTGACCTGCATCAGTACCGCGACAAGCACGCCTTCCGCGACGTCTTCCGGAAGCACTTCCGGTATGGAGGCAACGAGCCGACGGTCGCCAAGAAGTCCAACGAACTCTGGACACTGCGAGAGCTCCGGCCAGGTGATTTGATCGTCGCGAACCGCGGCATGAGCGAAGTGCTCGGCGTAGGTCGCGTCTTAGAACCTGGTTACGCATGGAACGCCAAGCGGCCCGAGTACAAGCACACGGTCCGGGTCGAGTGGGATACTTCGTCCGCCCGGAGGATACCGAAGCAGCCGTACTGGGGCGTCGTGACGGTCTGCGACGTGCCGGTCGAACTCTTCAGCGCGATCATCTCGAAGCCGAAGGCCGAAGAGCCCGGGCCAGCGGCGAGCACGACGTTCGCGAAGCTATGCGCTTCCCTCCAGGAAGCCGGCCTCTCTTACTCCGAGGAGGTGGTCAGCGCCTACTTGCTTGCGCTCCAAGCCAAGCGGTTCGTCATTGTGACCGGCATCTCGGGCACTGGGAAGACGCAGCTCGCGATAACTGTCGCCGAGCAGCTCGGAAGCGGCGCCCGGCGCAAAACCATCGCCGAGATCCCGAAGACGGCGACCCGGTTCATCGTGCAGCCCTACAGCCTCAAGTACAACCGGCTTGTGCTACCCCGTGCCCTCGCCGCCGAGCTCGGGCTCACGGAGGCCGGAGCACAGTGGAGCCCAAGCGAGATCGAGGTGGTGTGGCCGGGGGGGAAAGAGCAGCTCTCGGCGGGGACGTACAAGAACGCGAGCACGTTGCTGTTCAAAGGGCCCTTCCGCCGTTGGTTTCAAACCACATTCTCGATAGGTGACCCGTTCTACGTGGATCTCGAGGAAGTGTCAGAAGGAGGCGGGCAACGTCTGCGATTCGGCGTGCCCAAGAAGGTCGAGCGCGAGGTGGAAGAGCCGCCTCGCGTTGCCGTTGTCGCGGTGCGTCCCGACTGGACCGACAACCGCGGTTTGCTCGGGTACTACAACCCGATTCTGCAGCAATACGTGACGACGGAGTTCTTGCGCCTGTTGTTGCGTGCGCGCGATGAAGCGCAGGCTGCGAAGCGGGAGAACAGGACTCCCGAGCCGTACTTCGTCATCTTGGACGAAATGAATCTGGCGCGAGTCGAGCACTACTTCTCCGACTTCCTCTCGGCGATGGAGTCAGGGAAGGAGATGGATCTGCACGACGACGACGACGTGGAAAGCGGGGAGAAGAGCGACGCCGACCCGATACCGAAACGGCTGGGCGTGCCCCCGAACTTGTTCTTCACCGGAACCGTGAACGTGGACGAGACGACGTACATGTTCAGCCCGAAGGTTCTGGACCGCGCGTACGTGCTGGAGCTGAACCTCGTCGACCTCGCGGGGTTCAGCGCGACGGGCGTTGCTGGTGAGGGCGAGGGGCAAGCGCGCTTCGCGTGCACCGACATGCCCCAGCCGCTCCGCGCCGAGCGGCCTCCGAGGAGCGAGGACTGGGAGGAGCTGGGCACGCTGCTCGAGGGGCAGCTGCGCCGCGTCGTCATCGACCTCCACCGGTTGCTCGAGGCCCACAGCCGGCACTTCGGCTACCGGGTCGCCAACGAGATCGGTCGCTTCGTGGCGCTCGCGTCGGAGCAGTCCACCGGGGGCGCCGACACCGCCGAGATCTTGTGGGCCGCCCTCGACCTGGCCGTGCTGTTCAAGGTGCTGCCGAAGCTCCACGGAACGCAGCAAGAGCTCGAGGAGTTGCTGGCCTCTCTCTTTACGTTCGCCGCGACCATCGACTTCGACGCCTCGGTGAAACCGGAGAGCGCGTACGCCGGGTGGAGCGTCGACCGGGACCGCTTGGTCGCTGATCCGGAATCCGGGCACACCCGGCCGTGGCTGCCGCGGACCGCCGCGAAGCTCTTGCGCATGGCTCGGCGCCTCGAGCGACAGGGGTTCACTTCCTTCATCGAGTAGGCATGGCCGAACTCTCGATCAGGTCTCGACAGACCAAGACGGCTCCACCGCAGATTAACGGGCGGTGGGTGCTGGCGACCGAGCAAGAATGGCTGATCGAGGGTCTCCCCGTCGCTCTCGATGCCATCGAGCACGAACTCGCGGGGGTGTGCGAGCGCGTGGGTGGCGTGCTCCTTCTCAACTTCCGGAATGTGGTCGGGCGCTTCAACCTCCCGTACCTGGGCCCGCTTGAGGTCGCGTCGGGCAAGTGGACGGATGCGGACTTCGATCATCTGCTCGCGGACGTGACAGAGATTGCGGCGGCGCTTCCCTTCTCGTCCCGCGTGGGCGGCGGGCTGCCGTACGAGCGGACTGCACTGCCAGAGCAGCAGGTGCCCTACCACGCTTTCGTCTACCTCCGTTACATCCTGTCCGATGCCGCGCCACTCCACGAACAGCTGGGTCCATCTCTTCGCCGCGTCGTCGCCCAGCCCCACCGGAAACTCGTGCCGCGCGGGCGAGTTGTCCCGCTCGAACGCGCACGTCTCGTCGGCACGCGGGGTCTGGTCCGCATCCTGGAACAACCTGGCGACTGGATCGGCGTTGAGCGTGGCTATGGCGGTCCGCTCGCGCTGGCGTTGCGAAACCATCTTCCTGAGCAGATCGAAGAAGACCACCGCACCGCGACGCTGGACACCCCCGAGAACCGGTTCGTCTTGATGTTCCTCGAGCTCTGCAGGAGCATCGTGGAGAGGACGCGGAATACCGCGTCAGCGTGGTCGGGCTTCTCACGCAGTCGACTCCTCGACGACTGCGACCGCATTCAGCGAGTTCTCGCGCCGATCCGCTCGCACGCCATGTGGCGCGATGTCGGTCAGCTCGCTCACGTCCCGGCCGGGTCCAGCGTGCTGCAGCGACAGTACGGCTATCGAGACGTCCTCCGGCACTACGTGAGACTCCGCCTGGTCAGCCGCATCCCGCTCGACGACGACGCCGTCGAGGACCTGCTCGGCCTTAAGGACGTCGCGACGTTGTACGAACTGTGGTGCTTCTTCGCGGTCGTGGACGCGGCCCGCGCGTGCCTGGGGCGCCCGGTCGAGGCGTCTACTCCGCGGGTAGAACCCGGGCAGCTCACGGTCCCATGGGGTTTCCGGGTCGCATGGTCGGACGGGAGCGAGCTCTTCTACAACGCCAGCTTCACGCCGAAGTCCAAGGATCCGGCTTTTCGCTCGACATCCGTCGTGCTCCGACCGGACGTCACGCTACGCATTCCCGACGGCCCCGCGCGAGGGGTCCACCTGTTCGATGCCAAGTTCAGGCTGCAGGCGCTCCCGACAGATGACGCTGACGACGTCGATGCGACGTTCAAGCGCGCCGACTTGTACAAGATGCACACCTACCGGGACGCGATCCCCAGCGCGCGAAGTGCGTGGATCATCTACCCGGGCACGGAGGAGAGGTTCTTCGCCACTTCGGGCGGTGCCGGATGTGACGGCGTCGGCGGAGTCCCTGGCCTTCCGGGCGACTTGGAGGCGATCCGAAGTCGAGTGCGCCGTGTGTTGCAGAGTGCGGTGTAGGGGGGGACGAATAGGCGACCGCCGCTAGCGGTCCATGAGCGTGAAGCGTGGCTGGGTGGAATGAACATGTGAAGGGACGAACGATGCGGAAAGATCCGGACCTCTTCAGCTACTGCATTCCGTACGACGACGGGGCTGCTCCGAACCCCTACTGGGGCGTGTGCACGCTGGTGATCTGCAAGCCCGCGATTAGGCGGTCTGCGAAGGTCGGGGATTGGGTCCTCGGCACAGGCTCGATGCACGCGCGCCTTGGCAACGGCGACACGCAAGACATGAGCGGCCGCGTTGTCTACGCGATGCGAGTGACCCGCAAATTGACGATGAAGGAGTACGACGCTTTCACGCGAAGCGAGCTCAAGCAGAAGATCCCGGCATGGGGAAGTCGCGACCCTCGTCGCCGCGTCGGGGACTCGATCTACGACTTCTCGAAGGGAGAACCACCGAGACAGCGCAGGGGTGTGCACGTCGCAGCCAACGTCCAGACAGACCTCGGCGGAAAGCACGCCCTCTTGTCGGACGACTTCTTCTACTTCGGGGACGCAGCCCCTGAGATACCGAAGAGCCTGCGTGCGATCGCCCAGAACCAGCAGGGGCACCGACGGAAGCTGAACCGACCCTACGTGCATCGGTTCGAATCTTGGATCCGCTCGTTGGGCTACCAGTCAGGCACGGTGCTCGGCAAGCCGAGCCTCGACCTGTTCGCAGATGAGCGGTGCAGGAACTGGTGCGCGGCAGGAAGAGCGGAAAGTGACGTGGCTGACGTTGAGGTGAACTGCTAGCACCCACGGCAGGTCGCGATGCCCGCGGCATGGGCTTTGCCCTCGTGCTCTGGATCGAGATCACGGAGAGGCGCAGACCGGCACCGACGGCGGAGTGGCTGATCGTTCGGATCGAACGGGGAGGTTCCCAGTCGAACAAATCGTCGTGGTCTTCGTCGCTTCGTCGAGCCTGTGGACATGTGACCACGCGCCAAGCCGACGCTCTCGCGGGCAGTGCTTCTGTTGTTACTACCGATGAGGCCACAGGGGGAGAAAGACGCGGCCTGGACGCCTGGACGGTCCGTCAGGGGATCCAGACCGCGTCGTTCCATGGTCAGTACTCGTCGACACCGACCCATTCATTGCCACCTTCCGCCCACAGGCGGTTGGTCGCTTCGTCCCTCACCTCGTCAGACTCGTCGTCGAAATGCTCCAGGAGGACGTCGTCTGGATCGTAGGGGCCGCCGTTGGTGAACTGATAGCCGTCCTCACGGCCGGCGTAGGGCACGCCGTCGGCAGGGTCCTTGTATCGCTCCAGGAACCACTCGACGAGTGCCTCGACAGCAGTACAGAACGGACACCGTTCGCTACCCTGCAAGAGACCGAAGAACTCACGGCCACAAGGGCACGCAAGAGGGCGTGCCTGTGTTCCCTTGGTCTTCGCTTCTTCCAAAGCATCGAGGTATTGACTCTGGCGCTTGGGTTTGATCTCGAACTGCCTCAAGTGGTCCAACGCTTGCTGATACGAAATGGAAACTAGCCCCTGGAGCCGACGGGCTCGTGATGTAGATGACATCTCAATCGACCTTCCGCTCTGCCGATCCCGGACCTCGACCGAGCTGTTCGGTTGAGGGTCAAATGCCTGTGCGATCTCTCGTCTTGCGGGCTCCCGCTTCTCCGCTCCACCCGGTCCGGGCGGGAATCGGAGCAATTTGAAGGGGCGACGAGACGGGCCCCTGAAATACACTTATAGGCCTCGAACCCGGCTGCGGCAACGTGCTTGCCTCGGAAGTCGTCCTCGAGAGTGCCCGTGGCCATGCCGCGGGTGCCGGCGGCTTCGCCGCCTTGGGCAAGCACCGCGGTCCGTCGCTGAACCCCATTGCCCCCACTGCTTGCCCACACCCGCTTGGACAAGCCTTCGGCTTGCCCACATGCCCACAGGCCCGACTACGACGATCGAATGATCTCCTCGAGCAGAGCTCGCGCGCGGCCAACGTCCCCATCATCGAGCAGCCGCATCACCGCCTCGATCTTGCTGCGCACCCATGCTGCACATGCAGCATCCGCCGTCGCCGCCAAACCGTTGCTCGCCTCGCCCACCCGAGTGACATCCGCGGCCACCACCGGACACCCGGTGTTCTCCGCGTCTTCTTCCACTGGCACGGCATGTCGCTCTTTGGCCCCCTCGTGTCCCGATCCCTCCACCCTTTCGTAAACCGTAGGTCGCGAGCTCGAGTCTCGAAGCTGGCTCCAGGAGATCGCAGCGGCATCTGGCCCGCGCGCTCGGCTCCGGCGCGGGCACGAGCCATCGACCTGGCGTGCTAAGCTCGACGGGCCATGATCGGGGGCGCTGTTCGCTACTTTCTGATGGCGCTGCTGGCCACTTCAGGTGGGCTCGGGTGTTGGAAGTACTGCACCGACGCCGGCTGCAGTTCGGGCCTCGAGATCACGGTCCTGTCGTCGGCGACCACGTTCGCGCCCGGCGCCTACGCGGTTGAGCTCGAGATCGATTCTGATCTGACCGTGCTCACATGCCAGATCCCCGAAGCTCCGGAGCCGTTTCCGTGCAACTGCCAAGGCGGAGCGCCAAGCAACCATGTTTGCCTGATGCACGACGCGTTGTCGGTGTGGGTGAACGGTTTCCCCAAGTCGGCGTCGGTCAGGCTGGCCCGCGCTGGGGTTGAACTCGGCCAGAAGCAGTTCTCCCCCCAGTACGAGACTGTTCAGCCGAACGGTCCGGGCTGCAAGCCGACGTGCACGGCGGCGAAGGAGGTCGCGCAGTTTTGAAGGTCATGCTTCTCGCCCGGCCGGCTCGCAGCAGTGCTGATCACTTCCGCCCTCGATTGCCGCGAGGCTTAGCGGCTGATGAAGGCGTCGCGCCGGCGGCATCCAGGCCAGCGCTCAGCGCCAGCCGGTTGCGCGCGGCTTCGATGGCATCGTGCAGGCGTTTTTCGAGGACCTTGCGCGGAGGCAGGTCGGTCAGATACCCGGCGACGTGGATCCCCCGGGCATCGAGATCGAGGTACTCGACTGTTTCGCGCTTCTTGCCTGCGCAAAGGATGATACCGAGCGGGGCCTCCTCAGACGGTTGGCGTTCGTGACGATCGAGCCAGCGCAAGTAGATTTCCATCTGCCCCGAGTCAGCGGGCTTGAAGTCACCGATCTTGAGCTCGATTACGACGAGGCGGCGCATGCGCCGATGGAAAAACAAGAGGTCGAGGTAGTAGTCGTCTCCGTCGAGCGTGATGCGCTTCTGGCGCGCGACGAAGGCGAAGCTGCCGCCAAGCTCCAACAGGAACCGCTCGATCTCGCGCAGGATGGCTGACTCGAGGTCCTTCTCGCTGTAGCTGTCGGCGAGCTGGAGGAAGTCGAGCATGTACGGGTCTTGGAAGACCAGGGCTGGCGTGACCTCGCCCTTCTCGTGCAACGCCGCGAGCTCCTCGCGAACCAGCTCTGCCGGCTTCTTCGACAGAGCCGTGCGTTCGTAGAGCATCCCGTCGATCTTCTGGCGAAGCTCACGGGTGCTCCATCGCTCGATGCGGCACATCTCGGCGTAGAAGTCGCGCTTGAGGGGCTCTTTGAGCGGGATCAGCAGGGTGAAGTGCGTCCACCCCAATTGTCGCAGCAGCGCTGCGACAATCGCCGAATCAGGAAACACCTCCGCGAACTGCACCATCCTGCGCAGGTTCTTCTCCCCGAACCCTCGCCCGTAGCGGGCCTCCAATTGTCGCCCCACTGCTGCGACAATTTGCGCGCCGTACTCGGCGCGCTGTCCCTCGAGAACTTCCGTGCGCACGCGATGCCCGATGTGCCAGTAGAGTGTGGTGAGTGCAGCGTTCGCTGCGACCGCGAGCTGCTTGCGCGCCGCATCGATCATCCGCCCGAGATCCTGCACGAGCGTCGCGACCTGGCCGTGGTTCGGGGCCGATGCCGCCGCGAGCCCCCTCGGCGATACTGGGAGCGCTTTCCCGGCCTTCCCGGTCGCCGAACCTCGTTTCACCGCCGGTGAGACTCTCTTCGTCCCCACCTTGGCGGGCTTCCTGCGTGGCGGCTTCTTCATCGCGAGGCATTGCTCCCGGCGGAGGGGCGGGTGGCGGGCAGCGTGGTAACGAACTCCAGGGAGCGCAGCCTTTCGATCACGCATACGAACTCGCGACCGGAGGAGCGGCTACCGGCTTCGTGGCTCAGCACAGCCGGGGATTGTAGTCGCGAGCGCCAGTCCCGGAAAGCCGACACCCGTTCGGTCCCGCGCGTAACTACGTTCCAGCGTCACGAGGGACGTCGCCGCCAAACCGTTGCCCGCCGCGTCCTCAGCGATGACATCCGGGGCCACCACCGGACACCCGCTGTTCTCGCTGTCTTCTTCCGGTGGCACGACCTGTCGCTGCTTGGCCCCTTCGTGTCCCGAAACCTCCACCCTTTCGTAAACCGTAGGTCTCGCGCTCGAGTCCGGAACCATCAACCGCCGCCGCGCAGGCAGCGCATTAGCAGGCGCCGAAGCGCCGGCTGGCTAGTCGGCTTCAGGCGGGCGTTGCCGGAGGCCGATTTCGGGCTCGCCGTCGGGCTCCGGCAAGTCGTCTCGGTTGTCCCAATACCAGCGCTCGACGTACTCGAGAAAGGTGCCGAGGGTTGGCCACCCGCGTTCACCGATCCAGGACACCGCTTCCTCTCCCGTGCGCCAGTCCACATCGTGGCGGTGGTGGCTGTCGGCGTGGCCGGGATACGGGTGGGTGTTGTCGTAGCGCAGAAATGTGTCGTGCCCGCGCACCGACGCGTTGTAGGCGTACATGGCGGTCTGCACGAGCGGATCAGCTTCGTCGGAGCGCAGCTCCAGCTTCTTCTCCACCGCGACGACGATTCCGCCGCGACAGGCGATCTCACCGCGGAGCCAGAGCACGCCGCCCGGCGCCGCTTCCCATTCGAGAGTGTCGCGAAGAACGATGCCGCCGGAGCGGAGCTGCGCCATGCGGTTGTCGTGGACGCGCTGGTACGTCGAGAGGCGCGCCGGGTCGTGTGGCGTTTTGGCGCGGATCATCCGTCAGCGCGGAGCCAGGGCTCGGAGTCGCTCCAACTCGTCCAGGACCATCAACCAGCGGCAGACTTCCCACGTCTCCTGGCGCTTGCCAGCGTTCACTTCGCGGCGCAGCGTTTCGGAATCGATCCCGTGCCTCACTTCGTACGCACGGATCTCGGCTTCGAGCGATGCCAATTCCCCGTTCGGAAGGCGACGCGTAGCCGCGCTGAGTTCCCGGAGCTTTGCCTGCCGTTCCGGCGCCGGCAGCGCGGCCAGGTCCGCCAGTCTGACGCCAGCTTTCATCGATCGGTCCTCCCGCACAAGATAGCCCCCCACGATCCCTGTGGCCACACCCGGTCCCAAAATTTCGAGCGACCTGGGACTGACAAGTTCCGACCCCCTGCGAAGGCCCTGCGCCTGCTCCTGGTTGCCACTCGACTGCAGGGCTGCCGGGGCCTTGGTCGGGGCGCCCGTTGCCATGCCGCGGGTGCCGCCGCCTTCGCCGCCCCCTCCTGTCCCGATCCCCCGACCCTTTCGTAAACCGTAGGTCTCGCGCTCGAGTCTCGTCGAACTTCACGCCTGCTCGAGCGTCGCGTACCGCTGGTACAGGCCGGCGGCCAGGGCGTGCTCGAGGCGCCATGTGATCGCGATGGGTCGGTCGCCTTCGTGTGACTGATACACGGCCGGGCCGCAGAAGGCGTAGGGCGCGTCGGGGTCGGTGCGGACGAACAGGAAGAAGCGCCAGCCGTTCGCCGGGCTCTGGATGTAGCGCCGTCCGCTCTCGCCGTGGACGCTGGCGACGGACTGGGTCTCCCAGTGAAAAAGCTGCGGCGAGATGGCGTAGTCCCGATACCGAGTCGTGGGGGAGAAGCTCTTGCCAGACTTGTCCAGCGTGATGAAGAGTAGCTCGCGCTGACCCTGCACCTTGAGGATGCCCGCTTGCGGGACGCCGGCCTTGTCGCCGGCCTGCTTGTAGCCCACCGCGGCCGCGATCTCGAAGCGCGTGTAGTGGCGATGGAGCGCCAGAGGCCACTCGGCCACCGGAAAGACATCTTCCGGGAGCGGGACGCGGCTCGAGAGCACCTGGCACAGCTCCGAGAGCTCTTGCTTGATGTTGCCTGAAGCCAGGCGGCGGATGGTCGCTTCCGGCGTGGGCACGATGCCCCTTGGCTCGAGCTGGATGCTCAGCATCGTGAGTCGCGCGTTTTCGACGTCCGCCACGGTCAGGACAGGGGTATCGGTGGCACGAAGCCAGCTCGAAAGCCGCGTCGGCTCATCGACATGCAGCAGACGCCCGAGGCGCTCGCTCGTCGCGTCCTCGGTTTCGTTTTCGCGCTCGGAGAGCAGACCGGCTGCACGGCGCACGGTGGTCCAGCCCCCGGCACCGTATACGTCCTCGAGCTCGCGGCCGGTGGCATCGAGGAAGCGGGCCAGGCTCAAGGGTGTGGCGGCCTCGGCACCGATCTCCCTGGCCTCTTCGACGATCCGCTGGCGGCGGGCAAGGTGCGATCGAAGCGAGCCGAGGATCTGATCGCGTGCGACGGCATCGAGCTGAAACGCGCAGCCGCTGGGCAACAGTGGCAGCCCCTGCTCGAGAGCCTTGAGCAGGCGCGCACGCGGCACCCCAGTGAGCGCAGACAGCGTGCCGTCGAAGCGAAACTCTGCGCGGTGCTGCCCGATGAAGTCCAGAACCAAGCAGCTCGACTTGTTCTTGTCGAGCCGCAGACCGCGCCCGAGCTGCTGAAGGAAGAGCGTGGCGCTCTGGGTCGGACGGAGCAGGATCAGCGTGTCGACGTAAGGCAGGTCGACGCCTTCGTTGTACAGGTCGCAGGTGCAAAGAACGTTCACCTCTCGCCGCTGCAGCAGGCCCGGCGCCTCGGCGCGCTTGCTCGACGGCGTTTCGCCGTGAACGGCGACTGCCGGCACGCCGCGGGCCGTGAATGCCGCGGCCATGAATTCAGCGTGCTCGACCGACACACAGAAAGCCAGCGCGCGAACACCACGCAAGTTCGCGACTCGGCGCTGGAGTTGCTTGACGACCAGGTCGGCGCGGGCGTCGTTGCCGGTGTAGACGTTCGAAAGCGCTGCTTGGTCATAGCCGTTCCGCGTCCAGTGAACCCGCTTCAGATCGGTGTTGTCAGAGACGCCGTAGTACTCGAACGGCACGAGGAGCTGCCGATCGAGCGCATGCCAGATCCGTAGCTCGGCGGCGATGGTGCCTTCGAAGTCGGGGAGCAGCGACTTTCCGTCGCTACGTTCGGGAGTGGCCGTGAGCCCCAAGAGGATCCGAGGCAAGAGCCGTGGGACGATCGCGCGGTACGAATCGGCGGGCGCGTGGTGGCACTCGTCGACGACCACGTACTCGAAGTGGTCCGGACCGAAGCGCCCCAAGATGTCGCGGCTGGCTGCGCTCTGGATGGTGGCAAAGACGTGGTCCCAACGCGCAGGCTCGTCGCCACCCGCCAAGAGCTCACCGAATGCACCATCGTGCAGGGCCTGCCGGAATGTCGCGAGCGCCTGGTCGAGGATTTCCTTCCGGTGCGCTAGAAACAGCAGACGCGGCGGGATCTGTGAGGCCCCGATCTGCCGTGCGTAGTCGAAGGCAGCAACGACGGTCTTGCCCGTGCCTGTCGCCGCGACGACCAGATTTCGGTGGCGGCCGTGAACGTGCCGCTCGGTCGCGAGACGGTCCAGAATCTCCTCTTGAAAAGGGAAAGGGCGGAGCGAGAAGAAGACCTGGGGCGACGTCGGGTCCGCGGGAGAAAGAGCGGCCCGCAGCCGGCTGCGCGACTGCTCGTCGTGCGGGTCGAAGCGCTCGAACTCGGAGTCCTGCCACAAGCCCTCGAACGTGCCCTTGAACTTGTCGATGACGTGCGGCAGGTCAGCGGCGCATGCCTTGACCATCCACTCTTGCCCGCTGCCCAGAGCGGTCGCAGTGAAGTTGGCGGACCCGACGTAGGCTGTGTGAAGCCCCGTGTCGCGGTAGAACAACCAGGCCTTCGCGTGCAGGCGCGTCCGACGGGTATCGTAGGATACTTTGACCTCGGCGCCCGGGAGCGACGCGAGCAGATCGACCGCTTCGAGCTCGGTGGTTTGCGTGAACACGGTCGTGAGAACGCGCAGCCGCACCTCGGTGGTCGAACGCCGCGCGAATGCCTCGAGGGCGTCGCGCAGCAGCCGGACACCACCGACCGTGATGAACGCGACCAAGACGTCGATGCGGTCGGCGGAGGCAACTTCCCGCTCGAGCTCTCCGCCCAGGCTGGGTTCCGCGCGGCTGCGCGTCAAAAGGGTGCTCGACGCCAGGGGCGTCCGCGGGCGCTCGTAAGGGCTCGTCTCGTAGACCGCCAGCAGCTCTCGGCCAGGCGGCTCGACCTTGCGACCCGCGGCCCCGACGGAAGCCCCGTCCGAGTGGCCGGCGATCCGGTGAAGCTCGTCCAGCAAGCCGTTGACGATGGCGAGCTGAGCAGGCACGCGTTCGGCGTGGGGCACTGCCGCCAGCGCCCGCTCCACCTCGAGCGCGACGTGACGTGCCAGGACCGAGTGCGAATCGGCCGTGTCCAGCGGCTCGACCTGCGACTTGCGCTCCCGGTCGAGCGAAGCCAGATCGACCGCGAGCGCCCCCGTGACTACCTGTTCGTACAGTCCGTCCGCGAGCCGCCCAGGCATGAGGGCGTTGTCCGGTCGCAGCTAGAGCGCGTCAAGCTCATCCAGCAACTCGAGGGCCGTGAGCCCCAACGCGATCCCCGCCCCCTCGATGATGCCCGCCGCGTGTGCGGCGCCTGGACTCATGTCAGCCGGCGCGAGCACGCGCTCACCGAACAGGGCATCTGCGTCGTAGCTCGTTTCAGTGCGCAGCGTTTCGAGTGCCTCGAGGACAACGATGCGAAGCTCGTTCATCAAGCAGCGCGTAGCCCGGGCTCCGGCGGAATGGAGCTCCGGATGAAGGGAGGAAGACCGGCCGCGCCGCGTACTCCGTCCTGAGATGCCGAAGCGGTCAGCTTTGATCCTCTTTGCGCTCGGCGCGGTTCTGGCCCAGGCGTGCTCGAGCAGCTCCGACGGCTCCTCCGGGACCGGCTACGTACCCAACCCCGCGCTCTGCCAAGCGAGCTGTTCGGCCGCCACACAGTCGGGCTGCAACACGGGCGGTCCGAGCCAGTGCGAGGCCGACTGCGAGGCGACGCGTCAGAAGTACTCGGAGTGCCTGGCCGAGGTGGACGCGATGTTGAGCTGCGCCAGCCAGAACGGCTACGTCTGCGGTTCGGGGAGCGTGACGCTGAACGGCTGCGATGCCGAGACGAAGAACTTCTCGATCTGCGGCGCGTGCATCCCCACGGGCAGCAGCGGGCTCTGCACCATCTGCGCCAAGAAGAGCTGCTGCGCCGAGTACAGGGCTTTCGGTCAGGCGCCAGACCTCGGGAGCTACAGCGCCTGCGTCCAGAACTGCTCCTCTCTCGACTGCCTGACCGCGTGCGAGCAAGCCAATCCGCTCGCCGGCAAGGCGTTCAAGGAAGTGGACGGGTGCCGCAAGAGCGCGTGCCCGTCGGCGTGTGATGGGCAGCCAAGCAACGTCGCGTCCGATCCCGTGGGGCGAATGTGCGCCGCTGCCAAGAACGCCGGCTGTCCAATCACCGACTGTGAGTCCACCTTCGCAGGTCAGGACTCGGAGCCGTTCGGGTGCGGCCTACAGAAGTACGCGGCAATGGAGTGCGCAGCGAGCAAGCCCGTGACCTGTCAGAACGGCGAGGCGGTGTTCGACGAGAGCTGTCTCACCGCTTACTCAGATTGCTTGGGGGTCGGCGGCTCCGGCGGGCAGAGTGGGGGAGGTGGAAGCGGGGGAGCGGTAGTCGTGGGCGGAGCCGGCGGCGCGATCGTCGGCGGCAGCGGTGGGTCCGACGGCGGCTGAGCGGCGCGCGGCCCGTCACAGGCAGTTGGAGTACCTCCTGGGGCAGGAACCCGGCACGCTTGGCGCAGCGCCTCGTGCGTGCGCCCTTGAGCCGGCGCGTGCTGCTCGACCAGCTCGCCCGTCTCGAGCCCGTCTCCCCTGATGCCGCTCGCGGTGGAGCCGCGCGAGTGATACGGCTTCGCGAGCTGAGCGCCGCGGTGTGCCGATGTTTCGACTCGAGCCTCTTCCTACACGCCGCCGTGATTGGATCGTGGTCCTGGGCGCGCTGGTGGCGACGCTCGTCAGCCTGGTCGGCCTGCTCCGGGTCCGCCCCAGTGAAACGCCGACCGTGGAGCAGGTGCTGCCGCCCGAGGTCTTGTCCGAAGCTCGGCGGGCGGATCGCGCGTTCGGCGATGCCGGAGATTTCGTGGTGGTCGTGCTTCGGCACCGCGACGCCGAACAGGCCGAGGCCGGGCTGAGGCGCACCGAGGCGGCGGTCGCGCAGTTGGAGGGCGTGAGCCGCACCTGGTCCATCCAGACTCGGCCGCGCCTAGGGCTGGAAGACTCTGCGCTGCACTTGCGACAGGGTGGCGACGGTTCGAGCCAGCTCGACCGCTTCTTGCGTCCGACCCCCACGACGCACCTGGTGCTCGCCGCGCTCACCCCCGCCACCACCACGCTGACTGGCGCTCGGCGTTTCAGCAGCGCGCTTGGAGAGGTGCTGGCTCATGAACGCCTGAACGGGGCAAGCGCCCACGCCACGGGCTCGCCGCTCTTGCGGGTTGCGACCTGGGACGCAGCGCGCGGCGATGCCGTCCGCATCGTGCCCGTGCTGGTCACGGTGTCCCTGGCGGTCCCGTGGCTCTTCTTCCGCACGCTGGCTGCCGCGCTGTTGCCGCTGGTCCTGGGCGCGCTGTCGACGGCCCTCACCTTCGCTCTGCATCGCGCCTTCGTGGGCGCGATGAGTCCCTGGCTCCTGGTGCTGCTGCCCATCGTCTGGTCGGTGGCCACGATGGACGCGATGCACCTCTTCGAGCGCGCTCGCGCCCATGTCGGCAGGGGCGCCGCGCCAAGCCCCTCCGAGGTGGGGGCAGCGCTGGCCAGCTCCCGCCGCGAGCTGCTCTTGCCCTGCGGGCTGACGGCGCTCACCACCGCCGCGAGCCTGGCCGCCATCGCAGCGCCTGGAGGGCCTGCCCTGTTCCGCAGCGTGGGCGTGTGGGGCGCCGTCGGCGCACTGATCGCGTACGCGCTCACGTTCACGCTGGGTGGGTCGCTTCTGCGCCTGCTCGGCGTGGGCTCTGCCGGCCCACCCGCGTTCACGGGCGGCGCACGCTTCTTGGCGAGCGTCTCGGCCCGGCACCCGCGCCGTACGTTGGGCATCTGGGGGCTCCTTGCGCTGGGCGCTCTGCTCGCGGCTTTCCAGCTCCGCATCCAGTCGCTGTATCCCCACGTCTTCTCCAGCAGTGACACCACTGGCTCGCGTGAAGAGCTCGCGGCCATCACCGAGGCCACCGGCTCGGATCTGGTCCCGCTCGACATCCAGCTCGAGGCAACGACCGAGCGGGGGCGCTCACCGACTCGACTGTTGATGGCCACCGTGAGCCTGCACCAGTACCTGCACAGCCTGCCCGAGACACGCCTGGTGCTCTCGGCGGGAACGCTGGTCGCCGAATGGTTGGCCACCGACCCCGACGCCTCGCGGCGACTGGCGCAGAGCTCCGTCACGTCCAGCGAGCTGATGGGCAAGGCAGAGGTTCTGTCCGACCCACGCGTGGCCGCGTGGCTGCGCCCCGATCTGGGCGCGGCGCGCACGCTGGTGCTGATGTCGCCGATGTCGCATCAGCGACGCAGCGAGGTCTTCGCGTGGGTCGAGCACTTCGGGCAGACCATGCTCGAGCAGCATCGCCTGCGCCTGGGGGGGCCCGCATTCCTCTATCACGCCGCCGAGCGCGAAGGCGTGCGCGGCGTCGAGCAGAGCATCGCGCTGGAGCTGGTGCTCTTGACGCTGACCTTTGCGCTCACGCTCAGAAGCGCGCGCATGGTGGGCATCGCCGTGGTGGTGAACCTGACGCCGGTGGCGGTCTTGATCGGGGCCATGGCAGCCCTGAAGATCCCGTGGTCGCTGGGGCTCTTGGGGGTGCCCGTGATCGTGCTGGGGTTGGCCATCGACGACACGGTGCACCTCACCTGGCAGCTTCGCGGTGGCGCGGTGTCGGCGCGCGGCGCCGGGGTGCTGCAGGCGCTGCGCCGCCACGCCGGCGCGGTGCTCTCCACGGCCGCATTGCTCGCCGGCTCGCTGGGCTCGCTGGCGCTCTCGGGGTTCCGGGTGAATCAGCAGCTGGGGTTGCTCTTGCCCCTCGGGCTGGCGCTGGCAGTCGCCGCCGAGCTGACGCTTCTGCCCGCTCTGGCAGAGCTCAGGATTCGGAAGCGCAGATCAGCTCGACCTTCGCCATGAAGACACTGGCGCCGGCTTGAGCGACATCGAGCGTGGCCGCGGGCGCGGGGGCGGCCATGGCGTCGAGCAGGGCGGGCCACACGTCATCGTGTGCCGTGGTGGTGCCGTTGATCTGGTAGGTCAGCGCCGTCTTGACGGACGACGTGGTGAGCCCAAGGTCCTTGAACTTCTTGCCCGCAGCCGAGCCGCTCGCCGAAATGCGTGCTCGAACGTGATAGGTCTTGCCGCCGCTCGCGGCCTTCAGCTCTTTGCGGTACGTGCCAACCACGGGGAAGCCGTCGTCTTGACCGAACGACTGGAACCCCTGAGAGCAGATCCCACCGTTGCCCGTGATCAGGACGTTGGCGATGGTCGGCGTGCCGGTGACCGGAATGCTGTCCACGTTGTCGGTGGGGTTCCAGTAGCTGTCGAGCCCGCACTTCTTCTTCAGAATGTCAGCGTCGGACGCGTTGTAGGGGACGTCCAGGTACGACAGCGTGCCGGTCTTGAGCGCGGTGCGAAGCGTGCCCCAAGCGGTCGCGTCGGTCAGCAGGGCTTGACCCGGGCACGGCCCCACTGCGGGTTTGTCCGCCGCAGCGAGGGTGATCCCGGTGCCAGCGCCGCTGCCACCGCCACTGGGTGCGCCCCCGCCACCCGCGGTGCCCCCGCCGCCCGCGGTGCCGCCACCGCCCGCGGTACCGCCGCCCGAGGTCCCACCTCCGCTGCCGCCCGAGCTCGAGCCACCGCCGCCGGACGAGCCGCCGCCGCCGCCCCCATCATCGCTGCAGGCCACCAGCACCCCCAGACCGAGACCCATCGCCGCTGCGGCCCACATCAGCTTCGTCGTCATACCGCGCAGCCTAGAACAGCGGGCGTGGGGGCGGCCAACGCGATGAGAGCCAGTCCCCAAGAAACCACGGGTAATCCGAGCTGCATCCCCCGAAAATCCCCGATCCGCAAACGCCGAGCGCAGCCCCCATCCGACTAGGCTGCACTGGCTGCGAAGCACCGCAGCGTCAGGAGCGCTGTTCGATGTCGAAGTCCCTCGTTCCCATCTCGATCGGTCTCGCGCTCGCGAGCCTGGCACCAAACGCTTCTGCCGAGCTGCGTGCAGCGAAGCTTCAGGCGTTCGCAGTCTGGGAGCAGCCCGAGCAATGCGCCGTCAGTCTGGAAGTGAGCGACAGCGTCGGGGGGATGACGGATGGCACCGAGAAGCTGTCGCTCGGCGCGAGCTACAGCTACACCCTGGGCTCGACGTTCAGCTCGAAGACGCTCGACGCCGGGAAGTACGTGCTGTTCGCCAGCCCGTCCTTCGCCAGCGCTACCAAGGCCACGCCGGACGTCACCATCCCCGACGCCGACTGCAGTGACTTCGCCAAGAGCGGCGGCAAGATCAGCTTCGACGGCAGCATGGGCAAGCACCCGGGCTTGTTCGAGCTGACGGTACCCGCCAATTTCGGACCCAAGCTCGCGCTGACTGGCGGCGGGACCGTGATCGATCTCGGGTTGAGCAGCGTCATGCTCTATGGATTCACCGGCAGCTGGCTGCTTGGACTTCCCGGCAGCTCGGGATCCAGCGGGGGTGGGTCCGACGACGGCGGCGGGGGTTGCGCGGTGAGAGCCGCGCCCCGCGACGGCCTTGGGGCTGGGCCGCTGGCGGTGGTTCTGGCCGGTGCGGGCGTGCTGGTGATGCGGCGTCGCAAGCAGCGCGCTGGGTGAGAGCCACGCCGGCGGCTGGCGGTGGGGCTGGCCGCGCTGGGTGAGAGCCGCGCCGGCGGTTGGCTGTGGGGCTGGCCGCCCCTGGCTCAGGGCGACCGGCCGGTCGCCAGCAGGTGGCGCTTCGAAACCGCGCTGACCGCCGCGGTGGACGCGTTTCGACTGTACCGGTTCGTGACACCGCCCGCACCTGGCCGATCTGCCAGGTGCAACGCTGAGTTTCGCGCGTTACCCTCACGTTCACACGGGAGGGCCCCATGGGTCAGGGAATCGCTTTCACTTCGATGCGCGCGATCATCGGCGCCGCCTTCGTCACGTCCGCAACCTTCACGCTCGTCCCGGCTTGCTCCGGTGGCGACGACTTCACCGCCAAGAACACCGGCGGGTCGAGCAGCACCGGCGGCAGCGCCGGCGACTCGGGCACCACCGGCGGCAAGGGCGGAACCGGCGGCAACACCGGCGGCAGCGCTGGCGCGGCCGGCACGGGCGGCTCGGCGGGCAGCGCCGGCAGCGCGGGCTCGGGGGGCTCGGCCGGCTCGGCGGGCACGGACGGCGGAGGCGGAACGGGCGGCAACCCCGGGGGTAAGCCCGATGGTCAGCCCTGCGCCAACAAGACCGAGTGCAAGAGCGGTTACTGCGTCGACGACGTGTGCTGCGAGAGCGACTGCAAGGGCGAGTGCCGAACCTGCAAGGCCAGCGGCAAAGAGGGGTTGTGCACCCCGTACGCGCTCGACACCGACCCCGAGGGCGAGTGCAAGGGCGCCGGAGCGGCCACCGATCCGTGCGCGGGGAAGTGCGACGGGAAGAGCGCGTGCAAGTACCCCGATGCGACGAAGACGTGCTCAGCGCAGGTCTGCTCGAGCTCGGTGCAAAGCAACTTTGCTTGCAACAGCGCCGGAGCCTGCGTCAAGGCCGACAAGTCTTGCGGCAACTACGTTTGCTCGGGGGCCACCTGCCTGGCCACGTGCACGGTCGACACGCAGTGCATCGCCACGGCTTATTGCAAGGGGCCGGGCTGCGATCCAAAGCTGGATCTGGGTAACGGCTGCTCCAAACCCAGCGCGTGCAAGAGCGGGATCTGCTTCAATGGAACGTGTTGCAACGCTTCGTGCGGAACCAACTTCGAGTGCTCGAGCGGAACCTGCAAGTGCAACGGCCAGACCTGTGACGCCGGTCAGGCGTGCGTGCCGTGGTACCAAGACTCCGATGGCGACGGCTTCGGCAACGCCGCCTCGTCGATCCTGGGTTGCGCGAACAAGAAGCCGACCGGGTATGTGGCGGACAAGACCGATTGCTACGACGGCAACCCGAGCGCCAAGCCCGGGCAGACGCAGTGGTTCGCGACCCACCGCGGGGACAACAGCTTCGACTACAACTGCGACAACTCCGCAGAGAAGCAGTACCCGGTTGTCAGCAGCTCGTCCTGCTTGTCGTGCCTCCAGACCTGCTCCGGAAGCTGCGGCTACGCGGGGTTCAGCTGCAGCGGGGCGACGGGGTGCCCGCTGACAAAGGCCGGCTATTTCTCCGACGTAACGTGCGGCGGGTGGGCCGTGCTGCAGAACTGCGTGCAGAACTTCGACATCAGCGGGTGCATCGCCGGCGCGCACGTCCAGGCTGGGAGCAATACGCAGCAGGGTTGCCGCTGACGCTGGGCTCTCGTCGGTCCGGCTCACCAGACTCGAATGAAGCAGGCGCTCGAACGCGTCCGGGCCGCGTGCTCCGACACCACGCTCTGGCGTGATCTGGCGCCGCTCATCATCGCGCTGACCTGCGCGCCGTGGATCTTCCTGGGCTGGGCGAACTACAGCCAGGCGCCGCTCTTCCGCGACCCGGCGATGTACGTCTACGCCGCGTGGTGCTTGGCGAAGGGCGAGCGCATCTACGACACCATCGCCACGCCGGACGGCCCGCTCATCTACCTGATCAGCTACGTGCTCTTGGTCTTCGGCATGGCGGAACAAGCCATCCGGCGGGCAGACCTCTGGTTTCACCTCATTGGCGGCCTGGTCACGGGCGCCTTGCTTGCACCCATCGACCGCGCGCTGGCGCGCTGGCGCCGGGTCGTCACCGCGTCGGTCTGGTCCGTCACCTACGCGTCGGTCTGGCTGGTGTTCATCCTGCACTTCGAGATCGGCAACAGCGTCCAGCGCGAACAGTACTATTCCCTGCTGGGCATGGGTGCGGTCGTGCTCGCCTACCGCAGCGTGTCGGCGACCAGCGCCCGCGCCGAGGCGACCATGCTGATCGGCGCCGGGCTTCTGTCCGCGCTGCAGCTGTTCGGCAAGCACACCGGGCTGATCTACGTGCTCTTGGTGGGGCTGGTCGTGGTCCTGGCGCCCCGCGGGTCGCGCGCGCTCCGCTGGCGCGCACGCCAGGTCGCGCTGGGTGCCGCCATTGCAATCGGCCTGATGCTGGCCTTCATCGCCGCCTTCGGCAGCCTTCGCGGCTTCGTCTTCTGGTACTTCCGCTACGCGTTCACCGTCTATCGTCACTGGTTCCCGGTCGAGCTCTGGGGACTGGTCAGCAGGCGCTCGCACGTCGAGTACCCCAGCCTGGCAGCGCTCACGCTGGCAGCCGGGGGCACCGCGCTGGCCGTCCGCCTTCTTCCGCGCCACGCGCTACCGTTCGTGCTGGCGCCGACCGCCCACTATCTGCTCGCTCTGCTGCAGAGGAAGGGCTGGCAGTACCACTTCATCCCGACCATCGCGTCGACGTTCCTGCTGTACATGGTCGCGCTCCGCGAGGTGTGGAAGAGCACATCCGAGGCGCGAGACTGGACCCCGGTGCGCGCGTTCGGCGCCGTGCTCTTGATGGCGTACGTCGAGTCTCGGATTTTCTGGTTCGCTCAGAACGGGCCGTGGCTCGAGGCCACCGAGCACTTCAAGCACCCGGAAGTGGAAGACACCCGGCACGCCGCCGACCTCTTGCGGACCTCGACCAAGCCCACTGACCGCGTGTTCTTCTACGGGCGCGACGCGATCATGCTGTACCTGGCCAGGCGCCTTCCGGCCGCCCCGCACGAGGTGGCGTGGATGTTGAACTTCGAGCCCGCGCTGCGCTCGCCCACCACACCCGAGCAGCGGAAACGGATCGAAGCCTTTGGCAAGCGGGTTCACGGCGACCTGTGCGTGCGCCTTCGGCAGCGGCCACCCGAGGCGCTGTTGATCCAGGACGGTACCGACGAGACGGGCCCGGACGGCCTCGCCAAGCTCACCGAGTTCTGCCCCGAATTCGGCGGCACCGTGCCGGCCCGCTATCACCAGCTTCACACCCTTGGCGGCATCCGGATCTTCACCGCCAAGGGGGCCGAGGCCCGTTGAGGCGTCGCCGGCTCACATCCAGATCCGACTCAGGTAGAGCTTGTCGCTGGCGATCCCGACGACCACCAGGCGGCCATCGGCTTGAAAGACCACCGCCTGCGGTGTCACGTCCTTCCCGGGGTCGGCGAAGCCGCCGTTGCCGAAGGTGGTGTCGGGCTTGCCGTCGATGCCGAAGCGGCCAACGCGTAGCAGCTGCGCCAGGCGGCCGGCGGCAACCAGGCGGCCGCCTGCGTCCAGGGTCATGGCGTCGATGCGCAGCTCGTTACCGGTGACCAGGCCCTTGGTGCCGAAGCTTGCGTCGAGCGCGCCCTGCTCGTCGAGCTGGAGCACGAAGTACCCGTTGCCATTGGCGCCGCCGCCGATCAGCGCTCGCTTGTCCGGCCGGACTGCCAGACCGGAAATTGCGGCCCCGGTGACCGGATCGAGCCAGGCGATGCCGGCGGTTCCGTACGCGTCCAGCGCGCCGCTTGGGGTCATGCGCGCGGCCAAGAGCGGGCCGCCCGGCTTGTTGCTGGTGCCCGCGATCACGATGCGATTCGAGGCGTCGATGGCGGTGACGAGCGCGGTGGTAGAGTACACGCCCGTGTTGACCTTGACGAGACCGGCGACCCCGAACGCAGTGTCGGACTTGCCGTCGGCGTCCAGGCGCGCCACCGCCGCATAGCCCGGGCCGTCGTCGGTCTGGCCAACGAACACCGCCTTGGTGGCCTGCTGAGCCAGCGCGTACGCCACGAACCCGTTGCCGACCACCTCGCCCCCGGTCCCGAAGGTCGCGTCCAGGGCGCCCGAGGTGTCTAAGCGCCCAATGAAAGACTGTTTCGCGCCGATGACGCCAGCCACCACGCTGCGGCCCTGCGGGTCGACGAACAAACCGCGAGCGACGTGCGCCCCGGTCCCCGCGGTCTCGTAGCGGACCACCACGCCCGCTTGCCCGAAGCTGGTGTCGAGCTCGCCCGCGCTGGTCAGGCGAGCCACGAAGTAAGCGTGGGTGTTCGCAGCGGTGGAACCCGCCTCGCCCGCTACATAGATCTTCTGATCGGGGCCCAAGGCCAGCGCCCGGGGCCGAGACCACTGGCCCCACACCACGGCGATGGTTTCACCCGCGGTGCCAAACCCGTTGTCTTTTGCCCCCGGTGCGCCCCGCACCGCGAGGTCCACGGGCGCGGTCTTCTCGGCGGCGCCGGCCTTGCCACGCAGGGTGATCGCCGTCGTGGCGTGCTTCACGCTGGCATCGGCGAAAATCACCAGCTTCACCGAGGTGTCGCTGGCCGCTGCAACCACCGGGCTCGCGGTCACACCCGCCGGCAGCCCGAGCACGTCGACGGTGACCGGATCGCTCATGTCGTTCCGCGCAACGTTCACCACCAGCTCGACCTGCGACGACTCGATCAGCGTGATCGACTTCGACGCCGCGCTGATGCCGAAGCTTCCCACCGGCGGCTGACCCGCCGTTCCGCCGCCGCCGCTGGCCCCGGTGCCCGACCAGCCGCCCGTGCCGCCCCCGTCGGCGCCACCGGTGCCGGAGCTCGCGCAGGTGCGCGTCTCTTCACACGAGGTCTCGGCGCACCCCGACCCGCCGAGCCCAACAGCCCCCAGCACGGCGCAGGCCGCGCCCACGCGAAGCATCGTCCGTCCCATCGACTGAGGCGATACTAGCAGACGCTCGGGGGCAGGCGGCCGGTCCCCCATGCAAAAAGGCGGACCCCTTTCGGGATCCGCCTCTTCGCGACTCAGATTCGTCGCTGGCCTCGATCAAGGCCGTGATTGGGGCCGGAGCCCCAATCACCAACGTGACGAATCAGAAGTCGTGGCCGTGACCTGCGTGACCGCCGGCCGCTGCCTTCTCTTCCTTCGGCTTCTCGGCGACCAGCGCCTCGGTGGTCAGCATCAGGCCCGCCACGCTCGAGGCGTTCTGCAGCGCCGAACGCACGACCTTGGCCGGGTCGATGACGCCCTCGGCCACCAGATCGCCGTACTGGCAAGTCGCGGCGTTGAAGCCGAAGTTGCCCTTACCTTCCTTCACCTTCTGCACGATGATGGAACCTTCTTCGCCGGCGTTCGCCACGATCTGGCGGAGGGGCTCCTCGATCGAGCGGCGGATGATCTGAACGCCGAACTTCTGCTCGTCGTTCACCTTCAGGCCCTCGAGCACCGGCTGCACGCGGATCAGAGCGACGCCGCCGCCGGGGACGATGCCTTCCTCGACCGCCGCACGGGTGGCGTGGAGGGCGTCTTCGACGCGGGCCTTCTTCTCCTTCATCTCGGTCTCGGTCGCAGCGCCGACCTTGATCACCGCCACGCCGCCCACGAGCTTGGCCAGGCGCTCCTGGAGCTTCTCGCGGTCGTAGTCGCTGGTGGTGTTCTCGATCTGGCCACGGATCTCGCTCTGGCGAGCCTTGATCTTGTCCTTGGCGCCGGCACCGTCCACGATCGTGGTGTTGTCCTTGTCCACCTTGATGGTCTTGGCGCGACCCAGATCGCTGATGGTGACGTTCTCGAGCTTGAGCCCGAGCTCTTCCGCGATGACCTGACCGCCGGTCAGGGTCGCGATGTCCTTCAGCATCTCCTTGCGGCGATCACCGAAGCCCGGGGCCTTGACGGCGCAGCAGGCCAGGGTGCCACGCAGCTTGTTGACCACCAGGGTGGCCAGCGCCTCGCCCTCGACGTCTTCCGCGACGATGAGCAGCGGCTTCTGCTGACGGGCAATCGCCTCGAGGACCGGCAAGAGGTCCTTCATGTTGCTGATCTTCTTCTCGCTGAGAAGAATGTAGCAATCGTCCAGGTGCGCCTCCATGCGCTCCGGATCGGTGACGAAGTACGGCGAGAGGTAGCCGCGGTCGAACTGCATGCCCTCGACCACCTCGAGGGAGGTCTCGGCGCTCTTCGCCTCTTCGACGGTGATGACGCCTTCCTTGCCGACCTTCTCCATCGCCTCGCTGAGCAGCTTGCCGACGGTCTCGTCGCCGTTGGCGCTGATGGTGCCGACCTGAGCGATCTCGTTCGGATCCTTGGTCTGCTTCGCCATCTTCTTCAGCTCGGCCACGATGGCTTCGACGGCCTTGTCGATGCCGCGCTTGATCTCCATCGGGTTGTGGCCCGCCGCGACGAGCTTGCTGCCCTCGCGGAAGATCGCCTGGGCAAGGACGGTGGCGGTGGTGGTGCCGTCGCCAGCGACGTCGCTGGTCTTCGAGGCAACCTCGCGCACCATCTGGGCGCCCATGTTCTCGAACTTGTTCTCGAGCTCGATCTCCTTGGCGACGGTGACGCCGTCCTTGGTGACCGTGGGCGAGCCGAAGCTCTTCTCGAGAACCACGTTGCGGCCCTTCGGACCGAGGGTGACCTTGACCGCGTCCGCCAGTGCGTTGACGCCGTTGAGGATCAGGGTGCGAGCGTGCTCTTGGTAAACGATTTCCTTGGCAGCCATTTTCTTCGTCTCTCCTCTAAAATCCTCAGTTCAAATCACTTCTCGATCACGCCGAGGATGTCGTCCTCGCGCAGGATGAGGTGCTCCTCACCCTCGATCTTCACCTCGGTGCCGCTGTACTTGCCGAACAGCACGCGGTCGCCGGCCTTGACGTCGAGCTTCCGGACGGTGCCGTCTTCGAGCACCTTGCCGTTGCCCACCGCGATGACCTCGCCCTCGATGGGCTTCTCTTTCGCGGTGTCCGGGATGATGATCCCGCCTTTGGTCTTCTCTTCTTCCTTCACGCGCTTCACGATCACGCGGTCTTGCAGGGGTCGGATCTTCATGGTTCTGTTCCTCTCCTCGATCGGTGGGTGCCGGGATCTCTCCGGGGCGGTCGCGGCGTGAGTCGCCGCGGGCCCGAGCCCCGGTAGTACCCGGGTTTTTGGGGGTCTGGGACGCGGGCGCGCCGTTCAAACCCCTGAAATCCTTAGGCTAATCCGTTAGCACTCACTGAGCGAGAGTGCTAACAGGACCCGGAATCTAATCGCGGCGCCCATGGAGTCAAGGGGGGCATAAGGTGGTTGTGCGTTAGCAGCCTCGCCGGGCGAGTGCTGAAGAACGTTGCTCCAGCATCACTTCAACTTGGCCACGGCCGCGCCGTTCGCGCATATTGAAAGAAGCTGGTTGAAGAGCGCGCAAAGGTCCCTGAAACCACGACGCATTGTCGGGCCCGACCCGGAATCGCCCCGGGCAGACGGCGCCGCCTTCTCCACAGCCCCCCGCCGGCCGCCCTGGCCGGGACAGGAGTGATCCGCCATGCCTGACCACCCGGACCCCAAAGCCCCCACCATCGACCTGGCCTCGGACGTGAGTGCGTTCTTCGGGCCCGTGGTGGCCGAGGCCATCCGAACCCACGGCTACGAGACCACCAACGCCGCGGAGGCCTACGTGGTCGGCCTGCTTGCCGACTACACCAAGCCGGGGCAGCTGGGAGAAGAGACCCTCTCGCGCCCGCTCACGTTGATGCTGGACGAGGCGATGCAGACCTCGGGCCCCGAGCGCTTCGAGCGCCTGCGCGTGATCGGCGACGGGGTGCTCTATGTCTCGGGCTTCTTCGGCGAGCACCTCGAGACCCGAGGCGTCCAGCCGGCGTACATGACCACCCTGGGCGCGTGTGCCTACGAAAACGCCTCGGCCATGCTGCGCGGGCGCGCGGCTCACGTGAACGCGCCCGACCTGTTCACCGAGCTGGCCGAGAAGTTCCGCATGTTCGTCCGGCTTCTGGCCGACGTGGCCGAGTCGCTGCGCGCGCGCTCCGCGCGCACCGACGGCGCGGTCGTGAAGCTGTACGAGCGCTGGCTCAAGACCGGCTCGGCGACCCTGGGTGACGCGCTGGTGGCGCGCGGCATGGTGCCAGTGCGCGGAACGGGGCTGGTGCATTGAACGACCCGCACCAGCGGACGCTCCGCAGCGTGCAGCTCCAGATCGAGCAGGTGTACGGCCTCGAGCGCACCGCCGACGTGGTGGACTTCGTGCGCATGGGCGCCGAGAGCTCGCGCGAGACCCTGGTGCTGCGCCAGCGCGACGACGAGCTCGAGATCGCGCTGGTGCTGCCACCGGTCAGCGATCCCCTGGAGCTGACGGCCCCGCACTATGGCCCGTCGGACGCTTGGCTGCAGCTGGTCGAGGGCGTCAGCCACTTCGTCTACGTGGCCGAGCGCGCCCGCACCGAGCTGCCGGCGACCATGCTCGAGCTGGAGCTGCAGGCCGAGGTCGACAAGTTCGTGCTGTTGGCCTTTGCCGGGGCGCCCCTCGAGGCTCACCAGAGCTCGGCGCTGCACGGCCACCTCTACGAGCGGGTGCGCTACCTGCACGGGCCCGACACCGAAGACGGCGTGCGCTATCGCCTGGCCAACGATCTGGCCGCGCGCTTCGTGGCGCGGTTGGTCAAGGGCGAAGACCCGCCGGCGGCGCTGCGCACGCTGCGCAAGTTCTATCGCGCGGGCCAGGCAGAGAAGATCCGGCTCGCGCAGGCGGCGTGAGCGCAGGTCGCCTTCACTTGCAGTTGCCGTCGGCGCCGCAAGTGAGGGGCGCACAGCAATGCTCCCCGAGACCCACGGCGCTGCACTTGTCGCCCGGCTTCGCCTTGCAGGCGACCCCGTAGCACAACGGGCTGAGCGCCTTGTCGCTCGCGATGCACTCGATGACGGGAGCTGCGATCAGCGGGATGTCGGCGGGCACGACGCCCTTGCAGAGCTGATCCACGATGTTCTGGGCCTTGGCCTGGCAATCGCCGGCCGCCTTGCAGTTGGCCCACTTCCCGGCGCAAGCCGGCGACTTGTCCACCGCGGGCCAGCAGCTCGCCGGCGAGCAGGTCCCACCGCCGCCGGACCCGCCGGACGACGCCCCGCTCGCACCGCCGGTCGATGCTCCGCCGCTCGAGGCACCGCCGCCGCCGCCGTTCTCGTTGGTGGTCGACGACGAGCAACCCAGCACCGACAAGACCAGCACCCACAGGACCCGGTGACCCATGGTTGCCCAAGGTATCGCGAGGCGAGCGGGTCGGCCAGCCCCCCGCGTCGACCCGCACGCTGCGCGACCTCAGGGCACTTTTCCGTAGAGACGCTGCTGGCGCGCCCCCGACGGAAGGCGCGCGCAGGATTGCGGTCAGTGGTCTGTGGCAGCGGCAGCGTCATGGGCTCGCCGGCTCGCGAGGCGGCGCGATCGAAAACGCGTCCCTTTTCGCAACCGTCCGGCGCGACTTCCGGGCGGGGATGCGTTGACCCGGCCTTCCGCGAAGCCCATGCTCGCCCCGCCGTGCACGTCGTTTACGTGGCTCGAGACCTGTGGGAGGCGCAGCTTTTGCTCGATCAGCTGATCGAGCTGTGGATCAAGGCCCGGATCGACAACGCGCTCTGCCTCAGCGCCTATGGCGAGCTGCCCTATCTGGCCTCGCGCCCGCGGGTGGTGGTCGAGCGCGACAGTGACGTCGAGCGCGCGCGGGTGGCGGTGCGCGAGTTCGAGGCGCGGCAGAAGGCCGATGTGCAGGGCGTGAAGCGCTGTACCCGTTGCGGCGACGAGAGCCCCGAGAACTTCGAGCTGTGCTGGAAGTGCGGCGAAGAGCTGGGTGCGGGTCGCTGACGGGGCTCAGAGCCCCATCAACTTCGCCAGGTAGTAGGTCATCGTCTCGCTGGTGCCACCGCCGATCTTGAGCAGGCGCGCGTCCCGCCAGGCCCGGGCGATGGGGTACTCTTCGATGTAGCCCCAGCCGCCGTGGAACTGCAGGCAGGTGTCCATCACCTCGGCCACCAGCTCACCGGCGACGATCTTCGCCATGCTGATCAGCTTCACCGTCTCCATCGAGACGTTGCCGCGGTTCTCGTACTTGTCGGTGTTGTAGGCGTCGACGCACTTGTCGACGAAGGCCTGAGCCATCTCGACCTTGGTGTACATGTTCACGAACTTGTGCTGCCACACCTCGCGCTTGATCAGCGGCTTGCCAAACACCACGCGCTGCTCGCCATAGGCCCGCGAGAACTCGATGGCGAAGCGCGCGCCGGCGATGCCCGACACCGCGCCGATCAGCCGCTCGGCCTGGAAGTTCTGCATCAGATACATGAAGCCCATGTTCTCTTCGCCCAGCCGATAGCGCTCGGGAATGCGCACGTCTTCCAGCCAGAGCTCGGCGGTGTCCGAGGCGTGGTTGCCGATCTTTTCCAGCTTCTTGCCGACCTTGAAGCCCTTGGTGTCGGTGGGCAGCAAGAAGAAGGTGCACCCGTGGGCGCCGGACTCGGGGTTGGTCTTGGCCAGCAGGGTGACGAAGCTGGCCCGCGCGCCGTTGGTGATGAAGGTCTTCTGACCATTGAGCACGTAGTCGCCGCCGTCTTTCTTGGCGACCGTGCGGATGCCGGCCACGTCGCTACCGGCGCCGGGCTCGCTGACCCCGATCGCTGCGATGCGATCGCCGCTCAACGCCGGCTTCAAGAACTCGTCGATCTGGGCGGGCGTTCCCAGGTCGGCGATCACCGGGGTCGCCATGTCGGTCTGAACGAGCAGCGCCATGGTCACGCCGGCGCAGCGCCCGCGCGGCAGCTCTTGGGCCTTGGCCACGCTGAACCAATAGTCGCCGCCCGAGCCGCCGCACGCCTCGGAATAGTGCGCACCCAAGATGCCGAGCTGACCGGCCTTCTTGAATAGCTCGCTGGGGAAGTCTTTGGCCTTCTCCCATTCGTCCGAGAACGGGGCGATCTCCTTCTCGGCGAACTGACGGACGGTCTTGCGGAAGTGCTCGTGCTCTTCGGTGTACGGATTCCACATGGCGATTCCCTCGGGCAGGCCGGGCGGCCCCGGCGCGGAATGATTCGTACACGAAATATCTCGGGCCGCAACCCGCCAGACCTTGGACATCCGCCCGCCCGCCTCGTACGGTGAACCCCGATGATTTCCGCCCGCGTTGCGCTGCTCGCCCTGGCTCTGCCGCTCACGGGGTGCCCCTCGAAAGAGGCCGAAGATCCGAAGAGCATCCTGGGCGACTGGACGGAGCACCAGGGGGTCGAGGGCACCACCGGCGCCGGGACCAAGCACGAGCCCCACACCGCGGCCGGGCAAGGCGCGCCGGCCGAGCGCCTGGCCACCAAGCTCGAGTGCGAGGCGGCGGTACGCCGCATCGAAGAGCTGGGGATGGACCTCGCCATCCAAGAGGCCGACGACCCGGAAGAGCGGAAGGCGCTCGAGCTTCGCAAGAAGAAGCTGCTCCAGAGCCCCGAGCTCGCGGCGCGCGTCAAAGACGGCACCGAAGAGTGCCTGTCGCGCGACACGCCTCGGAGCGAGGCCCTGTGCATCGCTCGGGCCAAGAGCGAGCTCGACGTCGACCGCTGCAGCAGGCAGTGACTCACGCCGGGTTCTCGGCTACGGCCTCGGGCCCACGATGACGACCCCGGCGGAGCCGACACCGATCCACCCTCCCAGCCTGCCCGAGCTGACACTGCGCGCCGTGCTCACCGGCATGGTGCTCGGAGGCGTGCTCTCGATCTGCAACATCTACGCCGGTCTGAAGATCGGCTGGGGGATGAACATGAGCGTCACCGCGGCGCTGCTCGGCTTCGCGGTGTGGAAGGCGTTCCAGGTCGGCGGGGCGCGCGAGTTCTCGATCCTCGAGAACAACCTCAACCAGACCGCCGCGTCGTCCGCCGCCGCTGTCTCGTCGGCAGGCTTGGTCGCGCCCATCCCCGCGCTCACCATCATGACGGGCTTCCAGTACACCTGGCAGATACTGGCGTTGTGGACCGGCAGCGTGATGCTGGTGGGGATCGTGGCTGGCATCGGGCTGCGCCGGCAGCTGTTGATCGTCGACAAGCTGCCGTTCCCGGGCGGCATGGCCTCGGCCGAGACGCTGAAGCAGATGTACGCCAAGGGCCAAGAGGCCATGTCTCGCGTGCGCATGCTGGGCATCGGCGCGGTGATCGCCAGCGTTGTCGCGCTGGTGGTCGAGTACGCCAAGGTTCCCAAGTGGGCGCCGCCCTTCTCGTGGGCAGCGGGGGCACCCGTCGCGGCGAAGGGGATCTCCAAGATCTCGCTCACCAACCTGGGCTTCGCGCTCGACCCCTCGCCGCTGATGGCGGCGGTGGGCGTGCTGGTCGGCTTCCGCGCCGCCGCGTCGTTGTTCCTGGGGTCCATCGTCGCTTACGCCGTGCTCGGGCCCTACGTGCTCGAGCAGGGCTGGGCCTTGCCCACGGCGAAGATCGCCGACAAGCCCTGGTACACGCCGCTGCTCAGCTGGCTGCTCTGGCCCGGTGTGGCGATGATGGTCACCTCGTCGCTCACCTCGCTTGCGTTCTCGTGGCGCTCGATGGTCCGCGCGTTCTTGCCCGGGTCGAAGGGCGGCGATGACCAAACCGACCCGCTGCCCGAGGGCTCGCGCCTGCGGGACGTGGTGCCGATGAAGTGGTTCTTGGGCGGCATCGTGCTGGTGACGATCATCGCCACCATCACCCAGGTCAGTTACTTCTCCATCGCCTGGTGGACGGCCATCTTGGCCGTGCTGCTCACCTTCGTGCTGGCCGTGGTCACCGGGCGCGTCACCGGCGAAACCAACGTCACACCGGTCGGCGCCATGGGCAAGGTCACGCAGCTGATGTTCGGCATCATCCAGCCCGGCAACGTGGCGGCGAACTTGATGAGCGCCAACGTCACCGGCGGCGCTGCCTCGCAGACCGGTGACCTGCTGCACGACCTGAAGGCGGGTCTGATCCTGGGCGCTTCGCCCCGCCGGCAGGTGATCGCGCAGTGCTTCGGCACGCTCAGCGGCGCGCTGGTGGGCTCGGCCGCCTACCTGGTGCTGGTGCGCGACGCGAAGGCCATGCTGCTCACTGACGAGTGGCCCGCGCCCGCGGTGGCGTCGTGGAAGGCCGTGGCCGAGCTGTTCGCCAAGGGCCTTTCGGCCATGCCGCCGGGTGCGCTCACCGCGATGTACGTCGGCGGGGCGGCGGGCATCGTGCTGGCAATCGCCGAGAAGAAGCTACCGGGGCGCCTGGCCAAGTGGGTTCCCAGCCCCTCCAGCTTGGGCCTGGGCTTCGTGATCCCGGCCTATCAGGGGCTGTCGATGCTGCTGGGCGCCACGCTGGCGCTGCTGGTGCAGAAGAAGAACAAGGAGTGGGGCGACCGCTTCTTGATCGTGCTGGCCAGCGGGTTCATCGCCGGCGAGAGCCTGACCGGCGTGGGCATCGCGCTGCACAAGATGTTCTTCGCGAAGTGAGCGTGCGGCCGATGGGCTGGGCCTCGACGGGCCGATGCGCGGGTGGGGCGGCGCACTTCGGTCCGTGACCCACGCGGTTTGGCCTCGTACCGGTCAACCGCCGCGGCTCAGCGCGGTGACCCACGCTCACTCGGCCGCGCGCTGCGTGAGATCGATGCTGACCACCGTGGTGGTGGCCATCTCCAGCGGCGTCTTCTTCTGGATGGGGTGCGCCGCATAGAAGGCCTCTGCGTCGGCCACGGTCCATGGCGTGAGCGGCACCGTCTCGAGCTCGGCGGCCAGTGCCCGCGCCGAGGCCGGGCGCGCGTCGGGCTTCTTGGCCAAGCACGCCAGCACGATGCGCTCGAGCTCGGCCGGCACGCCGCGACCAAGCTTCACCGACGGCGGCACCGGGGCCTGGTGAACGTGCTGGCTGCACACCTCGACCACGCTCTGGCCCTCGAACGGCGGCACACCGGTCAACAAGAAGTACGCGACCGCGCCCAGCGCGTAGAGATCGGCGCTGGGCCCCACGGCCTCGGGCGCGGTGACCGCCTCGGGCGCCATGTAGAGCGGCGTGCCGATGATGGTCGCCGCCGTGCTCTGGCTGACGTCGGTGCTGGTGATGTCTTTCACCAGACCGAAGTCGAACACCTTCACCGTGTCGCGGACGCCGCCCCGCTCGCACAGCACGATGTTGGCGGGCTTCACGTCGCGGTGAACCAGACCCAGGGAATGCGCCTCGGACAGCGCGCCCGCCACCTGCTTCAAGACATGCACCACGCGACGCGGGTCCTGGGGTCCGGTCTGGTCGACCAAGTCCTGCAGGTCGACGCCGTCCAGGTACTCCATGGCGTAGTAGAAGACGCCATCGGGCGTGCGCCCATAGTCGTAGATCGAGACGGTGTTGGGGTGGGTCAGGCTGCTGGTGTGCTGCACCTCGCGCTCGAAGCGCGCGATGGCCTGGGCCCCGACCTTCTCCATGGGCAAGAGCTTGATGGCGGTGGGGCGCCGCAAGAGCGCGTGCCGCGCCCGATAGACGGTGCCCATGCCGCCTTCGCCGATCTTCTCGCCCAGCAAATATTGCCCCAGCCGCCGAGCTTCAGCCGCGTTGCGGCGCAGGCCATAGATGATGCGCGAGGTCAGAGTGGACACCACGATGATGGTCAGCGACCAGAGCATCGAGTTGATCTGGGCCGTGAAGATCCAGACCCGCTCGATCGCGCTTCCGACCACCGCACCCACGATCAGCGCCGGGGCGACCCCGATGGCGCTGACGACCAGGGTCTGCAGCGGGGTGCTCGGGATGAGCACCGCCCGCAGGGTCAAGACCACCATGGTGATCAGCAGCATGGTCATGTCGACCCGACCCGGCCGGCGGGAGAAGTCCGTGAGGACCATGCCGCCGTAGGCGGCGAGGATCGACAGGGTCAGGGCGAGGTCGGCCCCCACCAGCGTCAAGAGCCGCGGGCGACCCCGGCGAAGCAGCGCCCAGAACAGGAGGCCGACCGCCACGGCGCCGGCGTGAAGCCGGTTGCCGGCGCTGCGCAGGAACTCGGCCAGCGTGTATTCGGGGATGAACGTCAGGCCCACGCCGTTGCCCACCACGAAGAAGCCCAGGCCCACCAGCGCCCCGACCAACGCGAACAGCGCCACCCGCTCTTGAAGGAACGAGTGCTCGTCCGTCGAGTCGCCCGAGTCGCTGCCGAAGCGCAGCGCGCCGAGCAATGTGGGTCGAGGGGTGGCAGGCATGGGATTCACGTGCGCGACAGCGTGAGCCGCGTGCGAGACCGGAGCACCATCGTGTCGAGCGGCTTCTCGCCCGGCAAGACCACGGTGACCACCGCGCCGCCCCCGTCCCGATTGGCCAGGCACAGGCTACCACCGTGGGCGTCGACGATCTCGCGACAGATGGTCAGGCCGATGCCCGACCCCTTTTCCTTGGTGGTGTAGAGCGGCAAGAGCGCGCTCTCGAGCGCCTCGCGCGAGAGCCCCCGGCCGCGGTCGGCAACCTCGAAGCGCGTGCTGCCGTCGGCGTCGACCCGAGCCGAGACGGTCACGTCGGCAGGCGCGCTGCCCGCTTCGATGGCGTTCTTGATCAGGTTGATCAGCACCTGCTCGATCTGCGCCGAGTCGAAGTGGCCCTCGAGCGCAGACGCCTCGGGCAAGACCACGCCCGGAAAGAGCGTGCCCAGGTGCGCGATCAGCGGCTCGAGGCTGACGTCGGTCTGGCGCGGCAGAGGCAAGCGGGCGAGCCCCGCGTACCCGCTCAAGAACGCCTGCAGGTGGCGCGCGCGCTCTTCGATGGTGTCCAGCGCCTGCCCGAGCTTCGGCAGGTGCTCGGGCTTGTCCAGCATCAGCCGCGCCGTGCCCACCAGCGAGGTGATGGGCGCCAGCGAGTTGTTCACCTCGTGGCTGACCACCCGCACGACCGTCTTCAGCGTGTCGACCTCGCGTCGCGACACCTCTTTCGTGAGCAGCTTCACGATCAGCATGGTGTACAGCTCGCCCTGCATCGCGACCGTACAGCGACAGACGTGATAGGTCTCGCGGCGCCCCTCGATCTCCACCGTGAACAGGCGCTCGGTCTCGCCCGAAAGCGCCTCGCGCAGCGCCTCGGGGGCGGCAGCCAGCATGCGCAAGAAGTTCTTGCCCTCGGGCGCGGTGCCCTCGAAGAACAGGTCCCGCGCCGCCGGGTTGGCATACAGAATGTCGCCGGTCTCGCCGAACAGCACGATGGCGTCGGGGTTGTTGTCGGCCGCCATCCGCGCAATGGCCTCGTGCTCTTTGGCGCCGCTGCGCAGCCGCTCCAGCTCTCGTGCACAGGCCCGACTCCGAAGCGCCTCGCGGTAGAGCACCAGCGCGAGCGCGCTCACGGTCACAGACAGCGCGATCACCAGCAGGGCAGAGGCGCTCATGCCGACCGCGAGGATAGGCTGGGTGCGCCCGAGGCTTCCACTTCCAGGGCCTGAAGCTCGCGCTCGCGCGCCAGATCCGCGGCAGACCGGGCGAAGCGCCGGCGCAACCAGGCCGAGAGGTCGTCCAGCAGCGAATACGCCACGGGGGTGGCGAGCAGGGTGAGCAACAGCGAGAGCACCTGCCCGCCCACGATCACCCCGGCCGTTGCCCGGTTCATCCCGGCGCCGATACCGGTCGAGAAGGCCAGCGGCAGCATGCCCGCCACGAACGCCAGGGTGGTCATCAAGATCGGGCGCAGGCGGTCGCGGTTGGCGACCAAGATGGCCTCGAGCCGCTCTTTGCCCGCCCGCCGCAGCTGGTTGGTGTGGTCGATCTGCAAGATCGAGTTCTTCTTCACCACGCCGAACAGCACCAGAAGGCCCAGCATCGAGTAGATGTCGAGCGCCTGCTCGAAGAGCAGCAACGACACCAGCGCGAAGGGCAGCGTCAGCGGCAGCGCCAAGAGAATGGTGAGCGGGTGCAGCCAGGACTCGAACTGTGCCGCCAGCACCAGGTACATGAAGACGAACGAGAGCAGGAACGCCAGGGCGAAGCCCTGCCCGGTGCGGCGCATCTCGCGGGACTGACCCGCCGCCGAGGCCTTGTACTCGGGCGGCAGCTTCAGTGCGGCGATCTCTTTCTCGACCGCGGCCATCACCTCGCTCTGGGCGGCGCCCGGCGCCAGGTTGGCCAGGAACATGATCTGTCGCTTGCGCCCCAGGCGCGTGATGCTGGCGGGGCCCGCGCCGTCGCTGGCCTGGACCACGTCGAGCACGGGCACGCTGCCCAGCTTGGCCGAGGGCACGCTGAGCTGCGACAGCCCTTCCAGGTCCGCGCGCTGGCCGGCAGCGCCGCGCAAGAACACCGCGTACGTCTGGCCGTCCTCTTCGTAGCTCGAGACCTCGAGGCCCCCGACGAACAGCCGCAACGTGGCGGCCACGTCGGCCACGTTCACGCCCAGATCGGCGGCCTTGCCGCGGTCGATGCCGAAGGCCAGCTCGGGCTTGCCAGAGACGTGCGTGCTCGACACGTCCACCGCTCCGGGGATCTGCTTCACCCGTTCCACCAGCTGGTTCGAGTACCGCTCGAGCTCGTTCAGGTCGGGCCCGCTGATCTCGTATTGGATGGCCGCCCAGGCTCCGCCGCCGGCGAACATCGGCACCTCGGACACGTCGATCCGCAGCTCTTTCGGCTGGCGGGGGACGATCTCGCGCCGCGCCAGGGCCATCAGCTCGTCTTGGCTGGGCTTCCGGGACTCGGGGCTGGTGAGCTTCACGAACACCTTGGCCAGGTTCGGTGTGCGGTCGTTCGAATCGCCGATGGTCACCACCGTGCCGGTCACGTGGGGCAGCGCGCGAACGTCCCGGGCGATGCGCTCGGCGATCAGCGCCGTGGCCTCGAGGCTCTGACCTTCGGGGGCTCGCACGTTGATCTCGAACTGGGCGTCGTCGCTGCGAGGCAAGAAGCCCTTGGGCACCTTGGCGATCAGCGGAACGGTGGATGCCAGGGTGAGCACCGAGGCCACCACCACCACCCAGCGCCGACGCATCACCCAGGCCAAGAGGGCGACGTAGGCGCGCTCGATGGGGGCGTAGACGGCGTCGACCAGACGCTCGAGGGCGGGCCTGCCGTCGCCGCCCTCGGCGTGGGGCCGCGCCGCGCGCAGCCAGCGGGACGAGAGCATGGGGGTGAGGGTGAAGCTGACCAGCATGCTCACCAAGATCGAGAACGCCATGGTCATGCCGAAGCTCTTCAAGAAGCGCCCGACGATGCCGCTCATGAATGCCACGGGCAAGAACACGGCCACCAGCGAGAGCGTGGTGGCGAGCACCGCCAGCGCGATCTCTTTGGTGGCCACCACCGCTGCCTGGACCGGCGAGAGCTGCTTCTCTTCGATGTGGCGGTGGATGTTCTCGAGCACCACGATGGCGTCGTCGATCACGATGCCCACCGCCAGCGCCAGCGCCAAGAGCGTGATGGTATCGAGAGAGAAGCCCTGCCACTGCATCAGCGCAAAGGTGCCCACGATCGACACCGGGATGGCCAGGGCCGCGATCACCGTGCTGCGCACGCTGCCCAAGAAGATCAGCACCACCGCGCCCGCGAACAGCGCACCCAAGACCAGGTGCTCTTTGACCGCGCCCACGCTGGCGCGGATGGTCGCGGTGTTGTCGCGAATCACCTCCAGCCGGTACCCAGCCGGCAGCGCCGGCTGGATCTCGGCCAGGCGCGCGTTCAGCTCGTCGACCATGGCCACGCTGTTCTCGCCCGACTGCTTGCGAATCGAGAGCACCACGGCGGGCGTGCCGTCACGCAGTGCCACGGTCTCGGCGCGCTCCGCGCCGTCTTCGACCTGGGCCACGTCGCCCACCGTGACCCGCTGCCCGTTCTGATCGCGTAGCACCAGGTCGGCGATCTCGGCCGGGCTCTTCACCCGGCCGCGCACCCTGAGCACCTTCTGGTCCGGACCGGACTCGAGGCGACCGCCGGGCACGGTCAGGTTCGAGCCGCTGATCGCCCGCTGCACGTCGACGGCCGTGAGGCCATGGGCTCGCAGGCGCTCGGCGTCGAGCGCCACGTTGACCTGACGCTTGGTGCCGCCCAGCACGCTGACCTGCCCCACGCCCGTCACGCTCTCGATGCGCCGGCGCACGACCTTGTCTGCCACCTCGGTGATCTCTCCCAGCGGGGCGGCGGCGTTGACGGCGATGAACAGCACCGGCGTGGACTCGGCGTCGAACTTCATCACGGCTGGCGGCTCGACCCCGGCCGGCAAGGCCCCCATCGCAGCGTTGACCTTCTCTCGGACCTCTTGCGCGCCGACGTTCACGTCCTTCTCCAGCGCGAACTGCACCACCACCTGCGACACGCCCTCGCTCGAGACCGAGCGCAGCTCGTCGATGCCGCTGATGGTGTTCACCGCCTCTTCGATCTTGTCGCTGACCTCGGTCTCGATCTCCGTCGGCGAGGCACCGGGCAAGCGCGTGACCACCACCACCGTGGGGAAGTCGACCTTGGGGAAGCGGTCCACGCCCAGCTGGGCGTAGCCGGCAATGCCCAGCACCGTGATCACCAGCACGATCACCGTGGCGAACACCGGTCGCCGCACGCTGACGTTCGATAGCCACTGCATCGCTGCCTCCTCACTTCACCCGGGTGCCGTCGGCCAGCGCGCCCGTGGGCTGCGCCACCACGCGCTCACCCGGCTCGAGGCCCTTGATCACGGCCACCCGGTCGGCGCTCTCTTCGCCCAGCTGGACCACGCGCTCGTGCACCACACCGTCGACCACCAGAAAGACGCGCGGGCTTTCGCTCTTGCCCGTGACCGCCGACCTGGGTATGGCCGCGGCGCGCACCTCGCCCACCGGCAAGCGCGCGGTGGCAAACATGCCCGGCAAGAGCCGCGGGTCGTCGCTCTCGACCAGCGCCTCGATGGTCAGGTTGCGGCTTCGAGGGTCCAGCACCGGGCCCACGTATCGAATCCGGGCGCGGAAGCGCTGCCCCGGAAGTGGGGCCACGCTGAACGCGATCTCTCGATCACGCGCCACCTTGGCCACCGCTGCTTCGGGCACCGAGAGCTCGACCCTCAGCGGGTCGCGCTCTACCAGCACCACCACCGGCCTGCCCGGCGCCACGAAGTCGCCCTTCGAGACGGATCGCTCTACCACCACCCCGCTGAAGGGCGCGACGATTCGGCCGTCGCTGACCTGCTTGCCGGCGCGTGCCGCTCGCGCCGCCGCCGCCCGCGTCGACGCCACGCTGGCGTCGCACGCCGCCTGCTGGCGATCGTGCTCCGAGCGGCTGATCACCCTCTGGGCCAAGAGCTTCTCCGAGCGCTGGCACTCGAGCCGTGCGTGCTGTTCTTGCGTTCGCGCCGCGGCCAGCGCGGCGCTTGCTTCGGCGGCACCCAGGGCGCTGTCGCGCGTATCGAGCCGCACCAAGAGCTCGCCCTTCTTCACCACCTGCCCGCGCTCGACGCGGGCCTCGAGCACCTTGCCGGCAGTGTCCGCGGCGACCTCGGCACGCTGGTGCGCGACCACCGATCCGCTGAGCAGGGTGGTCTTCGGGAAGAGTTGCTCGGTGACCTCGACGGTGGTGACGGCCACGGGCTCGGCGCTGGGGGCGGGCGACGGGGCAGCCTCGGCCCGGGCGCAGGCCACGGCGCCGGCGAGCGCCACGATCGAAACCAGGTGTCCGGGGGTCTGCATGCCGTGGCCCACTGCATGCCCCGCGCCAGGGCGTTCGCGCGGAATTCTGCGGGCTGTCCGCCCGCGTGGCAGGACGGGTGTCCGGCGGCCGGACAGGTGTCCGGGTTGTCCGCGGATCCAGGGCGCGCACTCCGAGGAAATCGCCTGGCACGGCGCGTGAAGGGGTCCGCCAGCGATGAAGCCCAATTGCCTCCTTCTCGTCGGGCTCGTGGCTCTGCCCTCGGTCGCGCAGGCCGAGTCGAGCTTCGAACACGACCTGGCCCGCGAGGTCGCCGTGCCCGGCGGGCTCACCGCGCGCCAGGTCACGAGTCGCGCCTCCAGCGCCAGCCACACCGTGAGCGCGCGTCGCGCCGAGGTCGAGGCCGCCGCGGCCGGCGTCGATCGCGCGCTGAGCGCGTACCTGCCGCGCGTCACCCTATCGGGACGGTACGCGCGGCTCTCGGATCCTGGAACCTCGGAGGCCAGCAACATCGTGGTCGCCCCGGGCTCGCCGGCGGGGCCGTTGCCACCCGGCGCGCCGCTGGTGAACGCGCCGCTGAGCTTCCCGGTGCTCAGGAATCAGTGGTCGTTCCAGGCCAGCCTGGGCGTTCCGCTCTCGGACTACGTCACACGCTTCGGCGACCTCCACACGGGTGCGCGCCTGGGTCGAGAGGCCAGCGAGCACGGCCTTGCCGCCAGCGAGCGGGCCGCGCGCGCCGAGGCCGCCATCGCGTACTTCACCTGGGTGCGCGCCAGGCTCTCGGTTCTGGTCGCTGGCCGGGCCCTGGATCAGGCGCGGGCGCACCTGGCCGACGCGAAGGTCGCCGAAGAGGTCGGCTCGGTCTCTCACGCGGACGTGTGGCGCGTGAAGTCGCAGGTGGCCCGAGCCGAGCTGCTGGTTGCCAGCACCAAGAGCCTGAGCCGGGTGGCCGAAGAGCAGCTCCGGCTTCTGTTGGGGGATCCCCCCGACACCCGCTATCGCATCGGCGACGACCCCCGCGCGCTCCCCGTACCCATCGCGAGCGCCAGCAAGGCAGCGCTCTTTGGCCGCGCCCTGGCACGCCGGCCCGAGCTCGCGGGGCTCCGAGCCGCGGCCACCGCCAAGCGCAGCGCGGCCCGGGCTGAACGGGCGGCGTACTTGCCGCGGATCGACGGCTTCGCGAATTACTACTACCAGAACCCGAGCAGCCGAGCCTTCCCCCAGCGCGATCGCTTCCAGTCGAGCTGGGACGCAGGGCTCGTGGCCACCTGGGTGGTGAGCGACATCCCCGGTGCGCGCGCCGCAGCGCAGGGCGAAGAGGCGAGCGCGCGGGCCCTGGACGCCGAGCGCGCCGCGCTCGAAGACCGCGTGCGCCTCGAGGTGACCCGGGCCCGGCAAGACGCGCTCGCGGCCGACGCTGCCCTCGCCACCACGGCCGAAGGGCTGGCCGCGGCCGAAGAGGCCCACCGCGCTCGCCGCGCCGCGTTCCAGAGCGGTAAGGCCACCAGCACCGAGCTTCTCGACGCATATACGGATCTGACTCGAGCCCGCTTCGAGTCACTGGGCGCGCGCATCGACGCCCGCATCGCCCGTGTCCGGCTGGCCTTCGCGCTGGGCGACGATCTGGACCGGTGAGCGTCATGGTAGAAGCGCAGGGGATGAAGGTTCTCGTCGTCGACGACCAAGAGCCGGTCCGCCTGGCGCTGTCGATGCTGTTCGAGCTCCACGGCCTGGGCGTGATCACCGCAGCCACCACCGCAGACGCCCTCTGCGCCGTGCGCGAAGCCGACGTGGGCGTGGTGGTCCAGGACATGAACTTCTCGCACAACACCACCAGCGGCGACGAAGGCATCGCGCTGTTCCGTGAGATCCACGCCCTCGACCCGGATCTACCGGTGGTGCTCATGACGGCGTGGTCGTCCCTCGAGACTGCGGTGGCGCTGGTGCGCGAGGGCGCCGCCGACTATGTGGCCAAGCCCTGGGACGACACCAAGCTGCTGGTGACCGTGCAGAACCTCTTGGGCTTGCGCGCCGCGCGGGACGAAAACGCCCGCCTGCGCCGTCAGGCCGCTCGCCAGCGCAGCGAGCTTTCGGCGCGCTTCGATCTGTGCGGCCTGGTGTATGCCAGCGCCGCGATGCACGCCGTGGTCTCGCTGGCCACGCAGGTCGCCCGCGCCGACGTGCCGGTGTTGATCACCGGGCCGAATGGCTGCGGCAAAGAGAAGCTGGCCGAGATCGTCCACGCCAACTCGGGGCGCAAGGGCAAGCCCCTGATCAAGGTCAACGCCGGGGCCATTGCCGAGAACCTGATCGAGGCCGAGCTGTTCGGCGCCGAGGCGGGCGCCTTCACCGGTGCCACCCGGGCGCGCGCCGGCTTCTTCGAGGCGGCCCACGGCGGCACCTTGTTCTTGGACGAGATCGCCACCCTGGCGCCCCACAGCCAGACCAAGCTCTTGCGCGTGCTGCAGAACGGCGAGATCCAGCGAGTGGGCAGCAGCTCGCCGCGAACGGTGGACGTGCGCGTGGTGAGCGCCACCAACGCCAACATTGCCCAGGCCATCGCGGCGGGCGCGTTCCGCGAAGACCTCTACTTCCGACTGAACGTGGTCGAGCTTCGAGTGCCGCCGCTCAGCGAGCGCAGCGAAGACCTTCTCCCTTTGGCCGAGCACTTCGTGCGCCTGCATCACGGCTCGGCCTTGCCGCTCTCGGGGGACGCCGTGGGCGCCATGGAGGCCCACGACTTCCCCGGGAACGTGCGCGAGTTGGAGAACCGCGTGAAGCGCGCGCTCTTGGTCGGCAATGGCTCGGCAATCACCGCCGCGGATCTCGATCTTGCGTCGCGCCCGGGCGACCCGCGCCCGGCCCCCGCGGGCCCCGGGGCTCCGCCCGATCCGCTCGCCGACGCCGAGCGCCGGGTGATCGAGAGCGCGCTCTCGGAGGCCAAGGGGGTGGTGAGCAAGGCAGCCGCCGAGCTGGGCCTGAGCCGGCAGGCGCTCTATCGCCGCATGGAACGGCTGGGCATCGAGCTCGAGCGGAGGATGAAGGGGTAGCTAACCCTTGCGCAGTCGATCCACCGCCGCGACGAATCGCACGATCTCTTCATCCGTGTTGTAGAAGTGCGGGCTGGCCCGGATGCCGCAACGCGGGCGGTAGTCGTGCAGCAGGTCCTGGGCGAGCAGCGCCTTGCTGACCGCGTCGGCACGGTCGAAGTCGAAGCAGATGGTGCCGCCGCGCTCGTCGTCTTTCTCGGGCGTGTTCACCTTGAAGCCGCGCTCGCGCACCAGGTCGCGTAGCAGCGCGGTCTGCCGCAGCGACTTCCGGCGAATGCTCTCGACGCCGGCCTCGTTCACCAGCTCCCAGCCCGCTTTGGCGCTGTACAGCGCGGGGATGGCCGGCGTGCCGCCGAGCAGCCGCCAGCGGCTGTCGGCGTAAGCGATGGGTCCCGGCTCGAAGGCGAAGGGGCGAGCGTGGCCGAACCAGCCGGTGCTGGCGGGCCGCAGCGTCTCGCGCAGCCTGGGGCTCACGTACCAGTAAGCGCAGCCGGGGCCGCCGCAGGCCCATTTCACGCTGCCGCCACACGCCATGTCCACGTCCCAGTCGTGCAGCGCCAGGGGGATGGTGCCGGCGCTCTGATAGGTGTCGAGCACCACCAGCGCGCCGACCGCGTGCGCCTTCTTCACGATCGCGCGGACGTCTTTCACGCCGCTCGACCGGAACATCACGTGGCTGACCGGCACCAGCAGCGTGCGCTCGTCGATGGCCGCGAGAAGCTCGTCCATGGGGGCGTGAATGCCGTCGCTCTTCACCACCACCACGTCGGCGCCCCGGCGGCGCTGTTCTTGCCAGACATAGTCCACGGTAGAGAAGTTCATGTCCGTGTAGACGACCTTGTTGCGCGGCGCGGTGAAGTCGAAGCACGACGCGATCATCGCCTGCACGGTCGACACGTTCTGGTTGATGGCCACGCTGCCGGCAGGCACCCCCAAGACCTTCGCGATCAGGTCGCCCACCGCCTCGACCATCGGCAGCCAATGCCTGCTCCAGGCCTCGATCGAGTCGTCTTCCCACTGATCCAAGAACGCGCCCACGTGCTCGCGCGCGCGGCGGGGCATCGCGCCCAGCGAGTGACTGATCAGGTGCGTCTTCTTGGCGAGGGTCGGAAACTCGCTGCGGTACGAGAGCAGGCGCGCTTCATCGGACATGGCGGGCGCGAGTGTAACGCCTCACGCCCGGCAACGCGCCAGGATCTCGGCCACCGCCGGCGTGCCCGACAGGCCGTCGACCCGCGCGTCGGCGGGGCAGCGCCCGGCTTCGACCAGGCGCCCCAGCTTCTCCAGGTGCACGCTCTCGTCTTTGCCCTTCGCGCTGAGCCGCGCTCGCGCCACCAGCCCTGAACGGGCAATGTCCAAGAGCTCGACCGCCAGATCGCGCGCCCGCCGCCCGCCGATGCTCGCCTCGAGGCCGGCGCGCACCAGCTCGGGGCGCGCCGCGTCGACAGAGGCAAAGTCGAAAGTGTCGGCGAAGGCGCCGGTGCGAGCCAGCGCGGCGTCGTCGTAGAGCAGGCCGGTGTAGAGGGCGGGCACCGAACAGGCCAGCTCGGTGGGCAGCGAGTCGCAGGGCCGCACCTCGAAGGTGCTCTTGATGCGCGCCTCGGGGAAGAGCGTGTTCACGTGCAGCTTCCAGTCGGCGAAGGTGGCGTGGTGGCCCTCGAACCCGTTCTGCATGAAGTCGCGGAAGGTCTGACCGGTGTTGGCCACGACCTGGCCGCTGCGCTTGAACAGGAACATGCCGGCGTCCAGCGCCCACTCGACGTAGTCGCGATAGCGCAGGTCGCGCTTCTTCCACAGCGCCGGGATCAGCCCCGAACGGCTGGGGTCCATGTTCAGCCACACCTGGCCGCGCACGCTCTTCGTGCCGGCCGGCCGCCCCTCTTTGAACGGCGAGTTGGCGGTCATGGCGTTGATCAGCGGTGCCAGCACCAGGCACACGCGCAGCTTCTCCATGGCGTCCGCCTCGCTGCAGAAGTCGAGGTTGGCCTGCACGGTGGCGGTGCGGCGCATCATGTCGTGCGCGCCAGAGCCCTTCGTGGGTAGATAGCGCTGCATGATGGCGTAGCGCTGCTTCGGCACCCACTGCAGATCTGCTTGGCGCGCCAGCGGGTGGAAGCCCACGCCCAGCCAGATCAGACCCATCTCGGCGCTGATGCTCTCGAGCTCGGCCATGTGACCGTAGAGCTCGCTGCAGATCTGGTGGATGTCTTCGCTGGGCGCGCCGGACAGCTCGAGCTGCGCGCCGGGTTCGAGCGTGATCGACCCGAGACCGCGCACCAGCGAGATCACCGGGCCGCCCTCGGTCTCGCTCTGGGGGGCCCAACCGTGGCGATCGGCCAGCGCCTGCAGCACCCGCAGCACGCCGTGCTCCCCGTCGTAGCCCAGCGGTGCGCCGTCCGTGGCGCGGACGCCGAACTTCTCGACCTCGATACCGATGCGATAGGCCGCCTTGGGCTTCTCGACCGAGCGGAAGACCTCTTCGAGCTGGTCGAGATCGCGGATCGGCTGCGCGGCGCTGGTGTCGTGGTCGCTCTGCCCCATGGCTGGTTTACGGCCTTATCGCACGGCGAGTATCACACCGGCCCCGCGCCGGCGAGACGGGCATGTAAGACGGACCCGCGGCAAAAGCCAGGGCCCCACTCAGTGATTGAGCACGGTCAGCATCAGGCCGAGCGAAAAGGTGGAGGCGGTGATGTCGCCCGAGTCGGCGCTCTTGGTGGTGATGGCACCCCCGGCCCGGACCAGGCAGCCAATCGCCCATTCGTCTGCCACCCATGCGTCGTACCCCGCCCACGCGGCACCCCCGAAGCCGGTGAGGGTGTCGGTCTCGTCTTCGACCTTCAGGTCTTGCACGGCCAGGGCAGCAAGGCCGACGGCCCCGCCCATGTGGAAGCCGCCCTTGGGGTCGAAGAAACCGTCGACGAACGGCCCGAGCAGCGTGAGGCGCACGTTGGTGTCCGACAGGGAGCGGCCGCCCTGCTCGACGTTGTGCGACACACCGGCCTCGTTGAGCAGCGCACCGCCGATGGCCAGGCCCTTCGCGGGCGTGCCGCCAATCAAGAGGTCGAGCCCCAGCGTGCCGCCGTGGGATTCGGCCGACTGCTCCCCCAGGTCGTAGTCCGAGCCGAGCGCGCCGACGCCCAGGTTCACCCGCAGGTAGAAGCCCTCGTGCACGTGGTACTTGCGCGACACGGGCGGCGCCTGCTCGGGCACGCTCAGATCGATCTTGGGCGCAGGTTCTGCGGCGTGGCCAAGGCCCGGCGCGAGCGACAGAAGAACGCAAACGAAAACCCCGGCCGCGAGCTTCATGGCGCCTGGTCTAGCAGACGCCAAAGGGCTTTGCACCTTGCCCGGTAGGTATCAGACTCGTGGCATGAGACTCGCGCGCTTGGCACTGGTTCTGGCTTCGGTTTCGGCGTTCTGCGTGGGCGGCTGCGGCGGGCCGCAGGCGGTGCGCGGTGAACAGGTCGAGGGCCTCGACGACGAGGCGATGAGCACCGGCTTGGACAAGCGTGATCTGCAGAAGATGCTGCAAGAGAACATGAAGGCCATGCAGGCCTCGGCGGTGGTGGCCCGCTGGCAGAAAGAGAATCGCCCCACGCTGGCGGTGATGCCGCTCAAGAACGAGACCAGCGAGCACGTCGACGCGGCCCTCGACTCGTTGCTCAGCGACATCGAGACCACGCTGGTCAACGCCGGCCACGTGCAGGTGGTGAGCCTCGAGCGTCAGCCGCAGATCATCGAAGAGGTGCGCAAGCAATACTCCGACGCGTTCGACCCGGCAGCGGTCGCCCGCTGGGGCAAGCAGATCGGCGCCAAGTACTTCGTCACCGGCAAGGTGTTCAGCGCCGACGAGCGGCAAGACGGAGAGCGGCGCGTGCAGTATTTCCTGTTCTTGCAGGTGCTCGACGCCGAGACCGGCGCCATCCAGTTCCAGCACAAGAGCAGCCTGACCAAAGCCATCGTGAAGTGACCCGGTCATGACCCTGCGCGGGCGCCCCGCCACGCTGATCGCCACCGCCCTTTTTGCACTCGGGGGCTGCGCCAGTCATTCCGATCGGACCAAAGAGGCCCGCAGCGCCCTGGACGCCGGCCAGCCAAAGCGCGCCCTCGAGCTCTACAACGAGGCGCTCGAGGTGGACCGCGCCGAGCAGCTTCCGGACGATCTGAGCGGCGACAAGATCCTGTTCGCGCTCGACCGGGCCATCGTGCTGCAGCAGCTCGATCGCTACGATCTCTCGAGCCGCGACCTCGAGGCCGCTGACAAGAAGATCGAGATCCTGGATCTGTCGCGGGGCGCGGGTGCCGATCTGGGGCGCTACTTGTTCTCGGACGACGCCGGCCCCTACCGCGCGCCGGCCTACGAGAAGCTGATGATCAACACCATGAACATGGTGAACTACCTGGTGCGGGGCGATCTGAACGGCGGCCGCATCGAGGCGCGACGCCTGGCGGTGATGCAGAAGTACCTGGCCGACCGACAGGATCCGAGCGTGTCGCTGGTCGGCGCCGGCAGCTATCTGTCGGGCTTCGTCTTCGAGAAGAGCCAGCGCGCGCAAGAGGCGCTGCGCTACTACGACGAGGCGCTGCAATATGGGCGCTATCGCTCGCTGGACGAGCCCGTGAAGCGCCTGGCTCGGACTGCCAGCTATCGCTCGCCGCGGATCCGCGCGATCTTGGGAGGCGCCGATCCCAAGCTTGCACCGCCCGTGCCGAAGCCCGCCCCCGCACCCGCGCCCGGTCCGGAGGGCGCGCCCACACCGGAAGCCGCGCCTGCGCCGGCTCCCGCGCCTGCGCCGGCTCCCGCGCCTGCGCCGGCTCCCGCGCCCGCCGAGCCCGACACCAGCCAGCTGGCAGAGCTCTTGGTGATCGTCAACTTCGGTCGTGTACCGGCCAAGGTCGCGAAGCGCGTGCCGATCGGCCTGGCGCTGACCTGGGTGGCGGGCGACCTGTCGCCCCACGATCACCAGCGCGCCAGCGCGCTGGCGGCACAGGGCCTGGTCACCTGGGTGAACTACCCCGAGCTCGGCAAGGCCCGCGGGCGCTTCGACATTCCCCAGTTCGCGGTCGACGACCGCTGGCAACGCCTCGAGGGCATCGTGGCGGTCGATCGCGAGGCCGAGCGCGCGTGGGAGAGCGCGAAGGGCGCGGTGGTGGGCAGCGCCATCACCCGCCTGATCGCCCGGGTGGCCGCGGGCGAGGCAGTGCGCCGCGGGTCGGGCGGCGGCGCGCTGGGCATGCTGCTCAGCCTGGGTACGCAGGCTTCGCTGGTTGCCGCCGACACGCCCGACACCCGCAGCTGGTCCACGCTGCCCGCGCGCATGGCCATTGGGCGCGTGTGGCTGAAGCCCGGCACGCACACCGTCTGGCTGGGCGCCCGCGGCGTCGGCAAGTCACAGAAGATCACGCTACGGAAGGGCGGCTGGGGCGCGGTGAACTTGACGGTGCTGCACTGAGGGTGCGGCGCTCTAGCCGTCGCTATTTCTCGAGAGGCCGGCAGAAGCGCACCAGGGCGACTCACGCCGACTCCTCACACCAGTCGTACAGCGCCTGTTCGATGGCGCGCACATCGCTTCGGTGGCGGGTGTGGAGCCCGTCGAGGAGGGCGCTGGGCACGTCGAACCCACCCGGCGCGGCGCCGGCCCACGCCACGCGACGGGCGACGTAGCTGCGCAAGCCGTCTTGCGTCAGACCGCGGATCGTGGCGCGTAGCACTCTTCGGCCCGCGCTCGCGAGCTGGACTGCGTGGCTGCAATGCGCCGCTACGACGAGGGTTCGGACGCAGCTTCGTGCGATGGCTTGGCGCTCCGCCCACGACGCGCGCTGAAGCTCATCGATCAGCACCGTCTGAGAGTCCGGCAGCGCGGGAGATGCGCCCCGCGCCGGGATCCGGACCAGGGGCGCGGCGAGCCTTCCCGCCAGCCAGGCGAGGTGCGTCGACTTGCCGACGCCCGGTGGCCCGACGAGCTCGAGCACGCTGCGCTCGCCGTCGAGACGGGGGAGAAGCGCGGCCACCTCGGCGCACGGCACCGCCAGCGCAGCGCGATCGAATGCAAAGAGCTCGCCGAACGGGTTGTGGGCGAGGCTCGCAGTCTGCCAGCGGGGAATCGGCCTCACGCGAGCTCCCACACTTTGACGGTCGCAGTCTCGCGCGTGACCCCAACGCGCGCGGCATCGAGCACCAGAGTGCGCTCCCAATCCGGCCAGACCGGCAGCGCGAAGCCGAGCCCGAGCTGCCACTCGATCTCGGCCTTCTTCATGTCGAAGCTCAGCGAGACTTCGGGGTCGGGCGGCATCGACAGGGCCGCGCCGTACTCGCCGGGTCCGAGGGGGTGGAGCGGCGCCGAGCTTGCGAAGACGACACTCTCGTCCACCAGCGTGGTCGAGCCTGCGTCCCGCGTCACTCGCTCGATCACGCGGAGATGCGCCATGCCGCGCAGCTGGGCCGCTCTGCTCGCGAGGGCTACGCGGACGTCGAGCACCTCGGCTCCGGCGTGGGTTCGGCACTCCGTCGCGACGCGCGGAACCCCGATCTTCGCGCTCGCGGCCCAGCGACGCGCGTTCAGTTGCAGCGCCCAGAGCCCCGCGAGCCCGAGCACCGCCGCGAACATCGCCGGCACTAGCGCGATCCACGGGTTGGGTCCCAGCCACCCGCCCCCAACCGCCACGGTCAAACCGCCGGCCACCACACCCAACGCGAGGACGACGAGGGCAACGACCACCCCGGTCCGCGCCTCGGAGGCATCGAGGGGCGGGCCGGGTTTGAGCGTGACCCGCCGCGCCCCGCCGGGCTCGACCCTGCGCAGCGCGACCGCCGCGGCGGGACTCGCCCGGGCGTGGAGCTCGGCCGGCGTGGTGGCACGCAGCCACTGCTGAACGACCTGCACACCGGCCCCGCGGGGCTCGCTGCCTGGCGTCCGGACGACCGCCGCCAGCCGCGGCTCGATCGTGAAGAGCCTCCCGCGGTGGCTCGGGATCTGCAAGGGCGGACGGATCGAGAAAGGAAACGTCCTCGTCTCGCCCGCGCTCAGGGGGCCCTGGTACAGCGCCTCTTCGGCGTAAACGAAGAGCGAGCGGGCTTTGCCGTGGATCAATGACTGGACCTCGACCGACACCGTGTGTGACTCGCTCCGCTCTGCCCTAACGTGCAGGCGGCCGCTGAGAGGCTCACCCCGAATCACGCCGTCTTGGTCGAGCTCGATCGAGGCAGAGGCCACTCGTGAGAGCGGTACCACCGTGGGGGAGACCGCTCAATCCGAGAGGGCTCAGCGCAGCGTCAGCCGCCCCTCACGCCAGCGGCTTCGCCGAGCTGGGCTACCCCACCGCCGACGCGGTCATTCCGGAGAACCCGCGCGCACCGCAGTCGATCTGCTGCGAGCACCGGGCGCGCCAGGCGCAGGAGCGCTTCCTGATTGAGGGCAGATTGAGCCGTGCGTTGCTGAGGCGCAGCTGACGCTCCGCTGCGGGTCCACGCGGTACGCTCCTTTCGAGCGCGTGGCCTGGCTCGAGCCGCAGCGACCTCACGCTGCCCGCCAAGCACGGCATGAGGTGGACGCGGCGTTCGCGGTCGAACACTCGTGGGTCGACAGCGGCCCCGGCACCCACGCCGGCTCCGGCGCCACTTCCCCCGACGCCCACCCAGAGCGTGAAGCGCCGGTCCCGATCACTCGTAGGGCACGTGGGCGATCGTGCCGCTCGTGGGCAGGCGCCCTTCCGCGCCGCAAGGCAAGAGCATGCGTCCCGACGCCACGATCGCGCCGGTACACTCGAATTCGATGCTGGGACCGTCGACGCGAACGTCGCAGTCGGTGGCGACGCCCTCGCAGTGCAGCTTCCGCGCGCGGTCGGTTCCGTCGGAGCGACAGCGCGCCACGGTCTGACTGCGGAACAGCGGGACCTGCTGCACTCGCGTCCTGTCGGCGTTCGGTACCAGGATGCTGAACTTGCCGCCGCTGGCGGCGTCGTACTGGTACAAGAACGGCGCGTCGAACGGGCGGCTGGGCGCGCCCTGTGGGCACTGGGCGCCCGGCAGGTCGCGCGAGCTCTTCTCGGAGCGCTGGATGACGACGTCGACGCCCGAGGGAACTTGCACTCGCTTCGGGGCTCCGCCCGCCCGCGCGAGCTCGAGGGCGCCGTCCTGTTTCACGATGGCGAGCTCGACCTTGCGTGCGTCGGGCGTGCACGTGACACTGCCCCCGCGTTCGGTCGGCGCCAGGCGACACACGAACGGGCTCGGCACCTCGGCCACCCGCTCGTCGATGCCCAGCGCCTTGGCGACCACGAAAGCCGTCGGGCGCTGGGTCGGCCCGTCGGCTCGAACCTCGAGCTCGAGCTGGGTCGGGCGCGCTGTCGGGGCGGCAGGGGTGCTCGAAGCCGCCGAAGGCGCCGCCGGCGCCGCCGGCGGGACGGCGGATACCGGCCCACCCGCGGGGGCGCTCGAGGGGGCCGGCACCGTGCTGCCCCCAATCTGCCGGTAGGCGATCAGGCCCAGCACCCCGAGGACGACCAGCACGCCAACGATGGCGCCGACCGATGAGCCCTTCTGCTTCGGTGGTGGCCGCTGCGACTCGAGTCGCTGCGCCTTCGCCTCGGCCCGCCGGCGCGCGCGCTCTTCCTCGGCGCGCTCCGCTTCCTCTTCGGCCTTGCGTGTGGCCTCGCGGGCAGCCTCGCGTTCTTCCGCAAGGCGCTCGCGCTCGGCCTCCAGCGCGCGCCGTTCCTCTTCGAGTCGGTTGCGCTCTGCCTGAAGCGCACGTCGCTCGTCTTCCTCGCGTTGACTCTGCTCCGCCGGTGGCTCTGGTTCCGCGGGCGGCGGCTCTGGTTCCGCGGGCGGCGGCTCCGACTTCACAGGCTGCGCTTCCTCCGCGCGCTGCGCTTCCTCGGCGCGCTGCGCTTCCTCGGCGCGCTGCGCCTCTTCGGCACGCTGCGCTTCCTCGGCGCGCTGCGCTTCCTCGGCGCGCTGCGCCTCCTCGGCACGCTGCGCTTCCTCGGCACGCCGCGCTTCTTCGGCACGCCGCGCTTCTTCGGCACGCCGCGCTTCTTCGGCACGCTGCGCTTCTTCGGCACGCCGCGCCTCTTCTGCAAGCCGAGCGGCTTCCGCGCGCAGCCGCTCTCCGGCCGCACGCCCCGCCCGCTCCGCTTCTGCACGCCGGCCGGCGTCTTCCCACTCCGCCTCTTCCGCCCGCGCAGCCTCGTCTGCGCGCCGCGCCTCTTCCGCTCGGTCGACGAGAGAAGCCGCGCTGGCAATCGGTTCGAGGGTCGCCGGCGCAAGCAGCGGGGCAACGCTGCCGCGAGCGGGGCGCGGCTCGGCCGCCCGCGCGCTGACGCGCGCCAAGAGCGCCTGAAGTTTCTTCACCTGTTCTTCGTTCGGCACCGCGACCACAGCCTACAGCGGGCCGCGGAGGTCGGACAGTTTTGCGCCAGCGCGTGGGACCACGCGCCCGGGCAGGCTCACCGGCTGACCGTCAGCGCGACGCCGGGATCGACGGGTGCAGCGCGGTCAGCTCTTCCATCAATGCCCGGGTATAGTCCTCGGTGCTGCCGGCGCCGCCGCCGATGATGCGCGCCCCACCGCTGTCCAGCTCGAGGGCCCGGGCGGCCCAGCGCACCGGGTCGGCCTCGGCGCTGGGGAAGCCGCGCACGCTGTCGGGCCCAGCCGAGAGCAGCACCCCGGGCGCGAGGGCCGAGCCCACGTCGCGGCACTGCTGCAAGAGCAAGAGGGCATCGTCGATGCTCGAGACCTCGAACAAGAGGGCGCTGGCGCCGGCCTCGATCAGATCCGCGCACAGCTCGCTCAGCCGCCCACCGTGGGCGAGCACCCCACCGGGCAGGCACTCGACGCTGGCCCAGGTCGGAAGCTCGGTCTCGGCGGCGGCCGCCACGGCGGCCATCAGCTCGAGCCGCGAACCCTGCCCGCGGGCCAAGATCAGCTCGACCCCGGCGGCAGCGATGCGCTGCGCGTGCTCCGACAGCTCTTCACTCATCCGCTTCGGTTGAAGGGCAGCCACCATCTCGCTGCCCAGCACACCCGCCACCGCCACGGGCCTGTCGGCCGCGTGTGCCGCTTCCAACGCCAGCTCGACCGCGATGCCGGTGAGCAGGGCCGAGCGGTGTTCCATGCCGACCTCGGCCAGGGCGCGCGGGGTGGTGTCGGCGGTGAGCGCGGTCAAGATGGTGACGCGACTCCGGACCTCGGCGCGATAGTGTTCGAGCACCGCGTCGGGCCGGCTGCGCAAGAGCTGGCCCACGGCGCCGGGCGAGTCGATGGCCGCACCGCGCGCGCGGAAGCACGCCGGGGTGTCGGCGTCGGTCACCAGCGGCCGACCCGAGGTCAGCCGCGAGCGCACCCGATCGAAGCTCACGTCAGTCCCAGCCGCACTTCTGCCCCTTGTTCTGCTCGTCCAGCCAGGTGGCCAGCGGCGCGTAATAGTCGATGATGGCGGTGGCATCCATGCGCTTTTCGCCCGAGAGGGTCTCCAGCGCCACCGGCCACTCTTTGCTGGCGCCGAGCCGCAGCATGTCGATCATCTTCTTGCCTGCAGCGGCGTTGCCGTAAATCGAGCACTTGTAGAGCGGGCCGGTGTGGCCGGCCGCCTTGCACAGCGCGCGGTGGAATTGGTACTGCAAGATGCGCGCGATGAAGTAGCGCGTGTAGGGCACGTTGGCGGGGATGTGGTACTTCGCCCCCGCGTCGAAGTCCTTCTCGCCGCGCTCCCCCGCCGGGGCGATGCCCTGGTACTTCCGGCGCAGCTCCCACCAGCTCTTGTTGTACTCGCTGGGCGGCGTGCGACCGTCGAACACTCGCCAGCGCCACTCGTCGATCAGCTTGCCGAACGGCAAGAAGGCCACGCCCTCGAGCGCGCGCGTCATCAGCACGTTCAGGTCCGCCTTGGGGTCGTCATTGACCTTGTCGAGCAGACCGATCTTCTTCAGGTAGTCCGGCGTCACGCTCAGCACCAAGGTGTCGCCGATGCCCTCGTGGAAGCCGTCGTTGGCGCCAGCCTGGAAGAGAGGCGGCAGGTGGCCGTACTGCTGGTAATAGTAGTTGTGACCCAGCTCGTGGTGGATGGTCACCAGGTCGTCGAAGTCGGTCTGAATGCACATCTTGATGCGCAGGTCGCCCGACAGCCCCACGTCCCACGCGCTGGCGTGACAGACCACGTTGCGGTCCTTCGGCTTGAGGAACAGGCTGCGCTCCCAGAAGGTCTTGGGCAGCGGCTGCATGCCCAGCGAGGTGAAGAACGCCTCGCCGGTCTTGACCATCTTCTCGTGGTTCCACTTCTTTTGCACCATCTGCTTGGTGACGTCGATGCTGCCCTTGCCCTTGTGCGGCTCGACCAGCGGATAGAGCGCTTGCCACTCTTGGGCCCACATGTTGCCCAGCAGATGGGCGGGAATGGGCGCGCCGGGCTTCACCTTGTCGGCGCCGTACTGCTTCTCGAGCTTGGCGCGCACGAAGCAGTGCAGCTTGTCGTACAGCGGCTTCACCTCGGTCCAGAGCCGGTTCATCTCGGCCTCGAACTCCGCCGACGACATGTCGTAGCCGCCCTTCCAGATGTCGGCCATGTTGCCGAAGCCAAGCTCGGCAGCGCCTTCGTTGCCGAGCGCGACGAACTCTTCGTACATGGGCCGCATGGGCGGCGAGATGGCGTGCCAGCCCTTCCACACTTCGAGCAAGAGGTCGTAGTCCTTCTCTTTGGACAGCACCTTGCCGAGCTCGCCCAGCTCCAGGCACTCGCTCTTCTTGTCGTCGCCCTTGCCCTTGAGGCGCGGTGAGCAGTACTTGCCCTTGCCGTAGATGCTCTCGAGCTGGGTGCTGAGCTCGGCCAGCCGGGCGCGCTTCTTGGCGTCGCTGGGTGCGGGCAACCCGGCCGAGAACTTCAGCAGGTAGAGCGACCGGGCCGTCTCGGGCGGGAGCGTGAGCCCCTCGAAGCGACGTGCTTCTTTCACCTTACGGGTGATGAATTCCATCACGCGCTCCCGCTCTTTGCTCTCCAGGTGCTCGGTGTCGGGCGTGATGTAGGTCGACTTGACCCAGGCCGCGCGGTCGGCGTCTTGGGCCAGCGCGCGCAGGGTCTCGTTCACCTCTTTGACGAAGGCCTGGGCCTCGTCGGCGGTGGGCGCCGTGGATTCTTTCTCGACCAATGGCGTCACGACCGGAGTGACGGGCGCCGGCGCATACGGCGCGGCACCACTGCAACCAGCGACCAAGAGCAGAGCGGCGAGTGAGCGGTTCATGGCAGCCCCGGGAGTACCCGGATCCGCGGCGGAAGGGAACCGCCCTTCAGTAGTAGCGGATCGCCAGCAGGGCGGTGAGCAGCCCACCGATCGCCACCACCACCCAGCGCACGTGGCGCGCGCTCACCCGCCGGGCCACTGCGGCGCCACCGTAGCCACCCGCGATGGCACCGGCCGCCATGACCAGCGCAGGCGCCAGCTCGACCCGACCGCTCACCAAGAAGTAGACGCTGGCCGCGCCGTTCACCGCCGCGACGATCACGCTCTTCTTGGCGTTCTTGTGGTGAATGTCGCCCCGACCCAAGAGGGCGAGCACCAGCATGCCGATGCCCGCGCCGAAGTACCCGCCGTACACCGACACGAGCGCGATCCCAGTGCGGCTCGGACGCTCGAGCCCGACGTCGACCACCAGGAGCAACGTGGCCAGAGCCACCAGCCAGGGCACCACCAGCTCGAAGGCCCGGGGCGGCGCCGACACGAGCGCCACGGCCCCCACCACGCCTCCGGCGGCGGCGAGCGCCGCCAGCAGCACCAGCTCGCGCCCCAGCTCGGAGCGGTATGCCACCGCCGACGCGACGTTCCCCGGAGTCAGCGCCACGGTGTTGGTCGCGCTGGCCAGCACCGGCGGAACGCCCAGCGCCAAGAGCGCGGGGAACGACACCAGCGAGCCGCCGCCCGCCACCGAGTTGATCACGGCGGCAACGGCAGCAGCGGCGCCGAGCACTAGAAGCCGCGAAGGTTCCACCCGGTAATCATGCCCCCGAGTGGACCGTGACGCGCCGGACCTGTACTCTTTGCGGACGAACATGGCGCGTTCCAGCTATCTGGCGGTCGGGCTAGGGTTGTTCATGGGGGTCGCGTGCTCGGCCAACGACAGCGGGGGCGGCAGCGGGGGCAGCGGCGCAGGGGGCGCGGCGGCGGGCGGCGGCGCCGGCGGAACCAGCGCCACCGGCGGCGGCGGCGTGGGTGGGACCAGCGCCACCGGCGGCGGCGGCGGCGTGGTGATCGACAGCAGCACGGGGGACGCCGATGACCCCGACGCCGCCTGCACCACCTACACCGAAGAGGCGAAGAAGCCGGCGGTGGACGTGATCTGGCTGGTCGACAACTCGTGCTCGATGACCGACGAGATCGCCAAGGTGCGCGAGCAGATCAACAAGAGCTTCGTGCCGACCATCTCGAAGAGCATCATCGACTGGCAGGTGATCATGGTGTCGGCGCGAGGCTCGGGCTCGCTGGACGTGTGCGTCGACCCGCCGCTGGCCGGCGCCAGCTGCGGCAACAACCCCCCGAAGTTCACTCACCTGGACTGCGAGATCGGCAGCTCGGACTCGCTGTTCATGGCTTCGTACGCCTACACCGGCTCGGGCTGGCCGCCGATGTTCACCTGCAACACCACCGGCGGTCCGATCAACAAGCTGGCGCGCTTCGACGCCACCAAGGTGTTCGTGGACGTCACTGACGACGAGGCCGACTTCCCCGGCTGGGACGCGACCGGGTTCGACAACTGGGCGCTGAACGCTGCCTTGCCCAAGGGCATGTTCGGCACGGCCCAGAGCCGCAAGTACATCTTCCACTCGATCGTCGGTGCCGATCCGAAAGATCTGACCAAGACCTGCAACACCACCGGGCAAGACGCCGGCAACGCCGCGGTGGCGCCGGGCCTCGAGTATCAGAAGCTCAGCAAGCTCACCGGCGGCATCGTTCGCAGCATCTGCGAGGCAGACTGGTCCGACATCTTCAATTCCATCGCGGCCGGCATCGTCGACAAGCTCAGCTGCGAGTTCACGCTGCCCCCACCCAAAGACGGCGGCACCGTGGACCCGAGCAAGGTCAACGTCTCGTTCACTCCGAAGGGCGGCTCGTCCCAGGAGGTGCTGCAAGACAACAACAAGCCGTGCGGCCAGGGCGCCGACGGGTGGCAATGGGACGCGACCAAGACCAAGGTCCTCTTGTGCGGCGCAACCTGCGACAAAGTGAAGGGCGACGACGGCGGCAAGATCGACATCGTGGTGGGCTGCCAGACCAAGGTCGTTCCCCCGCCGAAGTGATGCGACCGTACGCTCCCCTGATCCTGATCGCGTCGGCGTGCAGCCTGACGTCTTCGCTGGACGACCTGCGCGGCGCCGCCGGCGGCAGCGACAGCGGCTTGGGCGGCACCGGCGGCACCGACGGCGGGGTGGGCGGCACCGCCGCGGGCGGCGGAAGCGGTGGCGCTTCGGGCAGCGCCGGCAGCGGAGGCACCGACGGCGGGGCGGGCACCGAGGGCGGCGGAACCGGCGGCAGCCCATGGCCCGATGCCGCCGACCCGTGCGCGGCCCAGGCGAACTGCAGCGGCTGCTGCGCTTCCTCGCACAGCGCCGGCCAGCAAGAGTTCGTCGCCACCATCAAGAAGTGCGTGTGCCAGGACGCCAGTTGTTCCTCGCCGTGCTCGGTCTACTGCACCGGCGGCCAGATCTCGGCCGATTGCAGCTCGTGCGTCACCACCCAGAGCGTGCAGGCGTGCATCGGAAAAGAATGCTCGTCGACCGAGTGCAAGGCCTACACCAGTTGCGTGGCGGGGTGCTGATCACCCGCGCTTGTCCAGCGCGTCACGCACCCGAAGAACCAGCTCGCTGCCACTGAAGGGCTTCTCGAGCAGGTCGACCTCACCCAGCTCGCTCGCCTGCATCAGGCCGTCGCCGGTGTAGCCGGACATGAGCAGCACGCGGAGCGGGCTGCCGCGCCCCCGAAGCTCGCGCACCAGCTCGGGCCCGCTCATGCGCGGCATGACCACGTCGCTGAGCAAGAGGTCGAAGCCCCCAGGCCTCTCCAGAATGCGCTGAAGCGCGTCCGCACCGTCCGACGCCAGCTCGACCGTGTACCCCTGCGCTTCGAGCACGCGCACCACCACCCCCGCGACGATGGCGTCGTCCTCGGCCACGAGCACGCGCTCCGAACCGCCCCGAGCGTGACGTTCGGCTCGAGGCGCGTCGCGAGAGAGGGGCTCGTCGTCGCGCAGCGGCAGGTACACCTTCACGGTCGTGCCCTGGCCCAGCGCGCTGTCGATGGCCAGCCCGCCACCGCTCTGCTTGGCGATGCCGTACACCGTCGAGAGCCCGAGACCGGTGCCGCGCCCGACCTCTTTGGTGGTGAAGAAGGGATCGATGGCGTGGGCCAGCACCGTCTCGGACATGCCCTCGCCCGTGTCGGTGACCGCGAGCAAGGCGTACGGGCCGAAAGCCAGCTGATCGATCGCGCCGATGCTGTCTTCGGTGATGGCCACGCGCCGAAGGCTCACGGTCACCGTGCCGCCGCGGGGCATGGCGTCGCGCGCGTTGGTCACCAGGTTCACCACCACCTGCTCCATGTGGCCGCGCGTTCCGCGGATGGGCAGCGGCTCGGTGCACGGCTCGACCACCAGCTGGATGTCTTCGCCGATCAACCGCTCGAGCATGCGGTGCACCTCGCGCAGCACGGGCCCGAGATCGATGATCTCCATCGATGCGCTCTGCGGGCGGCTGAACAACAGCAGCTGGCGCACCAGCGTTGCCCCACGCCGACCCGCCTTGATCATGTCCTCGACGTATTCTGCGAGCTCGGGCCGGTCGGTCAGCTTCTTCTGCAACAGCTCGCCGTTGCCCATGATGGCAACCAGCAGGTTGTTGAAGTCGTGGGCGACGCCGCCCGCCAACTGCCCAATGACCTCCATCTTCTGGGCGTGCCGCAGCTGTTCTTCCAGCCGCTTGCGGTCGGTGATGTCACGCCACACCACGTGCAAGACTTGCTTGTCACCGCGCGGAACCGCGGTGAGCAGCACTTCGACCGGGAACACCTCGCCATCGAAGCGCATGTGATCCCACTCGAAGCGATGACTGCCACGCTCGAGCGCGATGGCCATCATCTCGTTGGCCTTGTCGAACGAACGCCTGCCGTCGGGCTGGGTGGGCGGAGACAGCTCGGAGGGGTGAGTCCGCAGCAGGGCCTCCTTGTTCGGATAGCGCAGCATCTCGACCGTGGCCTGATTGCAGTCCACGAAGCGCTCGTCCTCGATGATCAGGATGGCGTCCGCCGAGCGCTCGAACAGCTCGCGGTAAGGATCAGGCTGGGCTCTTGCCACGCGAGCCTTCAGGCTCGCCCAGGTGCGGGCCGGTGACAACGGACCCCGCGGCGGCCACCCTTGCCGCCGCCAGCATTCCGCAGGCGGCGTGGGTCTCGGCGCCCCCGGAATAGCGGCGCACGATCGGGGCCCGCAGCACCTGCAGCGCGTCCATGAACGCCTTCCGCTCGGCGTCCCCCGCCTGGCGGAAGCCCTCCGGGCGCGCGTCGTTCACGTCGATCAGGTTGATGCGCAGGTCCAGGCCGCCGAACAGTCGCTGGATCTCGGCCACCTCGGCCGGGTCGGTGTTCACGCCGCTGATCAGCACCATCGCGATGGTCAGGCGCCCGTGCTTCGACGCCGCCCAGTACTCGCGGACGGCGGCGGCCAGCTCTTCCAGCGGAACCTTGCCCGCCACCGGCAAGAGCCGCTGGCGCCTCTCGGGCAGGGCGCTGGTCAGCGAGAGGATCAGCCGAAACGGATGCCCCTCTGCGGCGTAGCGCCGGATCTGCGGCACCAGGCCGACGGTAGAGAGGGTGATCGAACGCCCCGCCACGTGGGCGCCGCACGGGTGCGACAGGACGCGGGCGGCGCGGATCACGGCGTCGTAGTTCTGCAGGGGCTCGCCCTGCCCCTGGAACAGGGCCCCCACCACCCGACCGGGTGCCTCGTCGCGCACCGCCAGAAACGCCGACAGCATCTCCCAGGTCTCTAGGTTGCGCGTCAGCCCGAGTCGGCCCGTGGCGCAGAACGCGCACTGCATGGCGCAGCCGACTTGCGACGACAGGCACACGCTGAACCGACCCGGCTTCTCCAGCGGAATGCGCACCACCTCGGAGAGCGCGCCATCGGGCGAGCGGAACAGGTATTTCACGAAATGGTCGCCCGCGCTCTCTACCCGTTCGAGCAGCGTGAGCCGCTGCGTGTCGAACACCCGCTCGGCCGCCGCCAACTTTGCCTTCGACACCGGGCGTTTCAGCGGGAATGCCGAGGGGGGCGCAAAAGCCTGGACCATCAGGCGACGCGCCTCGTCTTCGGTCAGATCGACGCCGGCCTCGGCCAGATGGCGAGCCAGGTCTTCGGGGAGCTGAGCGAGCAGGTGAGGGCGGGGCACTGAAGGTGAGCGCGCACGCTAGCGCAGGAAGGATGGGCGAGCCATCGGCGCGCCGTGCGCTCTCAGGTCGGGCAGCAGTAGTACGCGCCCTGCCGCTGCTTGCAGCCAGAGGGGATCGCCGCGTCCGGGTGACACGTGTACGACTTGGGCGGGAGCCCGTCTTTCACGCAGGTCGTGTCCCAAGGTGTCGCGCGCACGCAAGCGGCCTGCGGACAGCAATACGTGCCCGAGCCGTTCTTGTTCACGCAACCGGCCAGCGCCGGCGGGCCGCCACCGGAGGTGCACTGATAGGCGAACTTCGGCAAGCTGCAGTTCGCGGAGCAGTACAGGCACGCGCTGTATGCGTCGAGCGGCAGGCAATACTGCGAGCCGCCGGTGCCGGGGGTGGTGCCGGTGCATTGCGCGGGCGGCGTGCAGCCCCCGGGGGCCTTGCACTGGCCCTGGTCGCAGCTCGAACCGGTGGGACAGCTGCCGCAGCTTCCGCCACAACCGTCGGAGCCGCACGACTTCCCGGCGCAGCTCGCCACGCAGTTGCACTTGCCGCCGCTGCAGTACGATCCGGAAGGGCAGCTGCCGCACGAGCCGGTGCAGCCGTCGGAGCCGCATTGCTTTCCCGAGCAACTCGGGACGCACAGGCACTGGCCGTTCTGGCAGCTCTGGCTCGAAGAGCAGCTGCCACAGACGCTGCCGCAGCCGTCGCTCCCGCATTCCTTGCCCACGCAGTCCGGAGTGCACGCCCCACCGCCACCCCCCGCGCCGCCGCCACCGCTCGAGCCCCCCGCGCCGCCGCTGCCGCCGACTGCACACGACCCGCCCGCGCCTCCCGCGGCGCCGCCGCCACCGGCAGCGCCGGCCCCCGCCACGCCTCCCACGGCT
>JAKLKA010000210.1 GCA_023150915.1 Polyangiaceae bacterium
GGAGGACGACCATCCGTGGATCGAGCAGAACCCACGCGCCACCGTGGTCGTCATGGTCCTGCGTCGCATCGCGTACACGCTGCTCTCGCTGTGGCGCAGCGTGACCTTGCCCGGTCACGCCACCCCGGTCACCGCCCCCGGTGGCCGCGGCGTGGTGCGCCCGTGGCGGCAAGAGACGGGCCTCGCGCCTCGACCCCGGTCCGGTCGCCTCGCTCCTGAGCCGGACGCTGCAGGTCGCCCTGACGAGAACCGATCGGGAGTGGGACTCGCCGTGGCGCGCTCGGCACCGGCCGCTTATGATGCCGCCATGACCGAGCTCGACCGACTGGATGCCACCGCGCTGGCGGAGCTGGTGAGAACCAAGAAGGCCACGCCCCGCGAGCTGGTCGACCACGCCATTGCACGCATCGAGAAGCTGAACCCCGCACTCAACGCGGTGGTCACACCGATGTTCGATCAGGCGCGAAAAGCCGCGGACGCGCCCCTTGCCGACGGGCCGTTCGCGGGCGTGCCTTTCCTGGTGAAAGACATCTTGGCCGCGGTGGACGGCGTGCGCTTCACCAGCGGGTCGCGCATGCTCTCGGACTTCGTGGCCAGCGAAGACAGCGTCCTGATCGAGCGCCTGCGGCGCGCGGGCTTCATCTTCGTTGGCAAGACCAACGTGCCCGAGTTCGGCTTCTTGCCCACCACCGAGTCGCACCTGTTCGGCCCGTGCAAGAACCCGTGGAACCTGGGGCACACCACCGGCGGGTCGAGCGGCGGCTCGGCGGCGGCGGTGGCGGCGCGAATGGTCCCCGTGGCCCACGCCAACGACGGCGGCGGCTCGACCCGCATCCCGGCGTCGTGCTGCGGGCTGTTCGGGCTCAAACCCACCCGCGGCCGCACCACGCTGGCGCCGGCGCTGGGCGACGTGATGGGCGGGCTGGTGGCGGAGCACGTGGTGTCGCTTTCGGTGCGCGACAGCGCCGCGATCCTGGACGCCACCCACGGGCCGTCGCTCGGCGATCCGTACTACGCCGTGCCGCCGAGCCGGCCCTACGCCCTGGAAGCGAAGACCCCACCCGGCAGGCTGCGGATCGGCGTTTCGGGCCGGCCCATCTCGGGGGTGGGTGTGCACGCCGACTGCCTGTCGGCGCTGGAAGACGCCAAGCAGCTGCTCACCGAGCTCGGTCACGAGGTCGTCGACCGCGACATCTTCTTGCCCGGCGACATGTTCCTGGAGGCGTTCTCGGTCATGTGGACCGCCGGCGCCGCTGCCACGCTCGATGGGCTGGCGCTCTTGACGGGGCGCAAGGCCAGCGCCGAGAACGTCGAGCCGATGAGCTACGCGCTGGCCGAGGCCGGCCGACAGCGCACCGCCGGCGAGTACCTGGTGGCGGTCGCGATCTTGCAGCGCCTGACACGCGAGTGGGCCAAACAGCGCGCCGATCTGGACGTGCTCGTCACGCCCACCCTGGGTCAGCCGCCGATGGCGCTTGGCAGCTTCGACGTCCCCGACAACCCGCTGGCGGGTCTGTTCTTGGCAGCCGAGTTCGCACCGTTCACCCCGCTGCAGAACATGACGGGCGAGCCCGCGGCCAACGTGCCGCTCTACTGGAACGCGGCCGGTTTGCCGGTGGGCGTACAGATCATCGGTCGTTACGGCGACGAGGCCACGCTCTTCCGCCTGGCGGCCCAGCTCGAGGAGGCACGGCCCTGGGCCGCGCGCATTCCGCCGCTCGCGCTCTGAGCGTGGGCGCGCTTCTGGTCGCGCCCCACGCCGCCGCAGAGCCCGCGACGGACGTCACCGGCGTGGCGCGCGAGGCATCTGAGCCCGGGGATCCGGCACGCCGCTTCGCCAACGTGCTGCTCTTCGTTCCGCGGGCCACTACCGAAATCGTGTTCATCACCACCGGCACCGCGGCAGGCCTGATCGAAGAAGAGCAGGTCGTCCCGCGGATCGACGACATGCTCAACCCGGGCGAGGGCGAGGTCCGGATCTTCCCGACGGCGTTCATGGAGACGGGCTCGAGCCTGAACGTTGGCGCGCGCGTGATCGGGCGGGCCGACACCGTCGCCACGACCGCGCGCATCGGCTATGGCGGCGAGCACGATCAGGTGGCAGAGTCGCGGCTGCGCTTCGCGTTCCGCACGCCGGTGCCCTTGGCGCTGTCCCTCGAGGCGTTGCACGACGAGCGTTCGTCCAATGGCTACCTGGGCCTGGGGCAAGAGCCCGAGACCGACGCGCGCAACCGCTTCCGCCCCGGTGCGCCGTCGCGCGCGGCATCGTATCGCGAGCTGCGCGAGCGCTTCATCACCGGCGCAGGCTTCCGTCCGGCCGCCGACACCGAGCTCTTCGTGTCGAGCAGCCTCACCCGGCGCCACCTCTTCGACCCGCCCTCGGGCGGCGACACGCTGAGCGAGGTCTTCGAACCGGGCAGCGTCCCCGGCGCCAATGGAACGGTACGCACCGTGTACAGCGAGCTCGCGCTGCGCGTGGACACCCGCGCGACGCGCGCCGGACCGGCTCCGGGGTTCTTGTTCGAAAGCTACGCGGGTCGGGGCGCCGGCATCGGCGCGTCGTCCCACGACTTCGTCCGCGTGGGGGGGCGCGTCGCGGGCTTCTTCCAGCTGTTTCACCCGGGAAACGTGCTCTCGCCCAAGCTGGTGCTCGACGGCCTCGCGCCCACCGACGGGCCCATCCCGTTCGTGGAGTTGCCGCGCCAGCCCGACTTCCGGGGCTTCGATACGCGGCGCGACTATGTCTCGGCGGTGGCCTCGCTGGACTACCGGTGGGCCATCGCGCGTCATCTCGCCGCGCGCGCCTTCGCAGACGTGGCCACGGTGGCGCCGCGGGTCCGAGCGCTGGGGTTCGACGCTCTGCGCTACGACGCCGGCTTCGGCTTCGACGTCTACAGTCGGAGCGCGCCCCTGGGCTCCATCGCCGTCTCGGGCAGCCCCGACGGCGAGAAGCTCATTCTCTACTTCGGCGTGTCGTCGTCGTTCGGCGACCGCCAGCACCGGAGTTGACGATGCGGACCTGGGCGCAGTGGATGTTCGTGGTCGCAGCCGTGGGCTGCAGCTACCGCCCGGCGCGCTTCCACGACCGGCCGCCGATCCGAGACGCGCACGACGACCGCCCCATCGCCATCCCGCGCAAGAGCGCGTTCGTCGAGGCGTTCTACCTGTCCGACGTGTTCCTGCGCCGGCCCGTGGTCGACGCCCTCGACGCCGAGCGCTTCCCCCACGCCCTGGACGTGAACGCCCTGGACGAAGTCCCTCGATCGAGCTGGTTTTCCCCGGTGGCGCTCGAGGTCGGCGCCTTCGAAAAGCAGTACGCGGCCGACGGCCCGCCCCGAGGGCGCGCGCAGATCGAAGCCCGCGGGGGCCACTTCGTGCTCACCGACGCACGCGGCAAGGTTTATCGACTGATCGGCGATCATCCGACCTTGCCCCAGGTGGACACGTCGGCGGCGCTGATCGCCAGTCGCCTGGTGCGCGCCCTTGGCTACCTCACACCCGAGACGTGGTGGGTGGAGCCCAGCGCCCTGGGCGTGCCCCGAACCGCAGGCCCGGCCAGCGAGCGCTGGGTCGCCGTCCGCTGGCCGGTGGGGGTGCCGCTGGGGGCCACCGACATGACGTACCAACGCGACGACGACCCCAACGATCGTATCCCCCATCGCGACCGCCGCACGCTCCGGGCGCTGGGCGTGCTCGCAGCCTGGCTGGACCTGCGCGAGCTCGGTCCGTCGCGCCTGGTGGACGCCTACGTGGGGCTTCCGGGCCGCGGCCACGTGCGTCACTTCGTGGTGGGGCTGCACGACGCGCTGGGGGCCGGCGCGCTGGGCCCGACCACGGCAAGCCGTTCAGTGGCCGGGCCGGTCGAAGGCGACGCACTGTCGAACCTGCTCTCGCTGGGGCTGGCGCGACCGCCTGCGCGGGGCGCCCGCCCCGAGCGCAGCTTGAGGGCCTTTCGGGCCCAGGTCGACGCGCGCTACGAGCTCGGGCACCCCTACGAGCCGGTGGATCGTCTGCTGCCGTCGGATGGCTACTGGCTGGCCAAGCGCATGGTTCAGATCCCGGCGAGCCTGATCCAGCGCGTCGTCCGCGAAGCACGCTTCTCGGAAGCATCCCTCGAGCGCCACGTGGTTCGCGCGCTCGAGGCACGCCGCCGCACCCTGGCGTCGTACTGGTTTTCGCGAGTCACGCCCTGCGAGGTCGAAGCGCTGTCCGGGCGAACGCTGATCGTGGTCGACCAGGCCCTCGCGGCCGGCCTCGAAGGCGCCGGCGACACGCGCTACGTGGTTTCGTTCTTGGGCGACGACGGCAACGAGCTGACACCGCCCCGCACCGTGCTGCCAGCGCTGGCCGAAGTCGAGATCCCGATCCCCGAGCTCGAGCGCGACTACGTGGTGGTGCGCGTGACCGCGATTCGCCGCGGCACGCCAGCGCCTCGGGCGATGGAGGCACATCTGAAGTCCGAAGGTTCGAACCTCAAATGGGTGGGCGTTCGCCACTGACGTCTTTTCGCCGGCGGCGGCATGCGGGCGCTGTTCAGCGTGCGATCACCACGTAGGTCCCCGCCCCATGCCTGCCCCCGGGGCCGGCGCCACCCCAGCCTTCGGGCACGCCGGGTGAGGTCCAGTCGAACAGCCACTTGCCGTCCCGCGGCGAGACGTTCACGCACCCCGCGCTCATCGGCTCGCCGAAGTCTTCGTGCCAGTACGCGGTGTGGAGCGCGAAGGGCGCGTTGAAGTACTGGGTGTAGGGCACGTCGGCGATCCAGAACTTGCGATTTTCCCCGTACTCGGGGCTCATGGTGGTGGCCCGGTGCTTGAACGTGATGCGATACACGCCGAGCGGCGTGGTGCTCATCTTCACCGGGTCTTTGCCCTTGATCGGCACCCCGCCCGCGCCGGGCGAGGCCAGCGTGGCGAACACCGCGCGGGTGCCCTCGTAGGCGATCAGCGTGCCCTGGGTGATGCTGTGGATCAGCCACTTCGAGCCGGCGGCCACGCCGATCGGCGGCGCGGTGCGCTCGCGGATCACCGTCGCTTCGTCCTCGCGGACCCAGATCGTGTCGCTGCCCGACTTCTCGCGCGTGGCAAGGTAGCGCTTGCCCCCGCTCTCTGCCGCGGGTGCGGCGTCGTCCAGCTCCACCCACGCCCGCGCGGCAAAGCTCTGGCCGGTGGGCTCGAACGCCTCGCCGGCCCGGCGATACTTGGCCCGGGCCTTGGCGCGGAAGAACGCGATCGGCAGCTTGGTGCTCTGGCCCAGCTCGACGCCGCGGAACTCGCTGACTCGAAACGGTCGCAGGCGGTCTGCCGGCACCACCGTGCCGTCGGCGCTGAGCACGTAGCGCCGCCCCTCGTGGTCGAAGCTCGCTGAATACGCCAGCATCGAACCGTGGGGGATCTGGCGGCGCAGGGCCTCGAGGGGCTTTTCTTCGCCGGCGCTGCCGCCGTTCTGAAAAAACCACGGCAGTGCTCCGGACGCGTCGACGACCTTCGCTTCCGCCAGCCGCTCGTGACCGCGGTTGCCCCACGACTGTGGCTTGAAGCTGCCGGCCTTGCCGAAGCTGGCAGTCTCGCGCTCGACCTCGGCGCGGGTGGGCAAGCGCCGATACATGGGCGCCCCGTTCGACAGCGCAAACTCGAAGGGCATCAGCGCGGCGCGGGGCGCGGCATGGCTCATCGCGCGCAGCCAGCGCCCGGTGCCGTCCAGGCTGGCACGTCGATCGAGGCAGACCCAGCCGTAGGGCTGCACCGCATGGTACGCGCCGCTGCAGCCCGGGCCCTTCACCGGCGCCTCGGCGCGCAGCTCGACCGACTGCCCGAGCCGGACGTAGCCCAGCGCGTTCTTGGTGGCTCGGGGCTGCTCGTAGATCCAAGTGGTCTGGCCCCGACTCCAGAGGCGCGCCGGGCCCGCAGCCGGCACCGGCGCGTCGGCCAGCGCGCTCGCGCCGTGCGCCAGCACCAGTGCGACGAGCGCGACACGCGGGGCCATCGCCCACATCGTGTCCGAAGCCGGCTTGCTTGAAAAGGGCCTCGTGGAAAGGGCCCCGCTGCCAGAGTAGAGTCCGCTTCCCCATGGCCTCCCGCAAGAAGCAGGTCGACCCCGTGCCCGACGCGGGCGACGAGCGCGTGCTGTCGCCGGCCGCGTTCGACGACGAGGACGCCCGCTTCGACCGCTTGTTTCGCCCCGGCTCGCTCGACGAGTTCATCGGGCAAGAGAAGCACAAGCAGAACCTCTTGGTCTTCGTGGCCGCCGCCCGCAAGCGCAAAGAGCCCCTCGACCACATCCTCTTGTGCGGCCCGCCGGGCCTGGGCAAGACGACCCTGGCGCACATCTTGGCCAAAGAGATGGGCGTGAGCATCTCGATCACCAGCGGCCCCGCGGTGGAGCACAAGGGGGCGCTCACCGGCGTCTTGACCAAGCTGGGTCGCGCCGACGTGCTGTTCATCGACGAGATCCACCGCCTGAGCGCACCGGTGGAAGAGGCCCTCTACCCGGCCATCGAGGACTTTCGCATGGACGTGATGACCGGCGAGGGTGCCTTCGCCGACAGCGTGTCGATCGACCTGCGACCGTTCACTCTGGTGGGGGCCACCACGCGCACCGGGCTCTTGAGCAAACCGTTGCAAGAGCGCTTCGGTGTCACGCTGCGTCTGGACTTCTACCCGGTCTCGGATCTCGAGCGAATCATCCTGCGCAGCGCGCGCTGCTTCGGCATCCCCTGCACCGAGGCCGGCGCCCGGGCCATGGCGCTGCGCTCGCGAGGCACGCCGCGCGTGGCCAATCGCCTGCTCCGGCGCGCCCGGGATTTCGCCGAGATCGAGGGCACCGGCAAGATCGACGACGCCATCGTGCGGCTCACCTGCGAGCGGCTCGAGGTCGACGACGCGGGGCTCGACGAAATGGATCGGCGCCTGCTCGGGATCTTGATCGAGCACTACGACGGCGGCCCGGTGGGCGTCGAGACCCTGGCTGCGGCCATGGCCGAGCCGCGCGACACCATCGAAGACGTGTACGAACCGTACCTGCTCCAGCAGGGCTTCCTCGGTCGCACCCCGCGGGGGCGCGTGGCGACGAAGAAGGCCTACGAGCACCTCGGCCGCGAGTTCATCGAGCGCAGCTCACAGGGGAAGTTGTTCTGAGCGACGCCGACGGCGCGGACCGGGAGCGGGTGATCGAGCTCGAGCTCGAGAGCCTGGATCAGCTCTTCAACTCCATCGACCCGGCGCCGTTCCCCGAGAAGGACCTGGACGACGACATCGACGCGTTCTTGGTCAGCTGGGCCAGAGAGTTCCCCGACGCGGCCCCGTTGAAGGTGATCATCCACCTTCGCAAGCTGCCGCGCGACGCGCAGCCCGACGAGCTGGCCGAGGCGGCGCTACACCATTACTTCGCCTACCGCGCCGACCTCGCCGACCGCGAGTTCCGCCAGCTCTTGCGCCGCGGCCGCACCAGCCTGGCGATCGGGCTCGGGTTCCTGGGCGCGTGCGTCGGGCTCAGCCGCGTCCTGGCCGGCCTGTCCAGCGCGCCCCTCTCGGCGATTGCACAAGAGAGCCTGCTGATCGGCGGCTGGGTGGCCATGTGGCGCCCGCTCGAGATCTTGCTCTACGACTGGTGGCCGCTGCGAAGGACGCGGCACATCTATCAGAAGCTGGCGAAGGCTCCGGTGGTGGTCGAGATCGCGCCCAAGGCGGCGTGATCCCGAGCTGGGGCTTGCCGCCCCTGGCCCGCTCGCGCATTCTTGGGGAATGCGGCGCTTCTTGCTCGCCTCGTCGAGCGTGCTGGTCGTGGCATGTAGCAACGTGCTCGGGTACGACGACGTCGAGTTCGGCTCCGACGGCGGGG
>JAKLKA010000211.1 GCA_023150915.1 Polyangiaceae bacterium
GCCCGCAACGCCGCCCGCGCCACCCCCCGCCGCGACGCCGCCCGCGCCGCCGCCGCTGCCACCGGTTCCGCCGCTGCCTCCGCTGGGGTTCACGCTGCCGTCGTGCCACTCGTAGGCGCCCAAATCGAAGCCCGCGCCCTGCGGCCGCGCGATCTTGTCAGCGTCCAGCGCGGGGGCCAGATCTTTCACGCCCTGATCGACGGCGGGCGAAGCTTTCAGCAGGTGCAAATCCCATTTCGGCGCGGTGGGGCTGACGAAGAACGTGGCCAAGTTGGCCGCCGTCACCGTGACGTTGTGGTCCTGGGTCACGTTCGTCCCCTTCACGTCGAAGTCCATCGCCAGGTTGTTGCGGACGACCACGTTCTGACTGGGGCTGCCGTTCTTGTGTGCCGTCACCATGATCCACGGCGGGCCGGGCTTGGTGGTGGGGGTGGTGTCGATCACCGTGTTGTTCACGACGCGCGAGTCCTTGGCGCCGTAGAGTGAAATGCCGTGCCAGTGGTCGGTGATCACCACGTTGTTCTCGACCACCCACCCGCTGAAGAACCCGTCGAAGCAACCGATGCCCTGCATCGACCCCTTCAGCGCTTGCGCGGGGTTCTCGTGCGAGATGAACACGTTGCCCCGCAGGGTCATGTTCTTCACCTCGCCCGTCCCGACGCCGCCGGAGCCCACGGACCAGCTCTGGAAGCCATCGTCGTGGTTCTTGTCGACCGAGTCGTCGAGGTAAGAGTTCTTGATTACGTTGTACTGGAAGGTCTCGTCGTCACCCAACCCGCGCAGTCCGTCGGCCGAGAAGCCGTTCACGGTGTTGCCCTCGACCAGCACCTTCGCCGCATCGGCCGTGATCCCGAAGCGCACGTTGCGCACCTGGTTGCCGCGGGCCACCGAGCCAGCGCCCCGGAGCGAGATCCCGCTGTGCGCCGCCAGCCACTCCGTGGCTCCCCAGCTCGTGGCATTCGCGACGCTGAACACGTCGCTGCTCTCGACGGTCACGTTGGACGCGCTGGTCTGGACTTCGACGATGGTGATGCTGCCGCTCACGCTGCCGTGTGACGGGCTGATGCTCGCGCCACGAAGCAGCCACCCGCTGGTGTTGCTGAAACGCGCGCGCGTCAGCTTGGGGGCTTGACCGGAGTCGGCCACCACGCTGATGGGCGGCGAGTAGGTGCCGCCGCTGACCACCATCTCGCCGTGAATGCCGCTCTTCAGGTGCACGGTGTCGCCGGCCTTGATGGCCTTGCCGAAGTGGCCCGCGGCAACGACCTCTTGCAGCGTCTTCCACGGCTTGGCCTGGCTGCCGTCGCCGGCGCTGCTGCCCGCGGCAGGGTCCACGTAGAAGTCGGCCGCGCCCGCGCGCAAGGCAAAGGTGGACGCGAACAGCCCAAGAGCGACGGCAGGGACCTTCATGCCCGCATCATGCTGCGGCGCCGAGTCGCGGGCGATTACAGAGCGTGCGCGGGTGGTGTGGGCCGGCCCCCAGGCCCCGCGCGCAGCGATGGTAATCGCCCCGCCCGGCCGGGTCTGCCACCCTCCGAGCATGAGACTCTGGCCCCTCGCCCTCGCGGTCTTTCTGCTCGGCCCCGCTGCCCAAGCCGAGAAAGTCACTTCCATCGCCCAGTACGGGGTCACCTGGACCTTCGACCAGCCCTACGAGTCGGGGAAGTTCGCCACCGGGGACCACTGGGTGGTGGGCCCGGTGAAGGTCGTGTCGGTCTCGCCCGCGCCCACGGGGACGCGCCACGGCTCGGCGGTGAACCCGAAAGGCGGCCGGCAAGCCTACGACTCACGGGGTGGCGGCTTCGACGCCACGGATGCGGTGACCTTCCCCGCGACCCTGGCGCCCACCTCGTCGCTGGTCTCGAGCGTGAGCAAGCCCGAGGGCAGCGACCCCAAGAACGTCGGGCCGATGATCTCGCAAGCCGTGCTCACCGTGGTCGCCGGGCCACTGCCGCCGACCGCGCTGCGCCCGTCGTACGCCGGCACCTTCAAGCAGCAGCTAGACACCAAGCAGATCGACTGGAGCGCGCTCCCCAAGCTCCCCGCCCCGAGCTCGAAGCCCGATGGCGCCAAGCTGCTGCAAATGGCGGACCGGCCGCGCATCGATCACCTCAGCTCGTGGACCATTCAGCACAGCTGTGCCGAAGAGAACTGGTTCAACGGCGACGGTGCCCACGCCTGCTACGGGCGTGAGGTGGCTGCCTACGTGAGCAGCGCGGCGCTCTACGTATTGCTCGACACCCCTGAGCGCGAAGAGCTCACCCTCTCGATGATTCAGCACGGCATCGACAACTATGGCGTCCTGAAGGCTGGCGGCACTTGGGAAGCCAACGGGGGGCACCACAACGCGCGCAAATGGCCCATCGTGCTCGCCGGCAGACTACTGGGGGACTGCGACCTGTTGAAGGTGGGGCTCGACTACGACGACGACCAGTTCGGTGAGGACGGGCACACCTACTTCGGCAAGAGTGGCAAGGCGCTGTTCGGCATGAGCTGCGGGCCCAACCAGACCTATTTCCAGAACGGGTGCTCGGGCTCGGGCGCGAAGGACTGCCGCGACCCTGCCGAGCTGGTGGACGGCTGCGGCGACTATCGCAACTGCTGCACCAGCGCATACTGGGTCGGTGAAATGCTCTCGACGCTGATGCTGCGCTCGAAGAAGATCTGGGCGCACGACGCCTTCTTCGACTACGTGGACCGCTGGATGAGCGGCGACGTCAGCGGCGGCGGCGCGGCGTCGAGCGCGTTCGTCGACGGCATGTGGAAGGCTCATCGCCAGAACCTGCCCACCGGCGCCGACGCGGAGCCCACCTGCACCCCGGGCAGCGGCGGCAACGACGCCGGCGTGGGCGGCGCAGTGGGCGCCGGTGGCGCCGCCGGCACGGCGGGCGCGGGCGGCGGCGGGGCGAGCGCCGGCAGCGGGGGCAAGGCAGGCGGCTCCGCTTCCGGCGGCGCGGGGGGCTCGAGCGAAGACGACGGCGGCTGCGGGTGTCGAAGCGCTTCGCCGATTGGGTCGCCCGGTGCGCTCGTCGCGCTGGCGGCCGGGGCCGCGGCCCTGGGTCTGCGGCTCCAGCGACGCCGGCGTGGTCGCCGTCGGTGACGTCGCCATGACGCAGCGGTGGGTGAGTCACCCCCCGGCGTCGTCGGCGTCGGGGCCTGCGTCCGCCGGTGGCGGCACGCGCACCACGGACAAGCAGGGGTGCGGGATGGCGCACCCGACCGTAGTCACGACGACGCGCGGCAGGTTGCGGCGCGCCGAGTGACACACGGGTCCGCTGGGGTCGCAGCCCGAGAGCACCGCCCCGGCGGCGGCGCCGCACAGCGCGCTCCTGAGAAACGCTTCGCGCCGAGCCAGGATCACCCGCCGGTCGTCGCTCATCCCCCGCCACGCTAGCAGATCGAGCGCGGTCAGGACGGCAGGATGGTGAACCGGCGAATGCGCTTGGGCCGGTGGACCGAGAACTCGCGGAGGTGGAGCCCCCGGGGTGGTCGCCCGACGGCGCGCTCTTTCGCACGCCTCGAGCGGCGAGTCCAGGAACGCGCCGTCGTGGTCCGGCAAGAGCATGACCGCGACGCACCAGACTCGAGAAGCGTTGATACGTCGTCACGACTCGAGTCACTGCGGGCGGTGCCGGTAGCGGCCGTGGGGGCGCAGGCGTCGGGCCGCGGTAGAGTCCTTGCGGAGGTTCACCCGGAAGCCCCAGCCCTCGCGGCTCTCGAGGATCCACGCCAGCTCGCCCAGCGCCGCGCGCAGGCGCAGCACCCACACGCGGACGCGCTCTGCGTCGGCAGGAGCCTCGGCGGGGGACAGCTCTCTGGCGATGACCTCTGCCGTGACCCACGCGCCCCGGCGCTGGAGCAACAAGAGCAGAACCGCGTAGCCCTGTGGCGTCAGCTTCACGGGTCGATCGTCGAACCGCACCACGCGCGGCTCCGGGGCGAGCTGCACCTCGATCTCTTCGGACGCGGAAGTGCCGCTCAGGCGGCGGATCAGGCTCGCTGCCTGGACCGGAAAGACCTGCGGGTCGAGGGGCAGCGGTGACCACAAGTGAGCGCCCCCGCGGAATCCATCGAGCACCACGCTCTTGGCGGCGGCGCGGGCAGCCACGACGATCAGACCGAAGAACCCGCTCTGCGAGAGCTCCGCGGCCCGCGCTGCACCCCAGCGTCCGTCGTTGCCGTCGGCGAGCAGCACCGCCTCGGCGCTTTCGCTGGCGCTCTGGCCGGCGGACTGAAACCAGATCAAGGGCTTGCCCAGCGCGCGACCGTCTGCCGCGTGGATCTGCTCGAGCGCGAGCGCGTCGACGCCGCGCGCCTCGACCACGACGAGCGGCATGCGGAGCACGCGCGTTCCCGATCCGAACTGCGATTGCTTCACGGGCCGAAGCCTACCGAAGCGCATGACACGTGTCATGCGACCGATGCAACGCGCGTTGCGAGCGGAGTGGTGCAAGCGCGCGAAGCTGCGTGCCGCGTGTCTCCCAAAATGAAACGCGCGTTTCATTTCGACGATCGCCACGCGAATGCCATCGCAGAGTTGCTTGCGTGAGGCGTCGCCGATCGCGCAACGTGCGCTCGGAGGCAACGCATGGAGACGAACCTTGCACGAAAGAAAATCGAACGCCGCCGCCGCGGACGAGTCGCGGTGTGGCTCTGCTCGCTGGCAGCGCTGGGTGCCCTGGAAGGCTGTGGCCGTCACGAAGAGGCGCCCGTCTCGACCAACAGCCAGCGAGTCAACGGCGTGTACATCCCCGAGGGCGGCGCCAGCGCGCCGTGGGTCTCGGCGGACTGGGTGGACCTCGACGTCCACTCACGCCTGGCACTGCCGGCGAGCTTCGGTCTGGTGATGAGCAACAACGCTGGCGAAGACGTCACGGTCGGGGTCACCCTCGAGAGCTTCGGCCTCGAAACCCGAAAGGCGTCCATCTTCCTGGGCAGCCTGGTGGTCCCCGCGCGCGCGTCGTTCACGGTGCCCATCGACCTGTCGTGGCTCCCGATCCGCTCGGTGGGCTCGGTGAGCAGCGTCCACGCCAGCTTGCAGCTCCAAAAGGGGCGCGCTCAGCGCCAGCTCACCACGTCGCGCCTGGCGTACGAGTTCGAGCCGGGGCTCTCGACGATCACGCTCTGGGGCTCCACCGCCCGGCGCTTCGCTCTGTCGAACCCGCGGGACCCGCGCCAGGAGCGGATGCAGCTCGCGGCGCTGGACGCGACGCTGCTCACGCCGCAAGGCGACGTCTGGAACGGCAGCAGCTTCGTGCCCGTCGCCGCGCTTCCACCGGTGGGCGGCGCGGGCTACCAGATCCGGGGCTCTGTCGACTTCTGGGAGGCCTGGCCCGCCAGTGTGCCGGCGCCCGGCACCCCCCTCGACGGCCCGCCGGGCCCAACGAAGGTGTGCGCGTCCCACACGTGGAAGTTCTACGACGCCAGCGTGGGCGAGGACTACTTCTGGATGAACGGTTTCAACGCGGAGCCGGCACGGTACACCGCAGCGCTGCTCGAGAACTACGACACCGGTCAAGCGGTGTGGGCGGGGTGGCTCGGGCCTTCGGGCTGCACGCCCACCATGGATCTGCCGGCGGGCACCTACGGGTTGACACTCGCGTCCAAGCTGCGCACTCAGACCAACAGCGGGGCCGTGACCATGGATGTCGAGACGGAGCAGAGCTTCGACTATGGCGGCGCTCCGCCCAACACGCCGGTGGTGGGCTACGCCCGCACGCTCTTCGACGTCCACCCGGGCCCGGCGCCCAGCACGGTGCAGGTCGGCGTCTACTTGACCACGGTGGCCTCGAACATCCTGGTGGTCGGGGGTAGAATGTTCGACATGCCCGATCACGGGCTGAGCCAGGGGCACATCCGAGTGACGACGCGCGATCCGAGCTCGAACAACATCGATTGCTCGTCGGGCGGCGGCGAGCCGCCCATCTCGTGGGCGTCGACCAGCCACGCGCTGAAAGAGAGCACGATCTGCATCGGGCGAAAGAACACCTTGGACCCCTCGGACGCGTGGAGCAAGTTCGTGGTGGGCCACGAGTTCGGGCATACGGTGCAGGGCTTCGGCATGGGCAACCTGACGACCGACTACGACAACCCGACCTCGCAGCCGCTCTGCCGCTGCGACCACGTGGCTTCTTCCAACCAGTACCATTGCTTGCAATCGCAAGAGGTCATCGGCGCGGGTGCGTCGGAGGGCTTCGCGCACCTGTACGCAAGCCGGATCTTCAATCATCAGGAGCAGTCCGACTGCGCCTTCGGATACTACAAGGAGTTCATGGACAGCTCGTATACGGTGCAGCAACCCCCGGTCGCCGTGAACTGCAAGACCCCGGTGAAGTGGCTAGAGAACCAGTGCCTCACGGCGAACCGCGGCGTGGAGTACGACTGGATGAACTTCCTGTACGACATCAACAGCGCGCCGTCGTCGCAGCGCACCAGCCTGAGCAACCTGTGGCAGGTGTATCTCACGGCCTGCTCCCCACCCGAGTGCGAAAGCGAGAACCTCTCGTGGTCAGCGCTGAAGGACGGCGCGAAGGCGCACTACGGGGAGTTCGACGCGAGGTACACCCGAGTTGTCTCGTCAGGCGACAACTTCGGCGTCAACCACTGAGCTCCCATGCGCAGCACCCTAGCCTGGTTGGTCACCTTCTGCCTCGCCGGCTGCTCGTGCAGCGACGGCGGCGGCAGCTCTGCAGCACCCTCAGGCGGCCAACCAGGCACCGGCGCCACCTCGAGCTCGGGCGGAAGCTCGGGCTCGGGGGGCACCGGGGGCGCAGCCGCCGAAGCTGGCACAGACGCCGCAGCAGACGCGGACTCCGGCCCGGGCTTCGACTGCCAACACGCGCCGGTGGTCGAAGACTGCAAGGCCGGCTGGTGCCGCATCCCGGCCGGCTGCTTCGTGATGGGCTCGCCCAAAGACGAGTGGGGCCGCGGCGCCAACACCGAGAATCAGGTGAAGGTCACGCTCACCCACCCGTTCCTCGTCCAGCAGAAGGAGACCTCCCAGGCTGACTGGGTCGCCCTCGGCTTGAAGAACCCGAGCGGACCCCCACCCAAGCCAACGAGCATGGGCGACTGCCTCGAGCCCGCCTGCCCCGTGGGCAACGTGACGTGGTTCGAGGCGGCGGGCTTTGCCAACCTGCTCTCGCAGAAGGGGGGACTGAAGCCCTGCTACGTGCTCGAAGGCTGCACCGGACAGATCGGCGAGGGCATGACCTGCACCAGCATCGGCACCACCGCGCCCACCTACTACCAGTGCGAGGGCTACCGCCTCCCTGGCGAGGCCGAGTGGGAATACGCCGCGCGGGCCGGGACAGCCGGGGCCTTCTACACAGGGCCGATCACGGTGTTCCCGGGAGACGTGCTGGCGTGCAACACCGACGCCGCACTCGGCAACGCTGCTTGGTACTGCGCCAACTCCGGTGCGCTCACGCATCCCGGTGGACAGAAGACGAAGAACGCTTGGGGTCTTCACGACGTGCTCGGGAACGCTTACGAGTGGACGAATGACGTGATGAAGGGGTTGGGCTATGGGAAAGGGCCGCTCGAGGACCCGTGGGGCAAAGTCGAAATCAAGGACTCCATCGAGGGCATTGTGCTGCGCGGGGGCGGCACGATTACGCCGGCGACCCGCTGCCGTGTCGCTGCCCACTTCGAGCTCTCCCGACCGTCGCGAGGCCCCGGCGGCGGCTTCCGCCTCGTCCGCAGCCTGCTCACCACCCCCGACGCGTCCACCCCCGACGCCTCGCCACCCGACGCGTCCACCGACTGACCGATGCCCATCGCCCCAGCGCACGCTCCCGCCACCGGCAAGCCGT
>JAKLKA010000212.1 GCA_023150915.1 Polyangiaceae bacterium
GGCAGCGCCACTGCCCGCTGCGCCGCCCGCGGCCCCACCCGCACCCGTGCCGCCCAGTCCGCCAGCGCTGCCGCTGCCCGCGGTGCCCCCGCCGCCGCCGCCGCCGCTGGTCGCACCGCTGCCGCCCGGGGCGCCCGCCGAAGCGTCGGATGGGCTCTCGGAGCCGCAAGCGCTCGCCAGCAGCGCGACCACCAGGACTGGCCACACCCTTTCGTCCCCGAGCTCGAATGCCATGGTCCTCCGCAGGGGCGCATCGAAAAGTAGGAGGTTCCACTACCTGCGCACCGCGCCACCGTCAAGACGTCCGCTCGGCTCGCCCGGGCTTGCGCGCCGATCGACGCGCTCGTATCCATCGGTTTGGGCGCGTGCTCCCGTTCTCTTGGGAAAGAGCCGGCGGGCACCCCCGACGGGGGAAAATGCAGAGGGGACCGGGCACTAGCAGCGACGAGCTTCGAGCCCTGCTTGCCGGCGAAGAGCCCACCGCGGGGCTCCCTGCGGAGCGCGTGCTGCGCACCAGCGCCCGGGCGTTCCGCCAGCTGGTCGAGCACTCGCCGGCTGCGGTGGCGCTGTTCGATCGCGACCTGCGATACATCGCAGTCAGCCGACGCTATCGCCAGGACTATTCGCTGGGTGATCAGCCACTGGTCGGTCGTTCCCACTACGACGTGTTTCCGGAAGTCCCCGAGCGCTGGCGGGCGGTGCATCGGCGCTGCTTGGCGGGGGCGGTCGAGCGCTGCGAAGAAGATCCGTTCCCACGCCAGGACGGCCGGCTCGATTGGGTACGCTGGGAGGTCGTGCCCTGGTCCGAAGACGATGGAACGGTGGGTGGGCTCATCTTGTTCTCGGAGGTCATCACCGCGAGAAAAGAGGCCGAAGACGCGTTGCGCGCCTCGGAAGAGCGATTCCGCGCCACCTTCGAGCAGGCGGCGGTGGGGCTGGCCCACGTGGCCCCCGACGGCACGTTCGTGCGGGTGAACCAGAAGCTCTGCAGCATCGTGGGTTACGCCCGCGACGAGCTCGTGGCCAAGACCTTTCAGGACATCACCCACCCCGACGATCTGGAGACGGATCTCAACTTGGTCCAGCGCGTGCTCCGCGGCGAGATTGGCTTTTATACGCTCGAGAAGCGGTACATTCACAAAACCGGCGCGACCGTCTGGATCAACCTGACCGTCTCGCTGGTGCGCAAGCCAAGCGGCGATCCGGACTACTTCATCTCGGCCATCGAGGACATCACGCCCCGAGTGCGCGCGTCGGCCGAGCTGGAAAACCAGCGGCACCTCTTGGAAGAGGCGCAGATGCTCTCGCACATCGGCAGCGTGGAAGCCGACCTGAGCAGCGGAAGGGTGCAGTGGTCGGCCGAGGCACGACGCCTGTTCGGACTCGCTGCCAGCGAACCCGGCCCCGACATCGAAGGCGCGCTGTCGCGGGTTCACCCCGCCGATCTCGACGTGCTTCGCGGGCGCTTGGCGGGCGCCCAGCAGGGCAAGGCGATGCCCGATGTGGAGTTCCGCGTGCTCCGGCCCGGCGGCGAGCTTCGCTGGGTCTTCGGCCGCGCCGCGCTCCGTGCGGGTGACGAGGGGCACCTGCACGCGGTCTGTTCGCTGCAAGACGTGACCGAGCAGCGGTGCGCGGAGGAAGAGCGCGCCAAGCTCGAGGCGCAACTGCGCGCGTCGCAGAAGATGGAGGCGGTGGGCCGGCTCGCCGGGGGGCTCGCCCACGACTTCAACAACATCGTTTCGGTCGTCCTGGGCTACGCCAGCCTGGCCTTGGCGGCGCTGCGCGCCGAGGACCCGTTGCGGAAGGACATCGAGCAGATCCACAATGCCGGCGAACGCGCCGCGGCCCTCACCCGCCAGCTGCTCGCCTTCAGCCGCCAGCAAGTGCTCGAGCCACGGGTGCTCGATCCGAATCAGATTGCCACCGAGCTCGAGCAGATGATGCGCCGGCTGCTCGGGGAAGACGTCGCACTGCGCCTAGAGCTCGGGTCCCAGGTCGGGCACGTGTGGGCCGACCGCGGGCAGATCGAACAGGTGCTGATGAACCTGGTGGTGAACGCCCGGGACGCGATGCCCTCTGGCGGCGAGATCACCATCGCCACCGCCGCCATCGAGATCGACGCCGCGTCCGCCGCGCTGCATCCCGAGCTGACCGTCGGCTCGTACGTTCGGCTCACGGTGAGCGACACCGGCGAGGGGATGAGCCCCGCCACCCTTGCCCGGTTGTTCGAGCCGTTCTTCACCACCAAGGTCAAAGGCAAGGGCACGGGGCTCGGGCTCTCGACCGTGTACGGCATCGTGCGGCAGAGCGGGGGCCACGTTCTGGTGACCAGCGAGCCGGCCCGGGGCGCGACCTTCGACGTGTACTTGCCGCGCCTCTCCGGGGGTGAGCCCGCGGTCGAACAGCCTGCCCGCGAGCGGGCCGTGACCGGCACCGAGACCATCCTCTTGGTCGAAGACGAAGCCGCGGTGCGCGAGCTGGCAGCCCGGCTGCTCCGGCGCGCCGGCTTCCAGGTGCTGCCCGCCGCGCACGGCGGCGAGGCGCTGCTGATCTGCGAGCGCCACGCCGGGCCCATCCACCTGCTGCTCACCGACGTCGTGATGCCCGAGATGAGCGGGCGCGAGCTGGCCGAGCGGGTGGTCGCGGTCCGCCCCGAGACACGGGTGCTGTTCATGTCGGGGTATCCGGACGACGACATCGTTCGCTACGGCGTGACCCACCACCTGGCGGCGCTGATCGGAAAGCCGTTGGACGCCGCCAGCCTCACGCGCAAGGTGCGCGAGGTGCTGGACCAAGGCAGTGTGGGCTGACCCAGGCAGCGCGCGTCGTGGCGACAGCGCGGCTCGAGCCGGGCGGCGCGTTCCCGTCTTGCCGCGGAGGACTCAGCGGCGCGCCGCCCCCGCTCAAGGGCAGCAGTAGAGCTGCGGCATGCTCACGGGGTTCGGCTGCGTGCAACCCGAAGTGCCCGGCGTGCTCGTCGCGCAGATGAACGCGTTGGGCTTCTTGGCATCAATCGCAACGCAGAGCCCGCTGCCGCCAGAGTAGACGCTGCAGAACGGAGCCGGACAACACCAAGTCGGAGCCGTTGCGCTCGACGGGTGCTCACAGCCGGCCGCGGGCGGGGTGTTGCTTGGGTTCGTCTCGCACTGCCAGTGGTGAGGCTTCGCGGTCCCGGCGCACGGAGCCGCGCTCGTCCCGCTGTACTTGCACTCGTCCACCGCGCTCTTGGGCATGGTGCCGCTCGAACCACCGCTCGAGGTTCCGCCGCTCGAAGTTCCGCCGCTCGAAGTTCCGCCGCTCGAAGTTCCGCCGCTCGAAGTTCCGCCGCTCGAAGTTCCGCCGCTCGAGGTTCCACCGCTCGAGGTTCCGCCGGTGCTGCCGGCAGCGCCACCGCCGCCGCTCGAACCGCCACTGGAGGAGCCGCCGGTGGACGCGCCCCCGCTCGAAGCGCCGCCGGTCGACGACCCGCCTGAGTCCGAGTCCGACCCACACCCCACCGCGCCGAGCCCCATCAAGCCCAAGAAGACCCACGACTTCATCCCTGATGAATACCACGGTCGACCCGACCGAACAAATACTCCAGCCCGCGCGTCTTGCTGCCGACGGACGCGCCTCTCAGCGCTGCACCGGAGGAGCACGCCGCATCGCACGCGCGGCGACTGGTCGCGCGGGCCTCCCCACTTGATGGGCGTCATCGACGCCGCAGTGCGCGCAGAGGAGGCTGAAAGCATGATTCGTCGCGGTTGGGGGTGGCTGTCGTTCGGTGTGCTGGGGTTCGTCGGGCCGAGCTGCGGTCAGCCGACTGAAACGCAAGAGCGGCCGCCCGCGGTGGCGGGCCAAACGCTCGCGGACGAGCAGCTGCCCTTGCGGGCGGCGTGGCTCGCAGCGCGGCAGCGCGATGCGGGCGACCAGTATGCGGCGCGCGCCGAAGGCGGCACCTGGGTCGCAGACGTGCCGGGCTTCATGCTGCGCTACGACGCCGCCGGCGCGCACTTGGGGCGGACCGACCGCGAGCACGGCGCGCTCTCACTTTCGCGACTCGGGTGTCGAGGGGCGACCGAGGGCGTACCTGCCGCAGTCCCCACCGCCGCGAAGAACCGCGTCAGCTACGCCCGGCAGGCCGCAGGCGTGGCCGTCGAGGAATGGTACCTGAGCGGTCCCATGGGGCTCGAGCAAGGCTTCACCGTGGCCCACGCGCCGTCCTGCGTGGCGGCGGGCGCCGAGCTGGTCCTCGAGGTGGAGGCCCAGGGTTTTGCGGTGCGGGCCGCCGGCGATGCGCTGGTGCTCGAGGGCGCGGGCGGGGAGACGTATCGCTACACGGACTTGTTCGCGAAGGACGCGACCGGCAAGCCCCTGCCCGCGCGCATGGAGGCGGCAGCCAGCGGACGCATCGTGCTCAGCGTGGGCGTGGCCGGAGCGGAGTTTCCGGTGGAGGTCGACCCGCTGGTGTGGACGCAGCAGGGCAAGTTGCTCGGCGCCGACACTGCGGCGGGGGACTCGTTCGGGTCGTCCGTCGCGCTCGGCGGTGACACGGCGGTGATCGGTGCCTACCACGATGACGACAAGGGCGCGGACTCAGGCAGCGCCTATGTCTTCGTCCGCAGCGGCGCCAGCTGGACCCAGCAGGCGAAGTTGACCGCCTCGGATGGTGCGGCCGGCGATCTGTTCGGGGGCTCGATCGCGCTGGGGGGCGACACCGTCGTGGTGGGTGCCCACCACGACGATGACAAGGGCGCAGATTCTGGCAGCGCCTATGTCTTCGTCCGCAGCGGCACCACCTGGTCCCAGCAGGCAAAGCTGACGGCAGGCGATGGAACGGCGAGCGACAGCTTTGGGCGCGCTGTCGCGGTGAGCGGGGACAGCGTGCTGGTCGGCGCGAGCGGCGACGACGCCAAAGTGGCCCTCGGCGGCAGCGCCTACGTCTTCGTGCGAAGCGGCACCACCTGGACTCAGCAGGCGAAGCTCGTGCCTTCCGACACGGCAGCCAACGACTACTTCGGCACCGCCGTCGCGCTGAGCGGGAACACGGCGCTGGTGGGTGCGTCGGGCGACGACTTTCAAGTGAGCAACGGTGGCGCCGCGTACGTCTTCGTACGCACCGGCACGAGTTGGGCCGAGCAAGATCAGTTCAGCGGGAAGAACCTCACGGCGGGCGCCGGCTTCGGATTTTCCGTGGCGCTCGACACCGATACGGCCCTGGTGGGGGCGTGGAACCACGACAGCTCGGCGACCGACGCCGGCAGCGCCTTCGTGTTCCTGCGCTCGGGCTCCATCTGGACGCAGCAGGCAGAGTTGCTCGCCTCGGACGGCGCAGCCAGCGACTACTTCGGCGTCTCGGTCAGCCTGAGCGGCGACACGGCTGCGGTCGGGGCCCACTACGAGGACGACAAGGGCGCGGACTCGGGCAGCGCCTACCTCTTCGCGCGCACGGGAACGGCCTGGTCCCAGAAGATGAAGGTCTCGGCGTCCGACGGTGCTGCCGGTGACGCCTTCGGGCGGAGCGTGGCGGTGAGCAAGGATACGCTGCTGGTGGCGGCACCGGGCGACGACGACTTCGGGAGCAATACCGGCAGCGCCTATGTCTTCGTCGGCAAGAAGACCAACGGCGACCCGTGCAGCGCGGGGTCCGAGTGTGGCACGGGGCACTGCGTCGACGGGGTTTGCTGCGCCACCGCCTGCGCAGGTGGCAGCGGCGATTGCCAGGCCTGCAGCATCGCGGCCGGCGCGGCGGCCGACGGCATTTGCGGGCCTAGCAGCGGCAACACGTGCAACGACGCGAACGCATGCACGCAGTCGGACACCTGCCAGGCTGGAAGCTGCGTCGGCAATAGCCCCGTTGTCTGCACGGCGAGCGATCAGTGTCACCTCGCGGGGACGTGCAGCACGTCGACCGGGGCGTGCAGCAACCCGGCCAAGCCCGACGGTACGGCTTGCAGCGGCGGCACCTGCCAAGGGGGCGCGTGCCAGCCCAGTGGCGGCGGTGGCGCGGGCGGAACAGGCGGCGCGGGGGGAAGCGGCGGGAGCACCGGCGGAACGGGCGGCAGCGCGACCGGCGGAACCGGCGGCACTGCGACCGGCGGAACCGGCGGCACCGCGACCGGCGGAACGGGCGGCAGCGCGACCGGTGGGACGGGCGGCAGCGCGACCGGTGGGACGGGCGGCAGCGCGACCGGTGGAACGGGCGGCAGCGCGACCGGCGGAACGGGCGGCAGCGCGACCGGTGGAACGGGCGGCAGCGCGACCGGTGGAACGGGCGGAAGCACCGGTGGAGCTGGCGGAAGCGCGGGCTCGGGCGGAAGCGCCGGCAGCGCCACCGGCGGAAGCGCCGGCAGCGCCACCGGTGGAAGCGCCGGATCGGGAGGCGCGGGAGGCTCTTCAGGCGGCACCACGGGCGGAAGCGGCGGCGGCGGAGCGGGCGGCTCTTCCGGCGGCGGGTCGGACGACGACGGTGGTTGTGGCTGCCGCGCGACGGGCTCGGAACAGCGCCCTGCGGGTGGGGCAGCGGCGCTGGTCTTGCTGGCGGCGTTAGCACTGGGTCGACGCCGCGCGGGGCGCCGGGCATGGGGCGTGCGCCGCTGAGCATCGCGGCGCAGCTTGCACGAGCTCCGGACCATGACGGCCTGATAGCTGGAGCCGGTGTAGCCACAGCCCTTGCACCCGATGCCCGACGGGCAGGAAGCCCATTGTGGCTTCGCCCCCGGCACCCAAGGCGCGTCGACGCACCCTGGGAAAATCGGCGCGCGCTCACTTCGGCGTCTTGAAGATCCCGGTGGAGGTGAGGGCCCAGACCGTGGTGCTGTCCACGAGTAGCGTGGCGTTCTTCAAGTTGGCCGTTCCGGTCGCGACCACCGCGGGCGCACCACCGCCGATGGGTGTGCGCATGACCGCGTGAGCACTGCCACTGTAGCCGGCGCTGTAGACGAACGTTCCATCCGTGTTCAGTGCGAGCTGGGACTCGTTTAGAAGAACGGTGCCGGTGTTGACCTTGGTCTTCGTGCCGCCGACCTTCGGCACCTTCAACAGATTCGAGTAGGTCTCGACGAAGAAGACGTTGGTCGCGTCCGCAATCAGGCCGGTGTGCCCCTCGAGCAGGTCGGCCACCTTGACGACGGTACCGCCCGCGACGGGGACGGAGAGGATCTTGTAGTTCATGATGACGTAGTAGCTGCCGCCGTCCACGCCCACGGTGGCCCAACGCTGGCTGCTGCTGGTGGTCTCGGACCAAGTGCCGAGCGTGGTCGCGGCGCCCGACGCCGCCGGGAGCTTCTTCAGCACGGCGCCGTCATGGAAGTACACGTTGGGTCCGGCAACCCCGCCGAAGACGCCGTCCTTCGTCAGCCCGCCGACGGCGGAGGTCGTCGAAACGTAAGCCTCGGTCGGAGCACCTCCGGCAGTCGAGCCACGCATCACAGCACGCTTGCCGAGGGTGCTGCTCGAGCTACAGATCGCCATCACGTTGCTGCCGTTGACGGCAACCATGTCGCAGCCCCCTCCGGACACAGTGAACAGGTCCGAGACGGCGCCGGTGCTCTTGACCACCTTCTTCACGCCGCCCCCGATCCCGGCACCGACCCAGGACACGTAGAGATTGTTGCCGTCGTGGTCCATGTGGGTGCCGGAGATGGAAGCCACGCTCGTGAGCTGACTGCCGGACCCGCCCGTACCCCCGGTCCCACCCGTCGCACCGCCCGTGCCGCCGGTTGCGCCGCCCGTGCCGCCGGTTGCGCCGCCCGTGCCGCCGGTTGCGCCGCCCGTGCCCCCGGTCGCACCGCCCGTGCCCCCG
>JAKLKA010000213.1 GCA_023150915.1 Polyangiaceae bacterium
CCAATCCGACGAGAAGCACGCGCATCGCGAAATACCCTAGCATGCCCCGGTGCTCACGGACCGCGCCTCCGATCGGCCCCGCCCGCCACGCGTCCGGTGGCTCGACCGAGCGGTGGCGGCGGCCATCGTGGTGGCGATCGCCGGGTTCGGAGTCACGTGGCTTTCGTCGCGCAGCCGCGGCAAGGCCCTGTCCCAATCGCTGTACCAGGCCAGCGTCGAGCTCGACGAGTGCATGCGCCTGGTGCGCGGCGAGGCCGCCACGTTGCGCGAGGCCGTCGAGCGGCGGCCCGCGGATGCCACGCCCCTGGCGAGCTGCGGGGCGATCACCGGCCGGGTCGCGGCCGACGTCCGCGCGCTCACCGAGCTGCGGCTGCCGCGCGACCGCGAGGGGATCGGGGGCCTGACGGTCATCACCGGCGAGCTGACCGAAGACCGCTTCCGCGAGCGCGCGGACGGGCTCGCGAAGGGCCCAGTCGACACAATCGAAAGCCAGGCCTCCGCGCTGCTCAAGCAAGCCTGCCGCATCGCGATTGGCGAGGGCAGCCGGGCCCTCGGCAGCTGTCCGCCCACCCCGCCCCCATCGGTGTCCCGAGCGTTGCCCGCGCCTCGGGTCGTGTTCGACACTCCGGTCGAGTTCCTGCTCGCCGCCAGTCTCGAGCTGGCCGCAGAGCCCGACGGTTCACTCCGGGTGCACCTCGGCACGGTCGAGCGCGACCACGAGCACTTCGGTGTTCACCTGGGCTCGTCGAGCGATGCGGGTAAGACCTTCCACTTCGTGAGCGGGCGGGTCGGCTCGGTCGACGGGACCACGAGCCCGCCGGTCGTGAGCCTGAGCGACGGGCGTCCCCGCGTGGTGCTCAGCACCCTGCGCGACGAGCACGGCGCTTTCAAGCGCGCGGTGGTGTCTCGAGTGAGCGCCGCGCCCCCCGGCCTGGAGCCACCGGTCGAGGTGCCGGCGCTGCCCGAAGGTCTCGAGCCGCTGCGGGCGGGGACGCCGGTCTGGCTGACGGAACCCGAGAGGCGCGCACTGCCCACGATCGCGGTGGGCCCGCGGGATCCGAGCAAGGCCGGCGGGGCGATCGTCACCCTGCTTCCTGACGCCAAACACGAAGTGTCGCCCACGCCGCCCGGCACCCTGCTGGCAGCTACGGTGGTGCCGAAGCCGCGGGTGTTGGTGCTCGAGCGGGACGGAAACAGCGGGGCGCTCGCCCTGTACGACGTGCCACAGGCCAAGCGGCCCTGGCCCCCGCCCGCTCGCGTGCCGCTGCACCCCGATGTGTCGCGAGTCGAGCTGGCATCCGAGACTCGCTGTGGCGTGGCGAGCGAGCGATGGTTCCCATTCGTCTCTCACCACGCGAAGAAGTCGTTCATGGTCGTGCTGGGCGAGCAGCACTTTGCGTTGAAGTTCGACCCGCCGCAGCCGGACCTGGCGCGAGTCTGCGGGCTCTGCCCGCCGGGCTTGCTCGCGCGCAGCGACGAAGAGTTGAGCCTGCTGCTGCCCATCGGCAACAAGCTCACTCGGTTTCCGGTCGGGGCACCGCTGCTCGTGACGGGCGATCGCAAAGCAAAGCGGAGCGTGGCGACCTGCTTGGGCGACACCGTACTGGTGGCTCACGTCACGCGCGACCAGATCTGGATCCAGCGGACCGGCATCGGGGGCGCCGGCCCGGTATCGCTGTTGGTGCTGCCGAACGAGCACGGCGCCCCGATCGACGTCCGCGTCGCGGCGAGCGAGGGCAAGCTCTACCTTCTGTGGCGACGCGAGCAGCGGATGAAGCTGCGCGTGGAGATGCTGGCCAGCAGCGACGGCGGGATCACCTGGGAGTGACCCAGGGGATCCGGTGCCGAAGGAGGGACTTGAACCCACACTCCCTTGCGAGAAGCGGATTTTGAATCCGCCGCGTCTGCCAATTCCGCCACTTCGGCTCGGAGGCGGAGTCTATAGCCGATCTCGTTTCGATTTCCCAGCGTCGCACCGTGGCCTTCCGCTCGATGCGCGGCTGGCCGAGGCGCGAGGGGTCAGCTAGCTTCGCGGACCCATGGCGCGGCGCCCGACCCCCGGCAGCACTCGCGGGCCCCAACCCTTGGGCCAGCTGCTCACCGTGGCGCACCAGACGGCCGCGCGACGCGCCGGCGTGGCCCTCGACCGCGAGACCTGGCGCGAGGTCGCCGGCGCTCGCATCGCGCAGCGCTCGGCCCCCGGCAGCCTGGAAGGGGGCGTGCTGCAGGTGGTGGTGGCCTCACCGGTGTGGGCGCAAGAGCTGTCGTTCTTGGCGGAGGAGATCGTCGGCAAGCTGCGCGAGCGTGGGGTCGCCGTGACCAGCATCCGGTTTCGCACGGGCAAGGTCGAGGCAGCGGCACCGCGCCCGGCGGCGCGACGCCTGGCGAAGCCCATCGAGTTGCCCGAGGACGCGAAGCAGCACCTCGCCGGGGTCGACGACCCAGAGCTGAGAGCGGTCATCGCCCAGGCGATGGGGCAGTCGCTGGCCAACCAGGCGCGAGCGGCCGAGGCCGCAGTCAGGCCGAAGCCAGCCGCTCGAGCCCCTCGATCCGCTGGGCCAGGAAGCGCTCGTTCGGCCCAAGACGCGCCGAAACGGAGCGGAGCACCGCGACGTAATCGCGAAGAAGACTGAGGTTCACGCTCGAGGCTTGGCGCATCAGCGTGTAGAGCTGTTCCACCACCATGCTGGGGAGCGGGCGCTTGCACACGGTGTACAGCGCGAAGGCGTAGTCGATCCACTCGCCCTTGCGAGTCGCGGTCGCCAGCTTCATGGCGTAGCCCACGGCCTTCTCGGCCGCATCGGGGCTGGTGGCGTTCGCCTTCTGCGCCGCCGCGAGGTAGTTGCGCAGGTACGGCCCGATGATGCGCTCTGCCTCGTCGCCCCTTCCGAGCGCGAGCACCTTGTCCACCACTCCGCCGAGCAGCGCGAGCGCGTCGCCCTGGTGCGTGGGCTCCGCCTCGTCGTCGCGGCGAGCCTGGGGAACCAGCGGAGACTCGATGCCGACCAGTGTCTCGACGGAGAGTCGCCCCGTGGGTGACTCGGGCAAGACCGAGGGCGCGTGCGAGGCGAGCACGCTGATCTCTTGCTGGCCGATCACGATCTTGTCACCGTCCACCAGCGACTGACGGCCGCTCATTCGAATCCCGTTGACGAACACACCGTTGACGCTGCCGAGATCGACCAGCGTTGCTCTGCCCACGCCGACCTCGATCTCGGCGTGCTTTCGCGAGACCAAGGCGTCGTCGAGCACGAGCTGACACCCCGTTCCGCGGCCGATCACCAGTGTGCCCGGTCGAAGCTCGAAACGATGCCCGCGGTACACCAGCGAAAAGCGCACGGATCCCTCGGTGATCACGGGCTCTTTCATCATCGGGTCGGTGCGCCGGCCTTGGGTCACGGGGTCTCGGGGGACCATAGCCGACCCCGCCGCCAATGCCAGGGGTTCGAGCGTCAGCGCGCGGCGGCCACGCGCTCCAGACCCTCGATCCGGCTCACCAAGAACCGCTCGCTCGGGCCCAGATCCGGTGCCATCGCGCGCAGCGCGTCGACATATCTACGGAAGCGCTGAAGATCGATGGCGCTCACCTTGCGGAGCGCCTCGTGCAGCGCGTCCACCACCGGGACCGGCAGGGGTCGCGAGATCGCGTGGTAGAGGCGCACCACGTAGTCCACCCACACTCCCTTGCCGGTCGCCATCGCCAGACGGGTCGCGAAGGCGGCGGCCTGCGCGTTGGTCTCGGCGTCGGCGGGTTTCCCCGCTTCCGCTCGGGTCAGAATGTCTTCGAGCGGTGCGCTGAGCAGTCTCTCGGCCTCGTCGGCGTGGCCGAGCCCAAACGCCTTCTCGGCCAGCGTTCCCATGACGCCGAATACCGAGAAGCGGGCGGTGGGAGCGGCTCGCCCCCGCGAGTGCGGGGCGGGCGCGTCACTCATCAGCACCATCTCTTGACTGCCGATCTGGATCCGATCGCCGGGCGCCAGGGGCTGGCTACCCGAGACCGGGGCGTCGTTCACGGAGACCCCGTTGCGACTGCCCAGATCCTCGAGGCTCACGCCAGCCTCGGTCACCACCAGCGCCGCGTGCCGGCGCGAAACGAGCGGGTCGTCGATGGCAAGCTCCGCCGTTCCCGCCCGGCCGATCACGAAGCGCCCGGGGCGCAAAGCGATGTCGTGCTGCCCGTACCGGAGGACGTAGCCCATTCAGGCGTCGGGGGGCGTGAGTGACAGCGACTCGATCGATTGGAAGCCAGCGCGGTCTTCTTCGCTGGGACCGCCCCGCGCGGTGACGCTCTCGAGCACGCGGTTGGCGGCCGGTGCCAGCGATTTTCGCGCCAGCGGCGGCAGGGTAGAGAGCCGCACGGTGATGCTTGGATGAGGCACCATGCCGAGCGTGGCGTACACGTCGAGCAGCCAGTTGCCCCACTCGGCGTCCTTGCGCTCTTCGGCCAGCCGCGCGGCCGCCTCGGCCAGGCGGTCGAGGTGCTCGCGTTCCACCTGCTGGCCGCCGCGCACTCGCTCTTCGATGTTCGCGTGCGAGCGGCGCAGCATTCGGTCGACGTCGTCCCAGCGGTGCAGCGACGCCGCGCGATGCAGCACCTCGACCAAGAGCTCGAGGGTCCAGTTGCGGTTGGGCTCGCCGACCACGCCGCTCACGGTGTCTTCGTCCATGCGCTCGCGGGAGCCACAGCTCGGGCACTGCGGCGACTCCATCGGGTAGGGCAGCCCGCAGGCGGCGCAATGGCACATGAACCCGGTGGGCCGGGTGCCGGCGGTGACGCCGGTCTTCGACGGGGCACGCACCACGCAAAACACCAGCTCTTGGGTGCCGATGCGGACGCGATCGCCGTCAGACAGGTCGGCGATGCCTTTCACGTTGCGACCGTTGATGATCAGTCCGTTGCGTGAGCCCAGGTCCTCGACCGTGGCCCGAACGCCCTCGATGCGAAACCGCGCGTGCTGCCGCGACACCAGCGGGTCCTCGATGGTGACGTGACACGTGGCGCTCCGCCCGACCAAGGTGTCGCCTTGGGGGAGATCGATTTCTTGCAGCAAGAACCGGAGTCGGTAACGGCTCACCAGAGATTCCGCCTAGCTTCCCGCTACGTTAGCGGTCTCTGCCGCAGAGGTCAAAACACATACCCTTGCCCACACTGTCAGCGCGGCTCGACCGACAGCAGGCGGAGCAGCCGCATCACCAAGCGCGGGTGGGACGCCAACCCGTAGATCTTGAGCTTTCCGGCGCGGAGCGACCCCAGCACGTGCGCCAGCGAGCGCCCCGACTTCACGATGCCACGGGCCGGCACCGCCGGCAGCTCGCACAGCGCGTCGAGCCCGCGGGTGATGCCGCGGAGGGTCACGGTGGGCACGCCGATCAGCCCCTCGTGAATGGTGAGCCGCCCGAAGTCGAAGCGCAGCGTCAGCGCCGTGTCGGCGTCGTCGGCGACGATGCCGATGGCCCCACGCATGCGATCGAAGTCCCGGCGAAGCGCCGGCTGGGTGATCGCCGAGCGCACCCGTTCGGCGATGTCGCGGGCCAGCGGCACATGGTCCGCACCCAGAGCAAGATCGACGACGGGCTCCACGCCGCTCGGGGTATCCCCCGAGCAGCCGCCGGTCAAGGCCTTGCAGACCAGCCGCCCCTCGGGGTTCCATGCGGCCCTCGCATGGCCACGCCGTACCGACCCGTCTGCCTGTCCCTGATGGCCCTCGGCGTGCTCGGCGCGGGGGCGCCACCGCCCGATGCCGGCGCCGATGACGGCGGCGCGCTCGAGGCCTCGGTCGATGCGGCGACCGCCCCCCCTGCCGCGGTGGACGCCTCGGCCCCGCCCGCGCTGGTCGAGGCCGGTCCGAGCGCGCCGAAGGCGCTCGACGCCGCGGCGCCCGACCCGCTCGACAGCGCCTTCGTCCACCTCTTCGCCGACTATCCCGACGCAGTGCTCGAGCTCAGGAGCTACGTCGACGACGGCGAGTGGAAGGTGGCGTGCCGAGCACCCTGCGATCAGAAGTTGCGGGTCGAGGGGATGGACGCCCGGGTGTCGGCCCGGGGGATGTCCACGTCGAACGCTTTTCGCATCGAAGCCGGCCGGGGCACGGCGAACCTGAAGGTCGTCGGCGGCAGTGAGAGCTCTCGCAGGCTGGGTACCATCGGCTTCGCCGGCGGCATTCCGGTGGCGCTCTTGGGGATGGGCCTGTGGGGCTACGGCAAGGTCGAGGACAAACCCGCGCTTCGCACCGCAGGCATCGTCACGCTGGGCGTGGGCGCGGTGATGGTGCTCGGGTCGCTGCCCTTCTTGAGCGCGGGCAGCACCCGAGTTCGCGACGCCAAAGGCAAGACCATCGCGGCGAGGTTCGACCCGCCAAGCTTGTGAGTCAGCGGCCCTTCTGGAACTCGGTCATCAGATCGACCAGCCCCTGCACCCACTCTTTGTTGCACGCGTTGTAGATGCTGGCGCGGATGCCGCCGACCGAGCGGTGACCCTTCAGGCCGACCATCTTGCGACGGCTCGCCTCGGCCAAGAACTCGGCCTCGAGCGCCTCGGTGGGCAAGGTGAAGACCACGTTCATGGTCGAGCGACTGTCCTTGTCGACCGGGCAGCGATAGAAGTCGGGGCGCGCGTCGATGGCCGAGTAGAGCAGCGCCGCCTTCTCGCGGTTGTGCTTCTCCATGGCAGGCAGCCCGCCGGCCTGTTTCACCGCGTCGAGCACGTTGCGCAACAGGTAGACGCCGAAGGTCGGCGGCGTGTTGTAGAGCGAGTTGTTGTCGGCGTGGGTGCGGTACTGGAAGATCACCGGGATGTCCTTCCGACCGGCGGCGGTCAGGGCCTTGTCGACGATCACCAGCGTGACGCCCGAGGGGCCCAGGTTCTTCTGGGCGCCGGCGTAGATCAGGCCGAATTTCGAGACGTCGATCGGCTTCCACATGATGTCGCTCGACATGTCGGCGACCAGCGGAGCCTTGCCGGTGGCGGGGAACTCGTGGAACTGCGTCCCGAAGATGGTGTTGTTGCTGGTGACGTGGACGTAGGCCGCGTCGGCGTCCAGCTCGAGCTCGGTGGCCTTCGGAATGCGCGTGAACTTCTTGTCCACCTCGGTGGAGCCCGCCACCCGCACCTTGCCCAGGACCTTGGCCTCTTTGTAGGCCTTCTGGGACCACGCGCCGGTCAGCACGTAGTCGGCGCTCTTGCCCGCCTCGAGCAGGTTCATCGGCACCATGGCGAACTGCTGGCTCGCCCCGCCCTGCAGCAAGAGCACGTCGTAGCTGTCAGGCACCCCCAGAAGCTCGCGCACCAGCGCGATGGCCTGGTTGTGGATGGCCTCGTAGGTCTTCCCACGATGGCTGTGCTCCATGATGCTCATGCCCGTCGACTCGACGTCCAAGAGCTCGCGGGCAGCGCGTTCGAGGGCCGAGAGGGGAAGCGCCGCCGGGCCGGCGTTGAAGTTCATCGCTCGCATGGGTCAGCTCCAGGCGCGGGCGATCGGGCCCGAAACGGCTCGGGCGCGCGACGCACGCGCGAGCCTCACCTACCCCCTGTGCTGCGCCGCGTCAAGGACGCGTCAGCTCACTGCCGATCGGTTCTCGTCAGGGCGACCTGCAGCGTCCGGCTCAGGAGCGACATGGGCGCATCACGCCGCGGCCATCGGGGGCGGTGACCGGGGTGGCGTGACCGGGGAAGGTCACGCTGCGCCACAGCGAGAGCAGCGTGTACGCGATGCGACGCAGGACCATGACGACCACGGTGGCGCGTGGGTTCTGCTC
>JAKLKA010000214.1 GCA_023150915.1 Polyangiaceae bacterium
CGCGCAGGCGGGCGTCGCCGAATACTGGATCGTCGATCCGACGGACCGCACCATCGAGCTCTGCGAAGGGTTGAACACGGTCGCGGTGGCTTCCACGCGAGCCGAGTCCCGGATGCTCTCGGGCCTCGTGGTGGACACCGACGCGCTGTTCCGCTGAACAAGGTGGGGAGTCAGCACTAGAGCGAAACCAGCCTCAGCGCCCGCAGGCAGCCCGCGCTCGGCTGGAGGGCGCCACTCGCGGTGCGGTTCAGGTCACGGCACAGAACGTCGCGCGAGCCGAAGCGTGGCTCCACAAAGTGGAGGACCCCAGACTGGGATCGGCATGGGCTGCCCGCGCGCCGGATGCGTGGCCTGCTCGGCGCTCGGGGGCTCACTTGCGCCGCACGCGGTACAGCGCAGGATGCGGCCATCCGGTGGCGCTGCGCGCGCCGACGAACCAGAAGGAACCCTCTTCGTCCACCACGCCGCCTTGAGCTTGGATCGGCGGTGCCGGCTCGCTCCAGGTGGTGCCATCCCAATGATAGGTGCTCTGGTTGCCGGTAAACCACAGGTCAGTCTCGTGTCGCCCAACGATGGCGTTGGGACGGAATTCCATCGGAAGAGCTCTGTGCGCAACTGAACGACCCGCGATCCGGACCACGACCTCGCACTTCGGGCCCTCGCCGGCGCGGTCGCCATGAAGTACGGGTCGGGGCAGCGAGTGGGCAAACACAACTCCTTGGGTTGACATCCAAGTGTAGGAGAAGTCCCTGGGCAGGCCCCACCTGGGGGACCAGGACACTCCGTCGAACTCGTACACTGTCCGTGGCCCTCGTGGACGCAGACTGTGTACGAGTGCATGTCGCCGACCCGCAACACCGTGCGGGATGGCATCGGGCTCAATGGCGGCCTCCGCGCTTCTCCATCCGAACTCGTCTTGGACCTCTACGCCGGTCTCGGTGCGAGCCAGCCAAACTCCATCTTCGGAGACGGGGCTTGCAGGATAGATCCCGGTACTCTGGCGACAGTGGAGCTGCCCGTCCAAATCCACCCGCGAGACGAGCATGCGTGCGCCGCTGGTCCCGAGCGCAAGACCGCCGTGCTCGTCCGCCGCGACATAGCGATACCCCGGAAGTGGTGCCGGCCCGGACGGTGGGGGCGTGCGGAGCGCACGGTCCGCCGCCTTCTCCCGGATGCAAAGGGCGGTTTCGCGAACGACGCGCTTCCCGTCGTGTTCCATCAACCTGTCGGGCGTCAGGATCCACGCCCGCCCAGCACGTACCGCGATCGCCTTCACAGGCGTGGCATCCGGAAGGGCGAGCTCATCGAGGGTGTACGCAAAAGTGGCAATCGGGCCACGGGGACACTCAGGCTTGGCTGCCGCCGTCGCGGAAGGTGAAGCAGGCGCGATCGGCGCTGGCGCACTGGCCACGGGTGCGCGAGGGGAGGCCGGGCCGCTCTCACGCCCACCGCAAGCGACCATCCCACAGTAGAGCAGCAGGGCGATCCCTGCGCGGCGCCACACGCGCGAAGCATAGCTTGACGAGCGAGAAAAAAAAGAATCCATCATTCCAACATGGGGAGACTTCTCGCTTCGATCTTCGTGATCACGGGTGTGTGGGCGGTGTCATGCAGCCCGTCGAATGATGCGTCAACCAAAGGGCGGTCCACCTCCGCCTTGTACGGCGGCACGGTCATCCCAGACGCGAGCCAAACCGGGGTCGTGTATCTCGAGTGGTTCGTGAACCAGAACGACCTCGTCGCATGCTCGATCGGGACCGGCGTGCTGATTACCTCCACCACGATTCTCACAGCCGGACACGCGGCAGACTACGAGCACGCCAAGTACATGTGCAGCCCGAAGGTCCCCAAGTTCCTCCGCATCACGATGCCCGCGCCTGCGGATGCCGGTGGGGACACGAAGGCGTGGATCTCGTGCGGCACGACGTGCGGGGAGAAGCTCCACCCCAAGTACCGGGGCAAGTGCGGCGATGCCACTTGTGACACCAACGAGAGCCCGACGTCGTGTCCGGGCGATTGCCCGACGACCTGCGGCAACCACACGTGTGAAAGCCCCCAGGACTACGAGACTCTGGCCTCGGGCTCGAAGCGGTCCGTTGCGTGCCCAAAGGACTGCCCGACCAGCAGCGACAATGCCGACGGTTCCGACGCCGCGCTCATCGAGACATCGACCACGTTCAAAGTGGCCGGTGACCCCTTCCACGAACGGCGTATCACCCGGAAGGCGACGAGTGACTTCTACAACTCGAAGCTGACCTGCTACGGGATGGGACCTGGAGCCGCAAAACCCTACGGCAGCGACCCGAACAAGTACGCTGCGGGAGTGCTTCGAAAGGCCGACTTCACAGCCATGAAGTTCCCCCACCCCCTGAGCTCTGGCGCGGACAAGCTCGGCCAGCTCAGCTGGCCGAACATGTTTGCGATCAGCCGAGGCGGCGAAGTGGAGGCCGGCCCGTTTCAGGACGACGCCGGCGAGCATCTTCCGATCACGGTCCGCGGCGACTCCGGTGGTCCGTGCATTGCCCACACCACAGGGACGGCGGGCGACATCGTGGGCATCGACCACGCGGGCTCCGACAACAAGAGCGGCGGGTACGACGCGCCCGAGTGGGCGCACTTCTCGGCTGCCTCCGGATTCCGTGACTTCGTCGATTGCCGGCTCAAGCAGCGCAACACCGGCATCTGGTGTGACGCTGACGGCGATGGGGTCGCGGACGACAAGGCTCGCATCGGCAAGAGTGCCCTGAACACCCTCACGTTCGTGGTCGAATTCAACAACGGCGCCCAGAAGGTCGAGTTCGACACCCTGGTCCCCGCGAGCCTCGCCGACGTCGGTTGCCTCATCCCGGGCGACTTCGACGCGGACGGGGACGCAGATCTCCTCTCGACCATCGGCGCAGCCATCAGCGCGATTCCCGCGTACTTCAACGGAGCCGCGGCGAGCTCCTTCTCGTTCAGCAAGGTGGCGGCGTGGCAGCCGGCCGGGCCCTACTCTTACTACACAGTCGGTCGCTTCGACGGCGACGCGGTGGACGACGTACGCGCGGTGCGCTTCGACGGCAGTGAAGACGTCTTCCTCGGCGAAAAGAACGTCGGGCTGACGACCCCCGCGCACTTCATGCCGCGCGGCTTCAACTGGTACGGCCCTGGGGACGAAGAGACGTTCGCCATCTCCGCGCCCGGCAGCAACGTCGGGGGAGCCTGCACGGCCGATGGGAAGGCGTGCGCGTCCGACGGGGAGTGCTGCGGCGACGGCAAGTGCGTGGCCGTCTCGCCGGACGCCGGCGCGGACGCGAGCGCGCCGGACTCAGGGGACGCAGGAGGGGAGGGCGGGCCACAATCGGTTTGCCAGGGCGGGGCGGGCATCCAACCGATCTCAGGCGCCGTCTACCTGCTGGCGGACAACCCGTCCCAGACTCCGGACGGCCTCGAGCTCTCCGGACTCTCGCTCAGCGTGCTCAGCACCCTCTCCCCGACTCCATTCGGCTACGCGTCATCGCCGGGAGATCTGTTTGGAAAAACGCTCGCGTGGGGCAGCTTCGACGGCGATCACAATCGCCAGGATTTGGTCATCGGCGCTCCGGGCGTGACCGTCGAGGTCTCGATCGCGGACGCGAGCACCGCGACCAAGCTTCCAAACGCCGGAATCGTGGCCGTGTTCCGGCGGGATGGCAGCGCTCCAAACGGATTCGACGCGGTAGCCTTGGACCGAAAGGCGCTCGCGGGTGATCCGGTGGAACGCGGAGCCTTCGGCCAGCACCTCGCAGCAGGCGACTTCAACGGCGACTCCCGGGACGACCTGGCGATCCGCAGCGCGACCGACGTGCAGATTCTGTACGGGCAAGCGGGTGTCGGTCTGAAGCCGACCGGCACCGAGCCCATCCTGACGAGCGCCGACCTCGGACTGGGCCTGCCCGCGTCGCTCAACGGCGGGCTCACTACGGGGGACTTCAACTGCGATGGCTACGAAGATCTCGCCATCGGTGACTCACTGGAGACGGTCACCGTCCCGGGGCCTGATGGGGGCATGCTCGCGATCTCCGGCGCCGTGGTCATGCTCTACGGGAGCAGCTCTGGGCTCGACAAGAACCGGCAACAACGCATCGACCGTACCACCATGACCGGTCTCGCCGGCGGCAGGATCGGCGAGGGGCTCGCCGCGGGCAACTTCAACGGCGATTCCCGCAATGGCCGTCCATGCGTCGACCTCGCGCTCCATGTGAGCGAGGGCACGGGCTCGATACCGAACGGCGCAGTCCACGTGCTGTTCGGAGGCAGCGATGGGCTCCGTGCATTCGGCGCGCAGCACTTGTACCAAGGGGGCCCTGCCGCGGACGGTACCATCATCAGCGACACGAGCGAGCCGGGGGACGGCTTCGGGCTCCACCTCGCCATTACGCGTGCTGACCTCGATCAGTTCGATGACCTTGTGATCGGCGCCTTCAACGAGAACGGCACGACGGGCGCCGCCCACGTACTGCGCGGCGGCCCGGATGGCATCACCGCGACGGGCCAAGCCTTCTGGCGCCAGGGAGACCCATCGCTGATCCCCGACAAGCCGGAGACCGTCCCGAACCCGAACCCGCTCTCCGCCGGCGATCGATTCGGCTGGAGCGTCGGGGGAACGAGCAACGGCGTGATCGTGGTCGGGGCTGCGTGGGAAGACTTGGCGCCAGTCGTCGGTGCGCCGGAGGTGCCGAACACTGGCTGGACGGCGATCATTCGCGTCAAGGATCAGAGCGTCACCGCCAGCAATCCGCTCCAAATCGACAAGGTACTCCCATTGGCGGAAACACCGCTGTACCGCGACGCGTTCTTGGGGTCGGCACTGACGAAGGCACGTCCGGCATTCGTCGCGCGCACCAAGGTGCTCCCGCGATACGCCGGCAACCTGGTGCTCACCAGCGGTTCACGGCTGGCGTGCCTGCCCGACGCGACGCCGCCGTCTCTTGGCTCCGTGACGATCACGCCGTCCTGTCTCTGGCCGCCCAACTCGAAGCTCGTGGTCTACGAGCTCGGTTCGAACATCAAGTATCAGGTGAGCGACGATTGTGATCCTCAGCCGACCGTGCGCATCGTGAGCATCACGAGCAGCGAGCCCGCGTCCGGCCAAGCCGCATTCGGGTTCGACACTGACAGCGCGTGCCTGCGATCGGAGCGCCTGGGAAGCGGCGCCGGGCGGAGCTACACGATCACCCTCGAAGCGCGCGATGCCTCGGGCAACGTGAGCCACGTCACCACGACCGTCTCCGTGCCGAAGGCTTCTTCTTCAGGCTGCGCCGTGGCACCCGGCGCCTTCGCGAAAGACGGAGACCCGCGCTGCACGTTCCAATGAGATCGGAAGCTGGCCCCACGCGCCGACCCAGCCCTTCCCTTCCCCGCGCCGCCTGGTTAGAAGCGCAACATGTCGCTGACCGGCGCACAGCTCTTCCTCGACGGCGGCGCCGATGCGCTGCTGATCGACGGCGGCGCGTAGGAAAAGTGAACTGCCAAAAACCCACCGACTCCGAGAGTACGCGGCGGCGAAGCTCGGGTCGAGCGCCGCCCGCAAACCGCGCAAACCGGGACGGGGTGGTCTGCAGGGGGCGTTTGGCGGAGATTCTCGGCGTCGCGCGGAGCGCAAGGCACACCTCCGCCCTCGGGGAGGCCAGTGGACTCACTCCTTCCCGAACCCCAACCCCAACTGCTCGGGCACGCACAGCCTCGCGCGCTCGGCCGGCGGCGCTCTCGGCCCGAGGCCGTGCTCCGCGAGCAGGCGGGTGATCTGGGCGCGCGTGTTGGCAACCTCGGCCCAGTACCCCTCCGGGCATCGCGAAGCGCGTCGCATCGGACCGGAGCAGCGCGGGCAGGTCTCGACGTCGGCGGCGAAGACGACCCTTGGAAGTCCCCGACGGGGGACGTGCGCGAGCAGCCACGCCCAGCGCTTGCGTGGCGCCGGCGCGTCGTCTTTGTCGCCGAGCAGGTCGAGCTGATCGCCGCGCGCAGGCGGAGGTTTGTTCGCGGTCGAGTCGGGCGGCGGCTGAGGGACGACGAGGCGCCGGCGCGAGGAGTGGCTCGACAGCACGCCCAAATACCTGAGTAGATGCCAGCGAGGCGGGGGCACCGCGGCAACCAGACGCGGGATGATGTCGGCCGGCTCGAACACCAGCGCGCGGGTGCCGTCCCTCTTCAGGGACTTCCAAGGGTCGTCGCGCCAGGCACGCTTGAAGCTGAGCTCGAGCTTGCCGTCCGCTCGGCGCTCGAGGCGGTCCTGCGCGATGGGCGGACGGGTGATGTCCCCCGTCGGGGACTTCCAAGGGTCGTATTTGCCGAGGCGATCCACCCGGCGGCGGTCTCGGCCGTCCACGACCTGTGCGGCATGGATGTTGACCCCGCGCACCTCGGCGATGGGCTGGTCGGTCGCGTCGGCGGCGCGTGGGCGCGCGGGCGGGTCGGGTGATGCGATGAGGCGAAGCGGCGGTTTTCCTGCTTGGTCGCCGCTCACGGAGAGGCCCTGCGCGGCGGCGGCGTCCCCCGTCGGGGACTTCCAAGGGTCGTAGCAAGCGGCGAGGCCGGGCTCATCGCGGGCGAGCTCGGGCGGCGTGTCGTCGCCGAGCTCTGGGTCGGGACTTCGGCCGTGCGCTCGGAGGATCTTCTCGATGCGCGCCGCCGTGCGCGCGGCGACCTCGGCGATGTCGGCTTGCGTGGGCGTGTCGAGTTCACGGAACTCGAGCGACGCGCGCGGGTCGTCTTTCTCGTGCACGTACACGCCGTCGAGCACCAGCGCGTGGAAGTGCACGTTCAGCCGGAGGGCGCTGTCGGTCCTCTGGACCGCGACCACGCCGCCCGTGTGTGCGTCTGCGACGCTCGCCAGGCCGAGCTCGCGCTTGGCGCGCCAGCAGAGCGAGCGGTCTACCTCCGCCATGAACGCGCTCACCACCTCGGCGCAGAGCTTGCGGTCGTAGCCGAGCAAGGCGCGCAAGCCCCAGGGCAGAGAGCAGATCCAGTGCCGGATGGGCACTCGCGGCAGGACGCTCTGCTCCAAGTGCACCGCCGTGTCGGCCATGCGACGGCCGAGGCAGGAGGGGCAGAACCCGCGCTGCTTACACGAGAAGGCCACCAGCTCCGAGTAGCCACACTCGCGACACACCAGGTGCAGACAACCGTACTCGAGCCGCCCGCAGCGCAGATACTCCTCGAACTCCTTCACCACGAAGCGCGGCAGCCCGCCGTGCTCTTCGGCGCGCTCGAGGAACGCTGGCCAGTGCGCCTCGACCGTCTGGTAGAGCACGGTGCTCTCCGGCCGGTGACGGAGGCGCGAGCGCTCGGGCGCCGCGAGCACGTGTGCGTGATGGCCCACACCAGCGGCGCATCAGCGAAGAGCATGCCCCGCACGAATGGGCCGGGATCTGCGGCGACGCGCCTCGGCGAGAGTGGCGAATCGCCGGCGAGCGGGTGGCGATCGCCACCCCTCACCTGACGCGCGCAGGCGTCACAGCCCCTGCGGGCGCCGTCTTCCCCGCTCGGGCGAAGCCCGAGCTTGGGGAAGACCGCCGGCGCGCACGAGCGCGAAGCGCGAGGAGCACCGGCGAGTTGGGGCAACATCACCTCCGAGGCCCGGCGTGGCGTGCGGGCTTCGCTGCCCATGGCGCAAGCTCTGTGACACGCCGCACCAGACGCTCTCGATGGCGCATTCGGGTTCGAGCTCTGGATCTCGCGTCAATCACTACG
>JAKLKA010000022.1 GCA_023150915.1 Polyangiaceae bacterium
GCCCCGTCGCCCCCGCCCACGGACGCCAGACCTCACCGGCACCCGCGGCAGCCGAAACATCCACTTTGAATCCCTGAATCATGGTTCGAATCCATGCGCCGGAACCAAAGCTTGCAGCGAGGCCAGCGGCCGAGCCCTGCGCCAATGCCGCCGGGCACGAGGCGGCCCGCTCGCTCCGACAGCCCGTTCCGAGCCCAGGTTCCCGAGAATCTTCGGCGGAACCCGCGGCATGCCCGGGTGTCGCTCGGCCGTGGCCACCTCGCGCCTTCGGCTGCCGAGCGACCCCTCGATCCCGCTCGAGGCTGCATCGGATGACGACGCCTCGCGCCTTTCCGGCTACCGTGAACCGGCCTTCTGGTGGGACGTGTCGGACTCCGTCGAAGACAGTGAGCTCAAGTTCATCGAGCGCCTGAAGAGGCACGACGAGCGCGCGTTCAACGAACTGGTCGAGACCTACGAGCAGCGGGTCTTCCGGCTGGTGTTCCGCATGCTGGGTCGTCGCGACGAAGCCGAAGACATGGCCCAAGAAGTCTTCGTCCAGGTGTTCAAAGCGATCTCGACGTTCCGTGGCGACAGCAAGCTCAGCACCTGGGTCTACCGTATTGCGGTCAACCTCTGCAAAAATCGCCTCAAGTATCTGTCGCGGCGCCACGACGGCACGCAGCAAGAGCTGGAGCCGGTGGCCGAGCGTGCGCCGCTCAGCGAGGCCAAGGGCGTGACCTTCGGTGACGTGGCCCGCCCCGACCACATGGTGGAAGGGTTTCAGGTCGAGAAGCTGGTGCACGCCTGCATCACCGAGCTCGACCCCGACTTCCGCGAGGTGCTGATTCTGGCCGACGTGGAAGACTTGTCCTATCAAGAGATAGCTCAGATCACGGGCTTGGCCGACGGCACGGTGAAGAGCCGCATCCATCGCGCCCGGGCCATGCTCAAGGCCAAGGTGGAGCGCGCCTTGGGGGAGAAGATTCGATGAGCGACACGCCGGACGACGAATCAGCGCCCGAGAGCGGCTTGGAGCTCGACCCGGCGGAAGAGTCCAAGATGCGCGACCTGCTCAAGGGCGCGCTGGACCTGAAGCGCGAAGAGCCGCCGCCCGACAGCCAGTTCTTGCGGGGCGTGCAGAAGCGACTGCGCGATCGCAGCGGGGGGAAGTTCTACGCCGACGGCTGGAGCACGGCGAAGCACCCGCCGACCTACACCTACCTCTGGACCAGCATCTTGATGCTGGCCATCGTGCTGGTGGTCTACGCCACGCTGACTTCGCTGGTGGGCGAAGCGATCGACGTCGAGAACCAGCCGGCCCCGGTTCAGATCGTCTTTCCCAAGTCGCGCTAGCGCAATCGTTGCGTTTGACCGCCCATCGATCGATGACAAACTCTGGTGTCGATGCGGCGAGTCGGGTTCGTGGTGTGTGCGCTCGCTGCAGCGGCTTGTGGTGAGCGCCCGCTCGAGCCGCGAGAGCCCACGCCCGGCGTCCCACACTACGAGATCCAGTCGTACAACGTCGAAGCCGGCGATCACGGCGACCCGGGCACGATCGCGGCGGTGGGCAAGAACCACTCCGACGTCGTCTGCCTGCAAGAGACCACCCCCGAGTTCGAAGCGGTGCTGCGGGCGGAATACGCCAGCGAATATCCGTATCAGATCTACCAGCACAACGATCCCGATCCGGGCGCCGCGGGCCTGGCGGTGCTGTCCAAGTTCCCGGTGGCCGACAGCGGCTGGCACCCAGGCCCGAAGGGCTGGCACCCGGCGTGGCACGTGGTCGTCGACACCCCGGACGGCAAGCTGCAGATCCTGAACTTGCACCTGCGCTCGAAGCACGACGGCAACGGCAACGTCGTGAGCTCGTACTTGAGCTCGAACGACGACCATCTGTACGAGATCGAGCTGTTCGTCGAGCAGTGCGACAACGGGCTGCCCACCGTGGTGCTCGGCGACTTCAACGAGGGGGTCGGAGGGGTGGCGGTCGAGTACCTGGAAGATCGCGGGTACACCAACGCGCTGCCGCTCTACCGCCCGGGGCAGTTCACCTGGCGCGGCAACTCGGTGGCGAACCAGTTCACTCAGACGCTGGACCACGTGCTGTTCGACGCGGCCTTCGAGCCGCTGAACGCCTGGGTCACCAACGCCGGTGGCTCCGATCACCTGCCGCTGATCGTCCACCTCGAGCAGGCCTACGACTGGGACGCCGCTCCCCCCTGACACGCCCATGCTGCGCTGGTTGGTCGGGCTGGTGCTGGTCGGCTGTGGCCCCGTCTCGAGCTTTCGGCCCGCGTCGGGCTTGATGCCCGACCGTCGGATCGAGGCGGGGTTCGGGCTGTCGCAAGTCTCGCCACGACCGTATGTGACCGAAGACCCAGCCAGCGCGGGGCAAGCCTGGCTGAGCGGCGACGTGGTGCGCGGCTTCGCGCTCACCGGCATCGCGGCGTTCGACGACGACGCGGCGGCCGGCGGCCTGGCGGCGCGCTTCACTCCGATCCGCTTCGACCGTTTCGCGGCCGCGTTCGAGCAAGAGGTGGGCTACGCGTGGTTCGCCACGTCGACGCCGCTGGCGCTGCGGTTGTTCGATCAGACCTGGCTCTATTCCGCTCCCCGCCTCGGGACCTGGGGCGCCGACATGTCGTTCATGGTCGGCCTGGGCGCCAGCGTCCGCATCTATGACGGGCTGATGCTTCGGGCCGAGTGGCAGCGAAGCTGGCAAGATTTCAAGTACTACAACCGGCGCGACCACCACGGTCTGGCGATTGCGCATCAGTTCCCGTGAGCGGGGCGCACACCTGAGGTTCCCGGGTCACGCGCCGTCGGGTCTTGCCCGAGCTTCGTCGCGCACTTCGAGCTGGCACGCTCGCTGCTAAGGTGGGGGTGATGCGAAGAGCCTTGCTCGTCTTGCCTCTCGTGATGTGCAGCTGCACCACCCTCGGCCCAATGCCGATGGTCACCGGGCAATCCGTGGTGCCCACGCCCCGCCCCGGCGGCGAGGCGCAGATCGCCGCCGTGCCCGGGTATTACCTGTCGGAAGCGGTGCAAGAACAGCCGCGGGGCGCGGCAATCCAGCAGGCCGCGGTGATGTTCGAGCCCGGCGATCTGATCGGGCTACCGGGCCTCTCGGTCGGCGGCCGCTTCGTGGGTGATGGCGACAACGGCGGTTTCCCGGAGCCGATGGTGCGCTATCGCGCGCACGTCGATTCGCAGAAGATGCTCGCCGTCGGCGGCGTGGTGTACGGCGGCTATGGCCACGGCTCGGCGTCCGGGGCGTCGTACGAAGCCACGCGCGGTGGCGCCGAGGCAGCGCTCGATCTGCGTGCCACGCCCCAGAGCAAGTGGGTCGAGGTGCACCTGTTCGGCAGCCTGGGTCTGATGGGCCTGGATGCCAACGGCGACTATTGCCTCGATGCCAACGGTCGCTGGGGCGTGGACTGTGGCGACCCGCCTTTCTCCACGACGCACGCCCAGGCGTCGGGCTTTTACCCGACGGCAGCCGGGGGCATTGCGCTCGATCTGGCGCGGCACCTCCACGGCATCTTGCACGGCGGGCGCATTGCGCTGCACGGCGCGGTCGGGCGCATGCCGCACGTCGAAAACGCCGAACAAACCACCGCCAAGACCTTCACGTCGGCGGGCCTCTCGGTCACGCTGGGCATGGGCGCCAGCGAGCCGTGAGCTCGACCTCGGCTGACACTCGACCTCCTGCTCGCCGGCGCGTACGATCCCGATCTCGGGATGGGTTCACGTCGGCTCGAGGGGGGCGGGCGAGTCCGGTGGCTCGTGGGCATCGCGGCGGCGGGCGTGGTCGGCGCCCTGGTGGCCCAGCATTTCGTCGGGCGCGAGCGCGAGCGGCTGCTCGACTCGTGGCGCCGCGAAGTGGACGCGACGGCTGCGCACCGCGCCGAGGTCGCGCGACTCTGGTTCTTCGAGCGGCGCGCCGACGCCCAGGTCATGGCCCACAGCCCGCTCACGCGCGCGGCCCTGGCCAACGCCGCCCGGGGTGAACGCGCACCACCCGCCGAGCTGACTCAGGCCCTCGAGCATTTCCGGGAGTCCTACGGATACACCGAAGCGTACGTCCTGTCCGCCGACCTCACCGTGGTGGCCGGAGCGCCAACGGCCGAGTCCCACCCCAGCGTGCGCGATCTGGCCGACCGAACGCTCCGCACCCAGCAGGCCCAGGTGATGGTGGTCGACACCGGCGCCCACGTCGCGTTCTCGTCGCCGGTGCGCGGCGAAACCGCCGGCGTCGTGATCCTGGAAATGGACCCGCGCACCGAGCTGCACCCGCGCCTCACGGGAATGGAGACGACCCTCACCGGCGAGACCTTGCTGGTCGGCGCGCTGGGCAACGAGCTGGTCTTCGCATCCCCGCGCCGCCACGGCAAAGACCCGACCAAGCCGCTCTTGCTGGTGCCGCCCGCCGACGCGAGCTTGGCAGCGACCATCGCAGTCACTGGCCAAAGCCGGGTGGGCGAGTTCGTCGACTATCGCGGCTCTCCCGTCCTGGCAGCCACTCGGGGCATCGGCGTCGGCGGCTGGGGCATCGTGACCAAGATCGACCGCGCAGAGGCCCTGGCCCCGCTGGGCCGCCACGCATCCATCGCCCGCTCGATCGCTGGCCTGGTGGTGCTGGCGCTGGCAAGCATCGGCGCCGCCTTCCGCATGCGTTCCCGGGCGCGCAGCCTGAGCGAGGCCCTGCAGCGGCAGCAGAGTGAGCTCGAGCTGCGCCGCGTCGAAGAGCGAGCGGCACGCCTGGGGCGCGCGCTCGACGAGTCGAACGAAGAGCTCTACATCCTCGACGCCAGCTCGCTTCAGATCCTGGAGACGAACGCGCGCGCGCGCCTGGCCACGCTCTACGACGCAGAACGGCTGACCCAGCTGTCCCTGGAACGGATCGCGCCCGACTCTGCCGGGGGCGCAATCGCCGAGCAGCTGGCCGAGGTCTCGAGCGGGCGGCGCGACCGGGCAAACTACTCGGGGAAGCACCGCCGCGCCGACGGCACCACCTACCCCGTCGACGTGCGCGTGCATCGGGCCGAGATCGGGGACGAGCCCGTGCTGGTCCTGTTGGCCGCCGACGCAACGCCGCGCCTCGAGCTCGAGGCGCAGCTGGTGCAGGCGCAGAAGATGGAGGCGGTCGGGCGGCTTGCCGGCGGGGTGGCCCACGACTTCAACAACCTGCTCACTCTGATCCTGATGGCGGGCGAGTCATTGAAGGCCTCGCTCGCCGCGGGCCAAGCGCGGGAAGACGCCGAAGAGATCGTATCGGCCTCGAAGCGGGCGGCAGAGCTCACGCGGCAGCTGCTCTCGTTCAGTCGCAAGCAGACGCTCCAGCCCGTGGTGCTCGACGCCAACGAAGTCGTCCGCGGGCTTCTGAAGCTGATGCAACGGGCCCTCCGCGCCGACATCGCGCTCGACCTCGAGCTCGAGGAGAGCTCGGCCTGGCTTCGCGCCGATCGGACGCAGCTCGAGCAAGCCCTGCTCAACCTGACGGTGAACGCGCGGGACGCCATGCCCCAGGGCGGCCGGTTGGTGGTGGGCGTGGCGCGGCGCGATGCGGCAGCGGCCCCGGCGGGGGCCAGCCTGCCCGCCGAGCGGTGCGTCGCCATCTGCGTCCGCGACACGGGCGAGGGCATGGACGCCGAGACGCTGGCCCACGTCTTCGAGCCCTTCTTCACCACCAAGCCAAGGGGCGCGGGCACCGGTCTGGGGCTGGCAATGGTCTACGGATTCGTCAAGCAGAGCGGCGGCGCGGTCCAGGTGACGAGCCGCGTGGGCGAAGGGACGTGCTTCGAGCTCCAGTTCCCTGCGTGCGACGCGCCAGCGCCCACGGTGAGCGCGCGACCCGCCACCCGCGCGCGCGACGAAGCACGAGCGACCATCTTGGTGGTGGACGACTCGCCCGACGTGCGCAACGTTGCCGCCCGCGTGCTTCGCGGCGAGGGATACGTCGTGCTGATCGCGCCCGACGGGCCCGAGGCGCTCGAGCTGTTCGAGGGTCACGCGGAGGAGATCGACCTCTTGCTCACCGACGTGGTGATGCCGAAGATGGGCGGCCGGGCCGTGGCCGACGCAGTGCGGCGGCTGGCGCCCCAGCTGCGCGTGCTCTTCATGTCGGGCTACAACGAGGACTCGATTCTTCGCACCAGCGTGGGCGAAGCGCGAGAGGCCTTCCTGCCCAAGCCCTTCACGCCCGAGCGACTGCTGGAAGCGGTGCGATCGGTGCTGGACGGAGCCGCCGCCCGAAAGGGAGCGTGATCACTCGATCCAGCGGGCCAAGATGCAGCTGATGTTGTCGGGGCCGCCGTTCTCGTTGGCGGCCTCGATCAGCCGGCTGGTGGCCGAGGGCAAATCTGGCGCGTTCACCACGATGTCGCAGATCTTCTCGTCGGTCACCGGGCCCGAGAGCCCGTCGGTGCAGAGCAGCATGGTGTCGCCGGCGCGCGGCGCCTCGAAGCGCGTGTCGACCTTGACCGTGTCCTTCATGCCCAGGGCGCGCACGATCACGTTCTTGTGGGGGAAGTTCGCAATCTCTTCCTCCGTCAGGCGCTTCATCTTCTTGTAGTCGTTGAGCAGCGAGTGATCTTCGGTGAGCTGCTCGATCTTGCCGTCGCGCACCCGGTACATTCGGCTGTCACCGACGTGCGCGAGATAGACGCCGTCTTCCACCGCGAACAGGGCAACCAGGGTGGTGCCCATGCCGCGTTGCTTGGCGTTGCGCTGCGCCTGCTCGTAGATGCGCAGGTTGCAGAGCTTGATGCCGGTGACCAAGCGGTTCTCTTCGTACCCCTTGGTGCGGTCCATCTTGTAGGGCCAGGTGCGCTCGGGATCGTCCGCCGTTGCCGCGAAGAACTCTTGCAGCGTGTCGACGGCCATCTTGGATGCGACCTCGCCCGAGGCGTGACCACCCATGCCGTCTGCAACGACGTACAGGCCGTACTCCGCAAATATGGCGAAGTTGTCTTCGTTGTGGTTGCGCTTCCGACCGACATCGGTCTGGCCAGCAACCTCGATGCGCAGGGGCCGACTCACGGGTAATTCCGCGGAACGCTTGACGAGTTTCCGCCAAGTCCTTTTACCAGCCCGACCCTTCGGAGCCTAGAGGGGGAAACGATGCACCCGTCGTTCTGTCAAAAGCGCGGTGTTTTGGCGATTCCGAGCTCAATCTCGCAGCCCGGGGCGCGGCCGGGGGCGGCGCCGCGCGGGCCAGCGCTTCAGGGGATCGAGTTGCCGGAAGCCCCCTCGGCCTGGCCCCCGCGGGTCGAGGCGAACCGTGCGGAAGCGCGCCTGGCCGTAGACCAGAAGCTGCGCGGTGCGACCCGACGCGCGCAGCGCGCTCACCAGCGCGTCAGCGGTGGCCACGGGAACGCCGTCCACGGCGACGATGGTGTCGGCGCCCGGCGAGAGCCCGGCGAAGGCCAGCGGCGAGCGCGGAGCGACGCTGAGCACCCGCAGCCCCTTCACCACCCCGGCGTCGTGCGCCGTGACGCGCAGCCCGAACGGCGGCGCCGGCTGCGGGCTCGGGCCCGCCACCCCGCGCAAGAACTCTTTGATGGCGAAGACTGGAGCGGCGAACGCGCCAAGCGTGCACGGCTTGTCTGCAGGCCCGGTGCACGCCTGCGCCAAGATGGCGACGGCGTCGCCCTTCTCGTCGATCACCGGCGAGCCCAGCTCGGTGGGCTTGTGCTTCTCGTCCAGCAGCTGCGCGCGCTCGAGCGAAGCGCCGTCACCGCCCACCAGGTTCGCCTCGGACTTGATTCGAACGGGGACGGTGGCAAGGGCCTTCGCCCCGGGCCCGAACGCGGTCAGCTTCACGCCCGGGGCGCCCGTGGTGCGCGACGCGCGCAGACCCGGCTCGGTGCGCGGGGTGGCCGGCGCCACCAGCGCCAGGTCCCACGCGCGATCGCTGTGCACCAGGCGGACCGCCACCACGCTGCCGTCCGCGAAGCGCGCGTCCACGTTGTTGCCATGGCCCAAGATCGAGAGCGCGGTGAGCACGCGGCCGTCCCCCGCCAGCACGCTGCCCATGCCCAGGGGTTTGCCGCCACGCTGAAGCACCACCACCTGACGGCGCGCGCGATCGAGGGGGTTCTCGCCCGGCGCCGCCGGGTCGTTCGGCGGGGCCTTGGCGGCCGGCTCGTCGCTGGCCACGGCGGGCGCGTCCCAGGGGTTGATCGGCAGGTCTTGGCGCGAGGGCTCGGCGCGCCGGAAGGGCGATTGCGGGGTGGCCTGCGCAAACGCGCTGCCCGCCACCAGAACCGACACCCCGCCCAGCCACGCCGCGACAACCAGAGGTCGAGCTTTCACGGGGCCAAGCATAGCGCCGTTCGCGGCGCCTCCAAACCGCTGCCGGTCAGCGCGGCAAACCCAGCTCGCGCACCCCGTTCGGGCCGGCCACGATCACGCGATCGGCCCGCCCGACGAACAGCCCGGTCTCGACCACCCCGACCACGGATCGCAGGCGGCGATCGACCTCCGCCGGATCGTCGATGGGCCCGAGGTGCACGTCGTAGATGTAGTTGCCCGCGTCGGTCATCCAGGGGCGATGCGCGCGGGTGCGCAGCACCACCTTGCCGAAACCCGAGAGCGCCCGCACCGTGCTTTCGTGCCCGAAGCCCAGCACCTCGACCGGCACCGGCCACTTCTCGCCCAGCTTCACGCTGAGCTTGCTCTCGTCCACGATGATCACGTTCTGCTTGGACGCATAGTTGACGATCTTCTCCCGGGCGTGACAGCCACCGCCGCCCTTGATCAGGTCCAGGCGCTCGCTGACCTCGTCGGCGCCGTCCACGGTCAGGGCGATCTCCCAGGGGCCTTCATCGGGCAAGAGCGGGATGCCAAGCTCGGTGGCCTGCACGCGACTGGCCTCACTGGTGGCTACCCCGACCAAGGTGCGCCCCTTCTTCACCAGCTCGCCCACACCGTCGATGAACAGCTTGGCGGTCGAGCCCGAGCCGAGCCCGATCACCCCGGCCTTGGGCAGAAGCTCGAGGGCGGCACGCGCAGCAAGCAGCTTGGCTTCGTCTTGAGTCATCGCCCGCTGGGTGAACCACGGCTTACATGCGCACACAAGACCGCAGGCTCTGGGGGATTTGACCGGGTCGAACGTCCAACTCCGTGGAAGCCACCTCGGTGAGTTGACGTATGATCGGACGAAGCCCGTGACCCCGAACCGCACCCTCGCCCTCTGCCTCGTGTCCCTTGGTTTTGCCCACGGCTGCACCACCGGCCAGAGCCGCCCGGCGTACCAGCCCGCGCCCTACCCCGGCGGCTACGCCGTCGCGCAAAACCCGCCGCCCCCGCAGGCTCCGCCGCCGCCCGCGCAGCGGCCCGCACCGTTCTGGGGTTTCCAGCTTCCGCCGCTGCCCCCTCCCCCGCCCGCGTCGGCGTTTCAGATCCCGCCGCCGCCCGCAGGCTGGGGCAACCTCGGCGGCATCCCGATCCCGCCCATCCCGGGCTTTCCCGGCCAGCCGTCCCAGCCCGGGGGCCAGCCCACGCAACCCGGCGGCCAACCCTCGCAGCCGCCCGCGGCCAAGGGGATCAAGGGTTGCGGCGTGGCGAACGTCGGCGGCGAGCAGTTCTTGCTCGACTGCATGACGCCCACCTACGCCAACGTGGCCGAGGCCAGCCAGTACGTGGTGCGTCGCAAGGCGTTCAACGCGAGCCCCGCGCACGAAGGCGCCGACCCCTTACCGACCGTGGTCGATCACCGCGCCGCGGGCACCGAAGGCCCGGTGCGCAATCAAGGCCCCGTCGGTGCGTGCACCGGCTTCTCGCTCTCGACCGCCATCGATCACGCCATGGCCACCACCACCGGCACGCCCGGCAACGTGAGCGTGATGCAGGTCTGGGCGCGCTATCACTACCCCACGATGCAAGATGCCGCGTCGGCCAACAAGGGCAAGGCGCTCGGCAGCGAGGGCTCGTGGCCTTACGACAAGGTCGAGGCCTGCAAGTACTGGTCGGGCTCGGGCTGCGACTGCGGTTCGATGCTGAACGTGTCGTGCCGCCAACCGGTGGACAGCGCCAAGCTGGGCCAGCTCGACTCGGCGCCCACGGCCAAGGTCACCAACATCACGCGCCTGCCCGACGGTGATCTCTCCGAGATCAAAGGCGCCATCGCCAAGGGCCAGGACGTGTGGTTCGCGATGTGGGTCGACGACGCCTTCCAGGCGGTGAAGGGCTCGCCCGCGGTGATCCCCGACGGCGACTTCCGCTACTCGGGCTCGGGGCACGCGATGGTGCTCGCGGGCTACAAGGTGCAGAGCAACGGCACGTATTACCTGATCCACAACAGCTGGGGCACCAAGTGGGGCGACGGCGGCTACGCCTGGATCCACGAGAAGACGCTGCTCACGAACCTGCGCTACTCGTACCTGGTGGACGTGAGCACGCCGAGCGGCGGCGACAAACCCAACAAGCCCGGCGAGCCCACGCCGCCCGCGCAGAGCCCCGGCGACTGCCCGCCCGGCACCGCGCCCGACAGCGGCATCCCGATCTGCGTGCCGCCCTGCCCCGACGGCAGCCCGCGTCACTTCAACACCTGCCCGGTCGCGCAGAACAGCGGCTGCCCCGCCGGCAAGGTCAACATCTTCGGCTTCTGCGTCACCGCGCCGAAGCAAGGCTTCGGTCAAGACGCCGCCACCGGCGTGCGTCACAGCTGCGGCGCCGGCGGCTGCACCTACGTGGTGCCGAAGGGCAGCGCGGGCTGCAACCTGCCGGTCTGCGTGAAGTCGTGCCCGAGCCCGAAGTATCTGCTCACGGCAGGGCCACTCGGGATGGGCTGCGCGGAGTAGGGAACCTCAGGTCCAAGACATGAGGGCCAGACCGTCGATCTCCTGAAAGTGTTCGTCGCGCGTCAGCACCGCGGCGCCCGAAGCGATCGCTGTCGCCGCGATCCAGATGTCATTCTCAGGGATCGGTCTCCCGCGCTGCTTGAGGTCGAGACGCACGCGGCCGTAGGCCGCCACCACCGCTTCGTCTACGGCCGCGAATCGGCATTCGTCGCGGAGCGCCCGGATTCTGGCCAGGTTCGTATCAGCCATGCGCGAATTCAGGGCGCCGTAGGTGAGCTCTCCAAGAACGACGGCAGACACGAGGACGTCGCCCGCTGCGTCCAGAATCGCGGCTACTCTGGCGTCACCCGCCAGGAGCGCGATGAACGCGTTGGTATCCGGAATGATGCTACCAGGCACTCAGGTCGATCCGTTCGCAGTCTTCGATGGCACGCGCCATTGCTTCTGCTTCATCACGTCCCAGCGTCCCAACCAGCGCAGCAAATCGGCCGCCCCCGTCAGACGTGCCCGGGGCGAGCTCGTCGACGAGATGCTTCACCCTCTCGAGCTGCTTGGGTGGCAGACGTCGGAGCTTCTCCAGAAGTGCGTCGAGTTCTGCTGCGGCCACGCCTCAAACCTACGCGCGGCTCGATGGATCGGCAAGCCACGCCACGGGCAGCGCCGCGCGTGTGTCTTCGGAGCGACGCGTCCCCTCCGCCCGCGTACGCGCGAGCAATGGCACGAGGCGGGCGGTCTTGGCAGGGCGTCCCCGCTCGCGCGCACCGGGCTTGGAGGGGACCGCGGAGCGAAGCGACGCGAGGGGGAGGCAGGAAAATCTGCGTCACCGCCCCCAAGCAAGGCTTCGGTCAAGACGCCGCCACCGGCGTGCGTCACAGCTGCGGCGCCGGCGGCTGCACGTACGTGGTGCCGAAGGGCAGCGCGGGCTGCAACCTGCCGGTCTGCGTGAAGTCGTGCCCAAGCCCGAAGTATCTGCTCACGGCAGGGCCACTCGGGATGGGCTGCGCGGAGTGAGGCGCAGTACGGCGGACTGCACACGGCGGACCGCGCGGGAACGCGAAACGCGGCCTCCGCTGATCCGACCGAGCCTTTGCGTCGCCACAGCTCGAGCGGTATTCTTCCGATCATGGCGCACGCCGAGAAGCCTGGGAGCCAGCCGCCGCCGGAACAGCAGGCGCGTTCGCTCGCTGATCTTGCCGCAGAGCAGGACGTGAAGCCGGTGCAACAACTCGAGACGGTGAGCGCGCTCTGGCCAGTCGATGACGATCCAGACGCGCTCGACGCTTTTCTCGCGAAGCACCGCTCTTCGCGCCGCGAGGCGTCCGCAGCTCAGCGGCAAGCCAAGTGAGCTCCGTACTCCTCGACACCAGCGTGGCCAGTCTGATCCATCCACGCAGGGTGGGGTCGTCTGTTCGGGCCGCGTATGAACCCCACATGCGCGGGATGATCCTCGCGGTGAGTTTCCAGACCGTTGCTGAGCTCTGGGCATGGGCGGAAGAGAGCCGCTGGGGCAACGCCCAGCGTGCGGGTCTCGAGCACTTCCTGTCTCGCTTCGTCGTCGTGCCGTACTCGACCGAGCTCGGACAAACCTGGGCGCGGGTCATGACGGCGGCGCGACGAAAGGGTCGGCGAATGGAGGCGGGAGATGCCTGGATCGCGGCGACGGCGGTTTTGTATGCGGCGCCCCTGCTCACGCACGACGAGGACTTCGTCGGTCTCGACATCGTGGGTCTTGACGTGATCTGCCATGCGTAGCGCAGCAGCGAGCCGTGCGTGTTGGCGGCAAGAGAACCTGCGCGCCCGCGCTCGCGGTGCTGGATACGAGCCAAAGGCGAAGAACCTTGCGTCGCTTTCCTCGAAGCGACGGCGCTGCTAGCTCGGAACGACGCGTCCCCTCCACCCGCGCGCGCTCGAGCATCGGAACGGACGTGAGTGGTCTTGGCCAGACGCCACTGCTCGCGCTCACCGGCTAAGGGGAGGCAGGAAGACGAGCCCGAAGTATCTGCTCACGGCGGGGCCACTGGGGATGGGCTGCGCGGAGTGAGGCGAGGCGACCCGGCGTGCGGGGATCAGCCGAGGATCCCTGCGTCGCGAAGTTCTTGATCGGTGTGTTCGGAGATCCGAATGAGCTGGCCGAGCGGGCGCATTCGGTCCGGAAGCCGCGAGCCCTCCGTGAGCCCACCGATGATGCCACCGGCGAGCGGGACGAACTTTTCTTCGCAGAAGCCTAGGGCAACCAGGCGGGCCTTGACCGCGTTCGCGCGTGCGAGATCCAAACCCTGAACGTCCCGCTCGTCCGGAGCAATTTGGCCGAGTACGTAGTACCGGCCGGAGCTCTGCTTCAAGCGGGCAGCGCTAATGGCGACGCTGTCAGCGTCAGGTTCGGAACCGCCCCGGGCGAAGTACGCGCGGCCGCTCTCGCAGAGTGCCATCACGCACGGCCCCGCGGGTCTCCAGCGACCCGTCGCGTCGCAGGTGGCAGGACAGCACCCCGTGAGGTTCCCGCGGTAGTCCAATTCGCCTGGTTGGCAGGGTGTCCCGTCAGCGGGGACCTCGAGCCTGCAAGGCGGCTTGGCAGATGCCGAGGCGTCGATCGGCGTGCCCGCGTCCGCGCGGGCGGGCGGAGCCTCCGCGGTCCGCGGGACGTCGGGCTCGGGGCGAGGAGAGCAGGCCGGGTCAACGACCAAGCAGGCGATCGAGAACGTGCATGCCAAAGTCACTGGCCAGCGCACGAGCGAGACCCTGCGCCATGCGGCCCGGGCGCGCAACCGGTGGCGGCGCCACCGGCTTACCTCCGCGTTTTCGTGCCGGACCCGGCGGCGGTGGACGGCGTGCAACGCTCCTTGTCGTCGAGCGCAGCGATGAGCTCGAGCTGATCGCCACGTGCGGGCGGCGGCTCGTGCTCGGCGGCATGAGCAGCTGAAAGCGAGGATGCGGCACGGCGGCCACGGGGCGCAGAATGAGGTCTGCGGGCTCGAACACGAGCGCGCGCGTGCCGTCCCTCTTCAGGGGCTTCCAAGGTCGTCGCGCCAGGCCTGGGTGTCCGCGCGGGGCGGTGCTATCTTTCGGCCATGCACGCCCTCAAGGCGCACGTGAAGAACGGGCAGATCGCCTTCGATGAGCCCGCGGAGCTGCCCGAGGGCGCTGAGGTTGCGGTGCTCGTGCGGAGCGCTACGCCGGGGGACGAGATGGATGACCAGGAGCGCGCCGAGCTCCTGAAGTCGATCGACGAAGGGCTCGCCGATGTCGATGCCGGCGACGTGATCGACTTCGACGAGTACCTGGCTTCTCTGCGAGCCCGGCGGGCGCGAGAATCGTCCTCTCGCAACGCGCGCTAGCGCAGCTCGATCGGATCGACGCCTGCCTGACGGGTGTTTCTGCGACGCACGCGCCGGACGAACGCGCTAACGTCTCGGCGTGGCGAAGACAGTGGCGACGGGCACGCTCGCGGCGATGGTCGCGGCATCGATCTCGGGGCTCACCGGCTGCAAGCGTGAAGAGAGGATTCCGGGCCCCGCTCCGACCGCAACCGTGGGGCGAGAGTTTCTGGTGTACAGCAAGTGAGCGCGGCCCGTCCCGTACGTCACTTGCCGAGTCGGCGCAGACCGCCGAAGCCGCCGACCGCGAGCAGGTGGCCGGGGTCGGCGCCGAACAAGCCGAAGACAGGCGATTTTCCGAGCTCGGTCTCGGTCCAGGCCCCGCCCTGGTGACGGCGGATCTTGGAGTAGGCAGCTGAATAAAGCGTGTCGCCGCAGCCCCAGAACGCCGAGGTGCCGCCCAAGGTGTCCGGCTTGGTCCACGTCGCGCCGTCGTAGTGAAAGGTTCCGTGCTGGCCGCCGACCCAGAGGTCCGTCGGGCTTCGAGCCCAGATGGCGCGGAGATCCGGATCGGCTCCCTGAGGGTGCTCGGTCCACGTTGCACCGTCGAAGTGGAGGACCGACTTCGGGCTCGTCACCCACACCGAGCCGTCAGCGAGGGGCCACACCCGGCGAACCACGGCGGTGACGGGTAGCGCGGGCGGCTCGAAGATCTCGAACGCGACACCGTCGAAACGAAGCAACCCCTCGGCTCCGGCAAGCCAGAGCTCTCCCGACGGCGCGCCTCTCACGTCGTAGAGGGCGCCGCCGGCGGTCGCCGCCACCTTCCACTGCTTGCCGTCGTAGTGCCAGAGCGCGCCATCCCAGGCGGTGACCCACACGTCGCAGCCTGATCGCCCCCACACCGAAGTCAGGTTCACGGTGCCCAACGCGTCGCGAGCCCAGGTCGCGCCGTCGAAGTGCAAGAGCGTTCCATCGTTGCCCACCACCCAGGTGTCGTTCCAGGCGCTGCCCCAGGTGGCGGTCAGCACCTGCGAGGTGAGCAGCCCCTCGGTCGACCAGGCCTTCCCATCCCAATGCATCAGCGTGCCGCCGTTGTTGGAGCTGCCGACCGCCGCCCAGACGTCTCCGGAAGCGGAACCCGAGAAGCCGTTGAGCCAGGCCGAGGTCGGCGCCTCGAGCGGCGACTGAACGGTCTTGACCGCGTCGCCGGCGAAATGGGCGACGCCGCCGAACTCGGTGCCGATCCAGACGTCGTTCTTGGACAGCCCCCAGATCTTCGACACGCGTCCCGTCTGGACGAGCTCGGACGGCAAGCTCACGAGCTTCACCGACGCGCCGTCGAAGTGGGCCACGGCCGCCGCCGCAGCGATGGAGCCACCGATGTACACGTCGTTCGGGCCACTCGCCCAGACGGTCTCTACGACCTGTAGCCCGGCCGGGATCTCCGTCCAGCTCGAGCCGTTCCACACATGCGCCTTGCCGAATTGCGTGCCCACCCAAGCTTGATCGGCTGACAGCGTCCAGACCGTGGACAGGTCCTGGGAGGGCGAGGGCAGCGACTTCCAGGTCGCTCCGTCGAAGCGCATCACGTCGCCGTCGAAGCTGACCAGCCACACGTTGTTCGCGGCGCTCCCGGACAGGTCCGAGTAGCCGTTGGCGCCAGTGTTGACGGAAGACCAGCTCGAGCCGTCGAAGTGGCGCACGGAGTTGCCCATGAAGCCCAGCGCCCAGATGTCGTTCGAGGCCGAGCCCCAGATGGCCTCGAGGTCGAGCTCCGGGTCCTGCACTTGCCAGCTCTTGCCGTCGAAGTGCAGCGCGCCGTCGCGGGTCGCAGCCCACACGTCGGTGGGCGATGCCGCCCAGATCCCCGTGGCCTCGGCCCCGATCGGGAGCGGGTTCTCCCAGCACCAGCCGTTTTCACAAAGCCCCTGCTCGACCGCGAGCGCAGGCACGTCCGTCACGCACACGCCGGTCGTGACCGGCGCGCAGCTCGGCGCACCACCGCTTCCGCCGCTCCCGCCCGTGCCGCCGGCGGCGCCAGCCCCGGGATTCGAGTCCCGCTCGGTCGATCCGCACCCGGCGATGAACATCAGCCCCGCCGCCAAGCCCCACGCCGCTCGCATCGCAGACCTCCGTGAGGGCTGATACGCGCGCGGGCATCCGAATCCTCCTAGTGGCGGACGGAGCGCGCAATCGCCCGTCGAACGATACGTGGACAGCGAAGTCGACCGCGAATCAGCCGGCTCCGCGCTCCGGGCACAGCGCGGTTTGGACGGGTAGCAAGATGATCGTATGGGGTGGAGGCACTGCCACCGGGAACGTCGCAGACGGCGGGATCTACGACCCCGGAAGCAACACGGGGACGCCACTCGGCGCGCCGTCGGGGTTCGTCGCGCGGGCGGAGCACACCGCCATCTGGACCGGCACCGAGATGATCATCTGGGGTGGTGAAGCCGCCGGCGGCAACCGCGCCGACGGCGCCGCCTTCACTCCGAAGGCGCCCGCACTCGCTTGTTGCCGCCAGGCGCGCCGGCTCGGCGGCGCTCTGCGACAGGCAGACGTTTCGCAGACGGGCCAGCTCTATGTCTTGAAATAGCCTACAGTGTAGGACAATGTACGCCTCGCCCCGGGCAAGGTCCTCGGGGACGGGCTCGACGGCACAAGCAGCGCTCAGGATCGATGCAGCCAACGCCGAGAACGCGAGCATCCCAGCGCCGGGCAAGGCGCGACTCCACGCTGACACAGTGTCAGGTCGACGCAGCGCTGCTCTTCGCCAACGACCCGAGCTCGGACGTGGCGACGCTGCGCGCGGCAGGCGTGCACTCGACGGCGGCGAAGCGCATCGTGCAGGCGCGCGCGGGCGCGCAGGGTGTCGCCTTCGCGACGCTCGAAGAGCTCGACGCCGTGCCCGGCGGCGCTGAAGAAGCTCTCGTCCAAAGGCGCCTCGAGCTGCCCGGCCGGCGCTTCCTCTTCGAGCCCGCGCGAGACGAGGCCAAGTCACCGGCGGGCAGCAAGTCCGCACAGATCGAGGCCAAGGACATCGACGTCCGCTTCGTAAACGAGATCATGCACCACGAGTTCATGATCGTGGACGGCCTGCGCGCGAGTGCCTTCTCCGCGCTCGGCGCCGCGCTCATGACCGGCAGCGGCAATGGTCTCGGGCTTCGTGGAAAACTTCCAGGAGATCTGGCAAACCGGCGAGGCCGCCGGCGACTGCGCGAAGCTGCCCGACGAGGTGCAGCACGGCACGGGCGCGGTGCCGCTGGTCTACGACTCGATGGCGCTGGATCATCAGCAGGTCACCGCGCTCAAGCAAGCGATCCGCGACGCCTGCCCCGAGGTCGACTCGCAGGACTACCGCGAGCACCCCGAGAAGCACATGACCTGCCCGCGCTGAACGACACATTCGGGCTCAGCTGCAGCCGAGCGCGAAACCGAGTGCTTTGCACACTTCGACCATCCGTTCGCTGGCGAGCCCGCTCACGCGCCGCCCGAGCGCGGCCTTCGGAACCGTGACGACGTGATCCAAGTTCACCGCGCAGCGCGCGCGGACCCCGTCGTCCTCGGTCAGCACGACCTCCGTGGGGATCTCGCGGATGGTCGAGGTGACCGGCGCCACCGTCACTCGATTCAAGAAGCGAATCGCGGAGGTTCGTGTCAACACGAGGACGGGACGTTGCTTGTCCGGCGCGGGGAACCGCACCATGCGGATGTCGCCGCGAGCTACTTCTCCGGCCATGCCTGCACCGAGTCCCACGCGTCGAACTCACCCGGCGCGACGGGCTTCCGCTGGTAGCCTGCTCGGTGCCGTGCCTCGAGCTCGGCCTCGGCGCGCTTGGCCGAGTAGAACGCGACGGCGCGCCGAATCAGCGCAGAGCGGTTGAGCCCGGCGCTACGCGCCTCGCGATCGGCCACCCTCAGTGTCTTGTCGTCCATCACGACCTGAATCGTCTTCACACTGTGGAGCCTACTCCACAGTGTGATCCACAGCAAGGGCGCTGCCGCTCGCGGTGCCGCCGCTCTCGCCGGTCCCGCGGGACGCACCGGCGCGCCGATCTCACCGTCGGCGAAGGGGGCGACCGAGGGGTTTCTCGCGCGCATCCCCGTTCAGTGACGGCCGCTCGGGACATCGACTTGCGAGCGGGCGCCGAGGACGCGTTCCCTCAGCCAAGTGCTGCCCGCGGCGAAGTGACTGGCCTCCGTCGGGCGATGCACTCCGCGCGCTGAGTTGCACGCCACTCGTCGCCGTGGGTCAGCGGCGGGAGGAGAGGCACGCCCGCAGGAGCTCCGCGGCGCTTTTCTGCCCGGCGAGCTCCTTCGCCAACGCGCCCGACAGAGGGCGGACCGCGGCCATCATCGCGCGGGGCGCTTCGGCAGCCGCGACGGTCAAGGCATCGGGGTCGTCGTCCGCCAGCATCACTGCCAGCGTGAGCGCTTGCTGGCGATCCTTCGTGGCCTTCTCGGGGAACGCGCGACGCTGGGTGCTCGAGTAGAGCTTGTGCCAGACCCAACGGCCTGCGTGGGGCACACGCACTGGCACACAATGACCGCCTGCGAGAACTGCCGCGTCGCTGGGCTCCTCGAGCAGGTAGTCGAAGTGCGGCACGACCTGTCCCGCCCACCCGAGGTCGGCGAGCGCAGCGACCTTGCCGAGGTGCCTGCCCGCGCAGAGGACATCCACGCGCAGGCCGTGTGCGCCCGGCAGCTTCGCCGACGTGGGCGGTGACTTGGACGACCAGCCGGGGACCGCGTGGAAGCGTAGGCCGGTGGACTGAAGCGCCGGTAGCAGCTCCAGCGGAAGGTCGAGGTCGAGCGGGTCGAGGCGTGCCAGGTCGATGTCTTGCGTGCGGGCCGCGACGGCGACGACTCCGAGCTCGTTCAACCAGGCCATGAAGCTGAGCGTGCCCACGAGCACCAACCCGGCCGCAAACGCTCCGCGATTGTGGAGCTCGACCAGCACGCGCGCCGAGGGCTTGTCGGCGACTTGAAAGCCGAGCTTGCGCAGGGCCGAGATCTGCCGCGACACCCACTCGGAGAGCTCGATGCGTTCCCGCATCGCCTCGAGCGTCGCGCGATCTCCGTCCCGGCAGACGTGCTCCTCCGACTGCTTTCCAGGAAAAGGGTAGAACACCCGGTACCAGTGCGGCTGGCCCGAGCCGGCGCGCAGTGCGAGGCTCCCGGGAGTCCCCGCAAGCAGGCGCCCCGCGCCGAGGACGCGCTCTTTCAGCTCGGCGTATTGGGTACGGAACGCGAGCTCCTGGCGGCGGGCGACGAGCCGGGCGGACAAGGCCTACCCAATATATCACAATATTATTGGGTAGGCCGCCCGCCGCCTACTCCGCCGCGCTCGGCGGCGAAGACGTGCGCCAGGAGCCGGGCCCATCGTTTGCGCGGTCGCAGCTCACGACCCGGACCCGGCTGAGGCTCCCCGGCCGGATCACGTCGAGCACGATGCCGTGGAGGTCGAAGTGCACGAGGATCCCCGGGGGACGGAGGCTGCATCGCGGCTGCTCGTCGGACGCCGCGAGCTCGAGCTTCGGCCGCGCCGGCGACCGGCAGATCTGGTGGAGACGGTTCCCGGCGCGTTCGCGGTGCAGCACGCCGGCGGTGGCAAGGCCGCCCAGTACTTCGTGCGCGGCTTCGACGCGGACCACGGCACGGACGTCGCCTTCTTCGTGGACGGCGTGCCGGTGAACCTTCCGAGCCACGGGCACGGGCAGGGCTACACCGACCTCGGCTTCTTGATCCCGGAGCTCGTCATCTACCTGGACGCTCACAAGGGCCCGAACTGGGCGCGCTTCGGTGACTTCGCCACGGCGGGTGCGATCGACTTCCAGCTGGCGGAGGTCGTTCCAGAGTCGTACGCGAGCGCGCAGGTGGGCCAACACGGCGTCGCTCGCGGGTTGGTCGTCGCCTCACCCGCGCTGGACGACGATTGGCGCGCCGTCGTCGCCGCGGACGCGAGCGTCCAGGACGGACCGTTCGTCCACTCCGAGAAGCTCGGGCGCACCAGCCTGTTCGCGCGCAGCACCCACGACCTCGGACCGCGCCAGAAGCTCGCGCTCACGCTGTCCTCGTACGCCGCTCGCTGGCACGGCTCAGGGCAGATCCCCGCGCGGGCGGTGTGCGGCGAGGGCGAAACCGGGGCGGCGCGCCCGTCCGCGTACGCCGAACCTTGCCTCGACCGCTTCGGCTCCGTGGATCCGAGCGAGGGCGGCTCGCACGCGCGGCACTCGGCGGCTCTCTCCTACAGGCTGGCTGCGCACAGCTCGGAGCTCACGGCCCTCACCTACGCGACGCTCTCGCGCTGGAATCTCTTCTCGAACTTCACGTTCTTCGCGCGTGACCCACAGAACGGGGACGGCATCGAGCAGGTGGACGACCGCACGACGCTGGGCGGCCACGTCCGCGTGCTCCGCCACCTCCACCATGGGAGGACGCGCTTCGCGGCCGCGTTCGGCGCCGAGCTCCGCGCCGATCTGATCGACAACGCGCTCTGGGACCAGCGCGAGCGGGAGCGCCTCGGGCAGCGGGTGGGCGCGAGCGTGAGCGAGACGCAGTCGGCGCTGTACGTCGAGGGCGACCTCAGGCTGACGCCACAGCTGCGCTTCCTGTCAGGCTTGCGCGTGCAGCGCGTCGACGTCCGCGTCGAGGACCGGCTCGAGGACCTGGGCGTGCTGGGCAACCGTACGAGCGGTGCGCGCGCGGAGTCACTGGCCCTGCCCAAGCTCGGCGTCGTGGTGACGCCGGTCCCGGGCTGGGACCTGTCGGCGCACTACGGTCGCGGCTTCCACTCCAACGACGCGCGCGGCGCCGTGCGCGCCGCGGGCACGGTGGACCTGCTCACGCCGGCCCTCGGCTACGAGGTAGGCACCCGCGTCGAGCCCTGGCGCGGCGTGAGCGCGTACGTCAGCGCCTTCCTGCTCGACCTCGACTCTGAGCAGGTCTGGGTCGGCGACGAGGGCACGACCGAAGCGTCCGGCGGCACGCGACGTCTCGGTCTCGAGCTCGGCGCGCGCGCCAAGCTAGGCGGCTGGCTCTACGCGGACGCCGACCTGACGCTGGCGCGGGCCGGGTACCGTAACGGACCCGAGTCGGGAAGCCCCGTGCCGCTCGCGCCCACGCGCACCTTCACCGCTGGCATCGGCGTTCGGCACGCGCTCGGCCCGTACACGCCGTTCGGGGCGCTTCGCGTCAGAGCGCTCGCGGACCGTGCCGCCGTGGAGGAGGGAAGGCTCACCGCCGAGGGCCACACTCTGCTCGATGCGTCGGCTGGCGTGCGCTGGAAGCAGCTCGAAGCCGGCGTGGACGTGCAGAACGTCACCGACGCGCGCTGGCGCGAGGTCAGCTTCGCGACCGAAAGCCGGCTCGCGTACGAGCCAGCTCCCGTGACCGGCGTGCACTACACGCCCGGCTGGCCGCGCACCGTGCTGGGGCGAGTCACGCTGTACCTGCCCTGACTCACTTCTGGTCCAGATCGCCGCCGGCCCAGCCCACGCTGCTCACGTGCTTGCCGTGTGCGCGTCTGCGACGCTCGCCAGGCCGAGCTCGCGCTTGGCGCGCCAGCGCAGCGAGCGGTCCACCTCCGCCATGAACCCGCTCACGACCTTGGCGCAGAGCTTCCGGTCATAGCCGAGCAGGGCGCGCAGACCCCAAGGCAGCGAGCAGATCCAGTGGCGGATGGGCACGCGCGGCAGGACGCTCTGCTCCAAGTGGACGGCAGTGTCCGCCATCCGAGGCAGGAGGGGCAAAAGCCGCGAGGCGGGGAGCTTGCAAGCCGCGTGCAACTCGAACAAGCCCGCGCAATGCTCGCGTCGATCCTGATGTGCGGATGGATGCGAGGAGTGCGGCCGCGGCCGGCGGCCAGATCGGCGTCGATGATCTCGCGGATGAAGTCCTTGGGGCGGTCGGCAGTCACGGCGGGCACCTCGGAAGCAACGACCGCGGACTTTAGAGGCTAACGTCGGGGGCGACCACGAGGCCGGGCCCCCGAGACGCGACGGCGCGGCCTGACAGACGCCGTTGCTCCACGCCGTGCCGTCGGCCTTGGCAGGATTCGAGCACACGCCGGTTGCCGCGTTGCAAGTTCCTGCGTCATGGCACTGATCGCTGGCGCTGCAGACCACCGGAGTCCCGCCGGTGCAGGTGCCGACCTGGCAAGAGTCCGCCTGCGTGCAGGCGTTGCCGTCGTTGCAGCTGTTGCCGGTGCGGGGCGGACCGCGCGCGAGCTCGAGAAGCTTCGCCCGCCGAGCTGCACGGTCCGGAAAGGTGTCTGCTGCTTCAAGGACGAAGAGAAGCTCGAAAGGGCGCTCGCGCGGCTCCGCGACAGGAGCCACGACCCGGACGGGGCTGCGCCGCCCTGAAGCGAGCCGAGCCCGCAGGTCGCGCAAGATGTGACCTCGGCACGCGCGGCGCGCGCGGACTCACGACACTAGGGCGCCTTGCCTCTCGCAGCCCAAGCGCGGGCTTCGAGCTCGATCGGTGGACGCAAACGTCGGCGGAGCCGTTCGCCTAGCTCCGTTCGCCGAGTCTGCTCCAGCTTGGCGACCCAGGCCCCGGCCGGGCCCTGCCCGAGCAGGAACGGGTCCCATGAAGCGCTCGTACGCGTCGGCCTGGAAGAACATGAATCCGACCTCTCACCCCCCAAGCTCGCCCAGCTTCGCACGCGCGCATTGCCCGGGCCAGCCGCTAAGCAGGCGCGGCGCGCTGCCCGTGGCTGGCGACCTTGCGGGCGATCGAAGCGGTGGCGCGTGCCAGGTGATCGAAGGCGGCCTGCTGGAACTCGAACACCGTCCTCCGTGCCAGGACCCGCCCGCCACGCACCTCGATCCAGACTTCCCCGGCTCGGCTCACTGCCTCTCGTAGCGCGTCGTCGAGCCAAGCTCGGCACAGTTCGGGGTCGGAGGATTCGACCACGAAGATCAGGTCGAAGACCGGATCTCCGGTCGAGACCGGGGACTTGCTCGCCAGCCAGTTCGGCGGCTTTGGATGGATTGTCATCACGAAGCCTTCCGGATGCTGCACGGGGGCCGTGACGAAGACCTCGTGCTTGCGGCCAGCACGGAGTTCCACGCTTTGGCCATCGATCTCGACCCAGATCGAGCACGTCACGCCGGGCCAGTCCGGTTCGACTCGAAGCTCGCCACCCAGGCGGGACGCAGCTTCGCTCCAGAGCCGCTGCGTCCTACGGGAGTGCCAGCGCAGGACCGCGACGAGACCGGCGAACGAGGAGACCACCAAGAGGGTGACTCCGATGACTTCGAGCAAGGTCCTCATCAGCACCGTCTCAGTCTGCTACGAGCCCTCGAACTGGAGCGGACGGAACCCGCTATTTCGCCTTGCCGACCCGATCGCCCTTGAGCCAGGTGTACTCCTTCATCACTTCGCTCTTGCCGTCGCGGGAAACTGGTACGTCCTGGAAGATTGGCTCGATTCCCCAGCTCTTCTCGAACAGCGGGCCAACTTGGAGCTGAAAGTGGAGGTGCGGCTCGCTGGAGTTGCCGGAGTTGCCGCACGAGCCCAGCACCGCCCCGCGCTTCACCTTCTGCGCGTAGGAACAATGAACTGCCAAAACCCACCGAGGGCTAGGGTACGCGGTCGGCATGGGCTGGTCGAGACTGGCCCCCGAACCGCCGCGGCACGCGCCGAGCATGTCAGTGTGGAAGCGGCCGTCGGATTCCGCCGCGATTTGTTCGCCGTCGCCGGACCGGGAACCTCGCGGAACTATTCTGAGGTCGTCGAGCTCCTGGGCGATCAAGACGCCGCGCTTTGGCGCGATCGTCTCCGCGAGACGCCTCGGGCTGCGCCGAAACGCTGGTCGCGGCTGTCACCGCCGCGGCCAGCAAGCTCATCCCTCGCAGATGCGTCCAAGGCATCGTGCTACCCGCCTGCCCCCGTCGCGATGCATGCGCTCAGATACGACTGGTAGCTGGACACCACGGCGCAGCTCGAGGTGGCTCCTCCACAGTCAGCGTCCGTGCAACAGAGCCGCGCGCACCGGCCGGTCGGCAGACACACGAGGCCCGGCGCGCAGTCGGGCGCAATCTCGTTCCCAGGGCTGCACGCAGCGCAGATTGGCGCATCGCCCGCGGAGCCAACGCACTCGAAGTGGCCCTGGTAGTTGATGCAGTTGCAGAACAAGTTCGGGTTCGTCGGGGCGGGCGAGAGGAGCATGGGGTTGCAGTAGCCGAGGCCGGCGTAGCAGCTACCTCCTGAGGGGACGGCTGCCTGAGATTCGCAAATCGGGTCCGTTGTCGACCACCCTTCTGGCGGCGAGTCTTGCGAATCCGAGCAGGTTGGCACGCCGACCAGGCAACCCGATCGCCGCGACGACCGATACAGCACGGGACCGCGCGGTCCCTGGTGGCGAGCGTTCGCCCTCTGATGTCGTCGCCATCGCCCATACGCTGAACCCCGCCGGCCGCGACGGCTATGGTCACTCCTTGCGTTACAACGAGCCGGCCCCTCGCCCCGTCGCCGCTGCTGACGGCAGTTGACGCGAGCGGCCTCGCGTGGGCGATACGTGCGTTCGAACCAGCGTGTACCTACTCGCACACCCTGATGCCATCGTAGGAGGGGCGGCACCGGGGAACGGCTTGCACGGGCTCACTCGGCGCGGGTGCGACAGAACCCGTCGCAGCGATCGTCGAACCGGGGTCGACGCATGCGCCGGAGCCGCGACGCGCATGATAATGTTCATGCGATGGGGACATGTTGCCTGCGCGCGTTGGTCGCTCTCGGCGGCGCATTCTTGGTGGCAAGCGCGTGCTCGTCGAGCTCGACAAACCCCGGCAGCCAGGAGTGCCAGCTGGGCGAGAAAGACCCCTGCATCGGTCTCAACGATTGCTCGGGCGTCCGGACCTGCGGTCCCACCCGCGTGTACGGAACGTGCGACTGCGGTGCGATCACCGGCGGAGCTGGCGGGGTGGATGCCGCCACCTCTGGCGGCGCCTCTGGCGTCGGAGGCAGCGGCGGCAACGCCGGCTTCGGTGCAAACGGCGCAACGGGCGGAACCGGTGGCGGTGGCGGCGACGGTGGCGGCAGCGGTGGTGGCAGCGGTGGTGGCAGCGCTGGTGGCAGCGCTGGTGGCAGCGGCGGTGCGGGCGGAGGCGGTTCAGGAGGTTGCCCTTCAGGCCTCTCGGGTCCGGCTCTCGTGAAAGTGCCCGCTCCCCAAGGGGGTAGCTACTGCGTGGATTCGACGGAAGTCACCAATGCACACTACGCCGCGTTCCTGGCCGCGAAGGGAGGCAACGCCGGCGGCCAGCTCCCGGAGTGCGCGTGGAACAGCTCGTTCCTCCCCGCAGGCACATGGCCGCTCACCGGCAAGGACAATCATCCCGTCGCGCGAGTCGACTGGTGCGACGCGCACGCGTACTGCGCTTGGGCAGGCAAGCACCTCTGCGGAAAAATCGGCGGCGGCGTGCTGATGTACGGGGACTACGCAGACGCTACCAAGAGCGAGTGGATGAATGCTTGCTCCGGAGGCGGACTCACCAACTACCCGTACGGGAACCCGTACAACGGCAAGGCTTGCGTGGGCGAGGACTACGACGGCGTGCCGGGATATCAGGCCGGGCAAGATGTGACCCAGCCCGTCGCGTCTGCCGCTGGGTGCCAGGGCGCGTTTCCAGGCGTCTTCGACCTGAGCGGAAACGTTTGGGAATGGGAAGCAGCCTGCGATGGCACAACCGGCCAAACCGACAAGTGTCGCCGCCGCGGCGGAGCCTTCTACATCTTCTCGGCGAATCTGCGCTGCGACACGGAGGTCGTCGCGGGCTACTTCCGCAACTTCGAGTCGGACAGCATCGGATTCAGGTGCTGCGCTCCGTCGCAGTAGTCACCCAACGCGCCGAAGCGCACCAGACTCGGAACGACGCGTCCCGTCCGGCCGCGTGTGCGCGGGCTTCGGAACGTGGGCCTCTCGGGATGGGCTGCGCGGAGTGAGGCGGGGACCTCGGCGTGCGGGGATCAGTCGAGGATCCCCGCGTCGCGAAGTTCTTGATCGGTGTATTCGGAGATCTGAATGAGCTGGCCGAGCGGGCGCATTCGGTCCGGAAGCCGCGAGCCCTCCGTGAGCCCACCGATGATGCCACCGGCGAGCGGGAGCGACCGCGGCGCGCGGCGGCGGCCAATTCACGACGCTGAGCTCCGCTCGGCGCACTCGTTTGGCCGCCACGAACGGACGACTAGAGAAGCTCGCCCGGCGCCGGGGGGCCTCACGTCCCGCGCTCGCTCGAGCCTTGCCGAAGGCGCTCCCGACCCCAGTTGTCCCAGCTCTGCGCTGGCGGAGTTCGCGCATCCCGCGCAGCGAATCGTGCGCGCTCCGCCAACCGGATCGCGAAGACCCCGGAGCCTCCTGCATTTCCCGCCTGCCCCGGATCTTGCGTGGGGCAACGCCATGGTGGTGCGTCTGCTCGGGGTGTCGGGGGTCGTGGCCGTGGGGTCGGTGCTCCTCTGGAGCTGCAGCGACGGCGGTGGGTCTGCCGAGAACGGCAAGCCGGACGCGGGTGGCGACTCCGGGAGCGACTCCGCGAGCACGCCCTGCAAGACCGGTGAGTTCCGCTGCGTGGGGGACGCGCTCGAGACCTGCACCGCGGACCAGACCCACTTCCAGCCCGTGGCGACGTGCAAGGCCGGACTGTGCGACGCGGAGGGCAAGCAGTGCGACAACTGCGTGGCCGGCGACGGCGCCTGCGAGCCGAACGGCACGTCGTACAAGGCCTGCGACGCGACGGGGCAGAAGGAGCAGGCGACGACCTGCACGGGGGCGACGCCGTTCTGCACCGACAAGGCGGGGAAGGCCTCTTGCGTCGCGTGCAAGGTAGCGTCCGACTGCCCGCCCAGCGCGAGCGAGTGCTCACTCGCCGCGTGCTCTACCGAGGGCGCCTGCGGCGTCTCGGCTGTGGCCAAGGGCGCGCCGTGCGGCGCCGCCGGCGCAGGCGGCTCGTGCGACGGAGCCGGAGCCTGCGTGTACTGCACGCCCGGCGAGAAGCGTTGCACGGGTCTGGTCCCCGAGACCTGCGACGCCAAGAGCCAGTGGAGCGCCGCGGCGGCGTGCTCCGGCGCGGATCCCATCTGCCTTGCCGGAGCCTGCGTGCAGTGCACCGCGACAGCCGACTGCGCCGCGTCCACCAACGACTGCCTGAGCGCCACTTGCGCCAGCAACAAGTGCGGGTACTCCCCGCAGGCCCAGGGCACGGCTTGCGGGAGCGGGAGCGGGACCGGGACCTGCAACGGCTCGGGCCAGTGCAACGTCTGCCAGCCGGGGAGCAAGACCTGCAACGGCAATGTCCCGCTGGTCTGCGGGAGCAACGGGCAGTACTCCGCCCAGACCGCGTGCGGCGGCGGGACGCCGGAGTGCGACCCCGCGAGCGGGAGCTGCGTACAGTGCACGTCGCTTGCGCAGTGCCCGACCTCGAGCAACCCCTGCCTCTCGCCGCTGTGCACGACGGGCTCGTGCGGGTTCGCCCCGAAGGCCGCCGGGACGACCTGCCCGGGCGGAACCTGCTCCGCGACCGGAGTGTGTCAGATCTGCACGCCCGGCACGAAGACGTGCAGCGGGAACAGCGTGCTCACCTGCAACGCGCAAGGGCAGTACGACGCGCCGGTGCCGTGTAGCGGTGGAACGCCGGTCTGCGCCGGCGGCGTCTGCCAGGCGGGCCCCATCTGCGGCAACGGAACGCCGGAGGGCACCGAGCAGTGCGACGACGGGAACGCGACGAACAGCGACCTCTGCTCGGCAACGTGCAAGGTTTGTGACCCTCCGATCACGGCCCTCACCAACAACGGCGCAGGCTTGGGCGATGGTGGTTCCTATGCAGGCTGGGCGCTAGGCGGCCAGGCTTCCGTCGAATTCTGGGTGCGATTCAAGTCCCCTTCCGCTTCGGACATGGCGGTGTCCACCGCGTATGATGATTCCAGCACCGGCGGGTGGTTCTGCTTGGCTACTCCGACACAGGTGTCGTTCACACTGCGGTACGCCGATCCGACAGCGGAACTGAACGCAGCCATTGCACCTGCACTCGACGTTTGGCACCACGTAGCTTGCCAGTACGATGGTGGAACAATGCGCCTATTCCTGGATGGCAGCCAAGTCGGCTCCAAGGCGGCCACCGGATCGCTCCACGCCTACTCGCAGCACCTGCTCATTCTGCACCGAAACAAATGGGTGAGCGCAATGGCCGGTGGCTACGCCGCGCGCGAGATTCGCATCGGAAACCAGGTCGTGTACTCGGGCGCGTTCAAGCCGTCGTGGACACTTGCTCCAGTCGCGGGGACTGTCGCCTTGTATCACCTGAACGAGGGCAGCGGCTCGACGCTGGCCAGCGCGGTTTCTGGAGCACCGTCACTGCTCCTCACCGGTACGACCTCGTGGACCGGATACGGGAGTGCATGCCAGTAGCCCTTCAGAAGTGATACCCGAGCCCCACGCCCGAGCGCACGACCGCCCGCGCCGTCTGCGACAAGCCCGCTCGTGGCCGCGTCTGCGCGGGCGGGCGGCACAACTCGGCACAGCGCCCGCGGACGGCAGCGAGAAACGGCGACGAAATCAGGCCGGCACGTGAGTTGCTACCCCATCCGGCCATGGCGTCGCTCTCGCCCGCCGCGCGTTTCCTGAGTCTGGGGCTGGCCATGTCGCTCGCCCCGGGTGCCTGCAGCCCCACGCCCGCGGCGAAGCACGAGACGGCCGCGCACATCGTCGCGGGCTCGCCCGAACGTCGCCTGGGCACGCCCGAGAAGTCTCTGGCGACCGCGACTCAGCGCCTGGCGATGGTGGCAACCGTCGGGAGCGAGCACTGGGTCGTCTACTCCGACGAGCGCGCACAGAGCGGCGAGGAATATGCGACACGCGTGTCGAGCAACGGCAGCGTGCTCGACGAGAAGGGCTTCCGCCTGGCCTTCTCCGGCCCGATTGTCGCAACCAGCCCGAGCGGGTTCTTGTCCGCGCGGACGGAGTGCGCGAGCGGCGTTTGCACGGCGAAGGCCTCGCTCACGAGCTGGACGCCCGGCGCGCCGTCAGGCACACCGGTGACGCTGGAGACGAGCACCACCGGCACGCTGAGCACGCCGTACGGGGCGTACTTCGACGGCGCCTTCGTCCTCGTCTGGGAGTGGAGGCAGCAAGCGGGCGGCAACGGCGGCGCAGCGGGAAGCTCAGGGACGAACCTCAGCGAGACGCATGCCATGCGACTCGATGCCGGGGCTATGCCCATCGATTCCCAGCCAGTCACCCTGGCGGGCATCCAGGCCGGCGTGCTCGTGCCTTCCGACTCTGCGCTCGCGTCGTTCTCGGGGAACGCTGCGGCCATCATCGAGACCAAGCCCGAGCTCGCAGTGGGGACGATCAAGTCACTCCCTCTGGAGCTCAGCGGCTCGTGGTACTCGAGAGTCGCCTTCGGCGGCGGGGTCTACCTCCTGACCTGGCAGGATGCCAAGAACACCATGGCCCTTCGCCTCGACTCGCAGCTGGAGGTGCTCGGGGCACCGTTCGTGGTCGCACCCGTGGCCTCGCCCCTCTACGCCCCCGGAGCGAACGTCGCATTCGTGAACGGAGCCTTCCGGGTTTCCTGGCCGTTCGAAGATGCGCTCGGGACCGGGTTTCGCCAGAGCCTGGTTCAGCCGGACGGCTCCGTCGCCCCCGATGAGCTCCTGGTCGCGAGTGCCGAACGCCTGATCTGGAGCTCGACAGCCGACGTTCCCAGAGCGTTCGGAGAGGCGCGCGCCTCGCCGGGAGCGAATCTGCGCCTCTTCCACGCAGGCCGCCGCGAAACTCCGGGGCGTGGGCCGTCGCAGCCTGAGGCGCCGCCCTCGACGGGCGGCGCCCCGCGAACGGCAAGTCAGCGCCCGTGGTGCGCCAGGACGGCCATCGCGCGCCCGGCGGTGTCGGCGCCGAAGCGGCTCGTCCAGCGCGCGGACATCTGCGCCACCAGCTCGTCGTAGGTCGTGTCGTCGTTGGTGTTTTTTAGCGCCCTGACGACGGCGTCCGTGACATTGCTGATCACGACGTTCTGCAACGTGTCGCGCCAGATGTCGTTCCCCGGGCCGCGCACGTCCACTAAAATGGAGGGAGGGTTTCCGGGCACTCGGCACGACGTCACCGTGCAGTCCCGGTTGAAGAGGAGCTCCCACAGCGCCTGGTTCAGACCGCGACCCTCGTCGTGGACGTCGCTCGCGTTGCAGTCGTTGGTATCGTCCACGACGATGTCGCTGGCTCGAACGTGCGGTTCCCACACCGTGTCCAGGCTGGCGTTGTAGGCGGCCTGGATTTGGCTGTCGCTCGCAGCCTGGACCGAGAAGAAGAAGTCCGCGAGCGTCTCGGTGATCCGCTCTCCCTCGGAGATGCCGGCGAAGCAGATCCCCCAGCCGAGACCGTACGAGTGGGCCACGTAGTGACCGTACTCGTGAAACAACGCGTGCAGGCGGTAGTTGTCGCGCTTGTGGATGTTGATGTCGTGGAGGGTCGGGTGGTAGTGCGACCTGTCGAAGAGGACGTTTTCGTACCTCACGTGGACGTTGACGTCGGTCAGGTCGTTCGGCGCGCGATTGCCCCATGCGTAGGTGTTCATGACGGTGCGCATCCGGCCCAACCACGCGAAGGCGTTCTCCTCGAAGAAGGACTCGGTGCTGGTGCTGGCGAAGCGCGGCAAGGTCGGGTCACTGCACGCCTGGGAGTCCTCCACCTCGCCGCCCGCGTCGTCCAGGACGCGCGCGAAGCCGTTGGCGACGTTGGTGCGCTTGAGCTGCCACGGACAGTTGCCAAACCACTCGTCAGCGCCGCACGTGGAGATGCCGACGACGGACGGCGCGCGCAACACGTCGTTCGAAGCGATGGCGACCCAGTCCGCGCGACCGTCGGAGTTGGTGCGGGGTACGGCGCCGCGACGGACCTCGCACTGGCTCGAGGTGTACGGCAGGCGCGAGCTGGTCCTCGCCACGACCTCCGCGCGCGCTGCGTCCACGGTCAGGCGCTCGCCCGCCTCTGCTTCCACGAGCCACACGGCGCGGCGGCTGACGCGGTCGATGGCGGGGCGCATCACGCCGCGCCCGGCGGCCGGCAGACCGCCTCCGCCAAGGCGCACGGAGAGCGCCCGGGTATCCCGGCGGTCCGCCGGCCCGGCTGGGTCGTCACGCTCCAACGTCAGGGTCTCAGCGCCTGCGCGCACCAGGGACGGCGCTGGTCCGGCGAAGTCGCTGGCGGCTGCTGGGAAGTCCTCGACCTGTCCGGCGACGGAGTAGAGCGCGCCGTCGGAGTAGAAGGTGAATGTGACTCCGGCGTCGGCGATGCGCACCCCGCCGCGCGCCTGGAAGAAGCGCACGGTCGAGAGCGCGTCGTCGCGCTCGAGCTCGTCGAGCTCGAGCCAGTCGGCCTCGACGGGTCGGCTCAGCCCGAAGAGCTCGCGGTGCGCGTTCAGGAAGTCGACACAGCCCTGGACGATCTCCTGATCGGACGCCTGAGCCAGGCTCTTGCCGAGCGCCGGGAAGCGCCCGATGACGGTGCGGAACCCGGCTTGGTCGGCCCGCGGGACGGCGTGGAGCAACGCGGGCTCTCCAACGTGGAGTGCCCTGAGTCGAGCGTTGAGCGACTGCCCGTCTTGCACCAAGTGGCCTCGGTCCAGGCCGAGCCGGATGGCGGTGAGCTTCGGCGCTTCCTCGGTCGCGCCTTCAGGCCGGTCGTCCGGCGCAACGTCCACCGCGCACGCGGAAGAGACCGCGAGCGAGCAAGCGCTGAGGATCACCGCCGCGGCGCGACGGCGCGAGCGCCCTCCGAGTGGGGCACGATGAGAGTGCGAGGCTGAAGAGCAGGAAGAAGAGACTGGCGCAGTTGGTTGAGTTCGCAAGATTGTCCCCTTTCTCGAGACCGGTTTCATCGGTTGCGACCTCGGCGCGCGGCGTTCACTGCTCGCGCGCGCGCCGCGCGCCCGTACTGCGATCTGATGAGGACGCCTCGTTACGTTTCGCGAGACCGACCAGCCGACCGGCGGTCACGCTCCGACCCCGCGCGATGCTGGCGAGCGCCGAGGCGGCAGGGCACCGAGAGCGGGACGACGGGTCACCGGTGTCCGCCGTCATCACCATCCGCGACGAAACCGCGAGCGGCCAGCTCGTGGCCGAGCTCTCGCTCATGCTGCCCGCTGCCTGCATCAGCATGCGCGATCTGATCGCCACCCGCGTACGCTTCGAGGTCGAGGCCTTCAACGCCCGCTCCGGCGACGAGGTCTTCCGGGGGCTGGTTCAGCCCTCGGGCGCGGAGCAGGTCCCGACCGGCTTCAAGCTGAAGCAGCGGCGGCAAGTGGACGCTCAAGAGCAAGTGACGCGCGCGCTCGAGGCGTTCGAGCGGAACGGGTTCTTCGTCGTGGTGGACGACCGGCAAGTGGACTCCCTGGACGACGTGGTGGCCGTACGGCCGGCCACCCGGGTCAGCTTCGTCAAGCTCGTGCCGCTGGTCGGGGGCTGACGTGGCGCTGGAGCAACTGCGCGCGTTTCGCGCGGGCAGGCCCGAGAGCGAGCTCGGCCCCACCCGACGACTCGAGCCGGACGGGTTCCCGCTGCTCGAGTCGTCGGAGCTCGCCGCGGAGCACGCGGCGCTCGAGCCGTTGATCGCGGCGTTGAACCAGCACGGCCGGGGCGAAGTGGACCACCCCGAGCTCGACGCCTGGCTCGCGCGGGACGCCGCCTCGCGCACGCGGGCGTATCTGGCGTTGCTCGAGCGCATGTTCTCCTACGATGCCAAGCTGAGCGCGACGGGCGGCGGCTACGCCTTCTCGGGATTCTTCGACTACGGACCGGCCGCGCTGGTCCTGGCCCGGCTCTTCGACGCCGGCGTGGACCGCGAGGCCGTCGTCTTGCCCACGCTGGAGTGGTTCACGTCGTACCGCTTCGTCTACTACGGCACCGAGCCGCTGCTCAGGGTCATCGACGCGCTGACGGCGCCGACGGGCGCGCTGTCCGAGCTGCTCGTTGCCGTCCACGGCCAGTGCCTGGATCTGGGCGGATATCACCAGATGGGTCAGACCCTCCGCGACAAGGTCGCGGCGCTGCTCGGGCCCGGGCCGTGGGAGGTGCTCCCGCCTTGCGAGATCTGGACGGGGACCCTGCTCGCGAGAGTCGGGAGCCGCGAGCCCTGGCTGGCGCTGCTCCGGCACTGTCACGGCGCCAGCTCGGCGCGGCCCAGCGCGAAGTGGTCGAAGACCGCTCGGGCGCTGGCCGACGCCGTCGGGCGCGCGGAGCTCCGCACTACGCTGCTCGAGGTCTTCCCGCTGGTCGACAAGGCTCGCCCGCGCCCGATGGTCGGCCCGAGCTGGGAGAACGTCGACGAGCGGCAGCGGATGCACGAGCTCTCCGCGACCGTGCTACGCGGACTGGTCTGGCTCACGCCGGAGCTGAAGGACGCGGAGGTGACGCGCGCCGTGAGCAAGCTGGCGGGCAGCGCGTACCGCAAGGTGCGCGGGCTGGGGCCGCGGGCGCCCAAGGTCGGCAACGCCTGCATCTACGCCCTGAGCGAGATGGCCAGCCCTGACTCGGTCGGACAGCTGGCGGTGCTCCGTGCCCGCGTGAAGTCGGTGCCCGCGCAGAAGGAGCTCGACAAGGCGTTCAGCGCCGCGGCCGCGGCGCTGGGCTACGAGCGCGACCAGATCGAGGAGATGTCGGTGCCGACCTACGGGCTCGAAGAGGTGGGCCTCCGCCGCGAGAGCTTGGGGGACGTCGTCGGGGAAGTGCGCGTCGATGGCACGAGCGCGACGCTCGCGTGGCTCAAGGCCGACAAACCCGTGAAGAGCGTGCCGGCGAGCGTCAAGAAGGAGCACAAGGAGGAGCTGAAGGAGCTCCAAGCCTCGATCAAGGATCTCTCGGCGATGCTGCCCGCGCAGCGCGACCGCATCGACGCCTCGTTCCTGGCCCGGAGACGCTGGCCGCTCGCCGTCTTCCGCGAGCGCTACCTGGACCACCCGCTGGTCGGCACGCTGGCGCGCCGCCTGATCTGGAGCTTCTCGAGCGGCGGCGGCGCGCGCGCCGGCTCGTTCCACGACGGCCGCTTCGTGGACGCGCTGGGCGCCGAGCTCCGAGTCGAGTCCGACGCCGAGGTCGAGCTCTGGCACCCCATCGGCTGCTCGTTGGACGAGATCGCAGCGTGGCGCGCGCTGCTCGAGCGGCACGAGCTGCGCCAGCCGTTCAAGCAAGCGCACCGCGAGCTGTACGTCTTGACCGACGCCGAGCGCACGACCAGCGTCTACTCCAACCGCTACGCCGCGCACATCCTGCGGCAACACCAGCTCAACGCGCTCGCCACCGCGCGCGGCTGGCGGGCCAAGCTCCGCATGATGGTGGACGACGAGTACCCGCCCCTGACTCGTGCGCTTCCGGCGTGGGACCTGCGCGCAGAGCTCTGGGTCGAGGGCGCGGGCGACGAGTACGGTCGCGACACCAACGAGTCGGGCGCCTACTTGCGCGTGGCCAGCGACCAGGTGCGCTTCTACCGGGCGACGGCCGCGGAGAACAGCGCGCACGCAGGCGGCGGCGGGTACACCGCCGCGGCCGCCGGTCCGGGCCCGGGCGGCGCGAACGCCCCGATCCCGTTGGCCGATGTGCCCGCCTTGGTGTTCAGCGAGGTGATGCGCGACGTCGATCTGTTCGTGGGCGTCACGTCCGTCGGCAACGACCCCGCCTGGCAAGACGGCGGGCCCGAGGGCCGCTACCTGGACTACTGGCGGCGCTACGCTTTCGGCGAGCTGAGCGAGACCGCGCAGACGCGCCGCGCAGTGCTCGAACGGCTGCTGCCGAAGCTGAAGATCGCCGACCGCGTGTCCCTCGAAGAGCGTTTCCTGGTCGTCCGCGGCAGCCTCAGGACGTACCGCATCCACCTCGGCAGCGGCAACATCCTGATGGAGCCGAACGACCAGTACTTGTGCATCGTGCCGTCGCGGGGTGAGGCGGCCGTGCAAGACCGCGTCTTCCTGCCGTTCGAAGGCGACTCGACGCTGTCGGTGGTCCTGAGCAAGGCCTTCATGCTCGCCGCCGACGAGAAGATCGAAGACCCGACCATCACGAGCCAGATCGCCCGGCGCTGACTCCGCGGGCTCTCGGTGCCTTGCCGCTTTGGCTCTCGCCGGCGCGCGGGCGATCTGCAGCGGAAGACGAGCCCGAAGTACCCGCTCACCGCAGGGCCGCTCGGGATGGGCTTGCCGATCCGAATCTCGGCTCTCCCTCCTGGCATCAAGCGGCAGCGAGTCACCCGCGTGCGTGCATCGAACCTTGGCAGCGCCCGCCGTGGTCCGTTGTTGCAGGGAACGCGCTCGCGTGGCCGGTTGCCGATTCGTCCGGCGAAGGCGGCGGACCGACCGGTGTCGAGCGAGACAGCTTCATCCTGTCACCGGAATCTGCCATCGGAGCCAGGGCGCTCGCTCTGTTCGGCATCGTGATGACGGCCTTCGAGCTCGCCCTGCTCGGGCGTGTGATCTTTGGCGGCACCGCGGCCGTGCTCTTCATCGCGAGCTTCTGGATCACCGAAGCCCACATCGCACTTGGCGCGCGGGCGCTGCTCGTTCTCGTAGGCGCTGGCGCCATCATCTTTGCGCGTTTGCGCGGCGCAGATTGGCTCGGGTGACGCCCGAGCGCTCGCGGGCGGGCGCGACGAGGCGAGCCGCCGCGGAGGGGTCGGCGCCTGACCTCGACACGCCGGCTCGGGTCGGACATTCTCACGGCGTGAGGTGATGAAACTCGGTTGGCTTGCCGCTGCGACTCACAGCCTTGCGGTCGTCGTCCTGGCCATCGGGTGCTCGGGCTCGGTGACGCCTCCACCGGTGCGGCGAGGAACAGCGACCCCGAAGCTCGAGTCGGATCACGATACCGATGCAGGGCCGGAGTACCGCTGGAAGGCCCTAACGTGCGCGCTGGAGCGCTTGGATCCTGAAGCACCGTGCACGCCGGGCGAATCGGATGCACTGTTCTTCGGCAACGTCTGTCACGCGGAGTGCAACCAGAGCGGGCGGTGGGTCCTTCCAACGGGCTGCCATTCGATCTACGCGGGCGTGCAGCCAATCGCGAGCTTCGCGCCGCGTTCTGCCGTTCCGAGCGCACGCGAGCTCTACTTCCTTGCGCATCGAACGTCCCAGATTCGTGGCCGGTTCTACGTCGTTCCCCACGTCTCGGAGTCGGAGCTCGACCTTCCTGCCCTCGGAAAGGCGCGAGCCGAAGCCGTGTTCCGCGGACTGGTCGATGCGGGTCTGTGCCCGGAGAAGCTCGTGGTGGTCACCGACGCGATTGTGGTGCGAGGCGACGCGGTGCGTATCGACTTCGGGCGTTTCATCGGCGTCGCGCTGGCACCGGCCACTCCCGAAACCGCGCGAGACCTCCGCAGCGAAGGGATAGCCGCTCCGGATCCGCCTGCGTTGCGATGACCCCTCGCGGCGGCGGCTTCGGCGGCGGCGCCGGCTCGGACCGCGATCCGAATGCGCCGATCGATGCTCGCGCGCCCGAGCCAGACCTGCACGTTCGGCGCGAGCCAGTTCTCGGTCATGCAGCGGTTCTCGCCGACCTCGAGGGTTTCGGCGAGGGACAGGTCTCGGGCTCGGCGTGCGCGAGCGAGCGAACTGCAGCCGAGCAGAGGCACGACCAAACGCAGAGCTTCAGATGCACTCGCATGCGCAGCCGGAGGCGGGGCAGGGGTCGTTGCAGCCGTTCACGGCGCAGGCGGTGTCGCCACAGGCAGAGTACGCACAGCTGCACATCATGCCGAGACTGGAGCAAAAGACGGCGCAGTCCACGGCGCTCAGGCTGGGCTCGCACAGGGTGCACTTGCCGGCGGTGCACTTTCCGCATGCTTTGCAGTTGGCGCAAGCCGCGCAGGACAGCTCGAGCGATTGCTCCACCGATGCGCCCTTGTGGGTCGTGTCCGAGAACTCGATCAGGACCGTCCTGGTGGTCTTGGCGCCCACGCCCAAGATGATCGGCTCGACGTCGTTCAGTGCGAGCCAGCTCACGGTCTTCGTGAACGTTCCGCCGCTGACTTGGTCGAACGCGCCCAGGAACTTCGACTTGTCTTTGCTGTAGAGCTTCCCTCCCACGATGTCGGCCAGCCCGTCCGGGTCGTTGACGTCCACCGTCAACGTCACGCTCCTGTCGTCGTAGTCGAGCGCGCCGCTGACCAGCACGCTGGCGATGACGGGAGCGCCGTCACCGGCGTCGGCCGGCGCGCCCGCCGCCCCCGCCGCGCCGCCGCTGCCCGCGGGGTCGGGCGGTGCTTCCGAGCAAGCCAGGACCGAGAGCGCCGCGAGACCCCAGACCACCCTCATCACCTGGTCATGATACGCCCGCCGCGCACCGCGCGGTTGAGCGCGTTTGCGCTCAGCTCGGGCGGCCAGCGCCCGAAAAACCCGGGGAAACGCCGTGGTCCGGCGCTTGCTCGTAGATCCTACAAGCACCCCCTCGATACTGGCGAGCGCCGAGGCAGCAGGGCACCGAGAGCGGGACGGCGGGGTGGTGGCAGGTCAGCGCGGCGGGTCAGAGCGGATCCGTGAGCGGGAACGGGCCGCAGAGCGCAGGTTGGCCTCGTCGACGGCGCTTCAGTGGGCGTCGAACAACTCCATCTGCGCGGGCTGCGCGGGCGAGGTACCGCGCGATGTCAACCGGGGTCATGACGAGAGCGCGGAGCTTCATTCGCCCGCCCTGATGAAGCCTTCGAGCTCGCGCCTCACGAAGCCGGGGAGCACGGGCTGCGGTTCCATCGCGGCCCGAGCTAGCCCGGCAGGGCCAGCCCCGCCATGGCCGGGCGCCGCCCGCCGGGGCGTGGGCACAAGTCCGCGACAGCTGGCGCGCGAATCGAGGCACGGCGGTTGCTCCGTGTCCCGCCACCGGGCGCCCACCCGGCCAACCCCAGGAGTCCTCCCATGTCCGCTTCGAAACTCGCCCTCGCCTTCCTGCTCGCCATCGCTGCTTCGTCCGTCGCCTGCGGCGGAGGGGACGGTGACGACGGCAACGAACAAGGCGGCGGCCCAGGTGGCGGCAGCGTCTGCGAGCAAGCCTGCAACAAGCTCGAGCAGTGCAGCCCAGGCTCCGTCTGCACGGTCGGCGGGAATGGCTCGTGCGACGGCAAAGCCGCCGAGATCTCCCAGTGCATCCTCGACAAGCCCTGCGATCAGACCAACGCCTGCTTGCTGGGCGGAGCTTGAGTCAGCGCGCGATGCCGAGCTGTCGCCCGCGCTTCGTGAGCCACCCGCCCGCCAGCTCGTCGAGGCCCTCGTGCCGGTGCAGCCGGCGCTTGACCTCCAAGCCGCCCGCGAAGTGCAGCTCGGGTCGTCGTCGCTGTGCGCCGTGTGACTTCGGCCAACCTGCCGTACACGCGCGCGAAGAAGCCGGGGCTCAGAGCTTGTCCGCGGCGCACGAGCACGGGCTCCCGCCGCAGCGCCAGCCGCTGAAGATGATGGTCTCTTGGTCGAGGTAGCTCGGGTGCGAAGCGCACAGGTCGGGGGGCAGCGGGAGAGCCTGTCGCCCGCTGCCGTCCGGCGCCATGCGAAACAAGGGCTGCTTCACGATTCCAGCCGAAAAGTCGATCTGGATCTCCCAGTAGACCAGCTCGCCGCCGTCGGGGCGCCACTGCATGTAGGACTGGATCGTCGTCGGCGGCGTGCTCGCCGGGCTGATGTTGGTCTGCGGCTTGCCGAGCTGTGCCACGCTCTGGCGATACGGATGCACCTTGGTGCTGCCGACCGGGAAGCTCAGGTCCGCCTCCTGCTGCATCCATGCCACGTGGGAACCCTGCGGATGAACGATGGGGTCGTTGGTGCCGATCACTGCACCCAGCGTCGGAAACGCGCAACAGCCGTTGTTGGCTGGGCAGAGTGGACAGCCGACGACTTTGACGTCGCTGACCTTCGTCGTGCCGGTCGCAGGCATCTGCCAGATCGGCCGCATGAAGCCCGTGGGATGCTGGAAGATCGCCGGAAACACGATGAAGCCGCTGCCGTCGCTGTTGCCGGACTGATACGGATCCACCGGGAAGAGCTCGGCGGGGACGTCCACGACGCTGGTGCTGGCGACGCTGGGCAGCGTCGAGAAGGTCGCGCGCTTGAAGCGGGGCCGTGCCGCGTTGGCGGGATCGTCCTGGTGCAGATAGAGCAGCTTTCCGTCTTGGGTGAACGAGCTGTTCGCGCACAGCCTTCCGGGTGTGCCTCCTGCAATCGCCGTGATCGCGCCGGGGCTCTGTCGCTGCAAGAGCACGATCTCGGTGCCGCCGTAGTGAGGCTCCGTCCCGCCTTCGCCTTCCATGGCCAGCCCGTTCTTGTCGCTGTCTTCGTTGTAGCGAGTCGCGGTAAGCCAATCGCCCGGACCCTTGCGCACGTGGGTCAGCTGCTTGCCGCCGGTGTCGATCAAGAGCTCGAGCTTCGATCCGTCGACCTTGACCGTGAACACACCGAGGCGCGGAAGGCCGGTCGCCCCGTCGCCGGCGTCGTTCCCCCCGCCTGCATCGTTCCCCCCGCCTGCATCGGTGCCCCCGCTCGCGTCGGTGCCAGAGTCGGAGGGCGCTCCGCCGGCCGCCCCGCCTGTCGAAGATCCGCCGCCGGCGTCCTTCGGTCCCAGCTGCGTGTCCGAATCCGACTCGCCGCAGCTGATCAGCGCCGACAGCGCCAGCGCCGCACTGAGACCCGCTCGTGCGCTCATGGCATCAGGCTAACCGAGGCTGTGCGCAACGCCAAAGCAAGCCGCTGGCTGCGCTGGCTGCACCGGATTTGAGGTATGAGCAGAGGGCATGACGCTCTGGACTGCCACGGCCGGTGCCTTCAACGGAGGGCCAGCCATGATGGTCACCGGCAGCATCGAGATCGCCGTCGAGAACCAAGCGCCCTACCTGCACCCTGGCACGTGGTACTGGCACGTGGGCTTCCCGACAACGTCGGATCCTAGCCGCTGCGCATCGGACGCGGGGGGCTGCCTCGGAACAGGAGGACCACGGCCCGGCGAAGCACTGGCTTCAGCTTCCGCTCGGCCGGCCACGTGGGTCGTCATCAGGGCCCTTCAGCCCGCGCGCGCCGAGACGATCCAGGTGCTCGACGCGCCGAACACGCCTTCGGGGCGCGCCAGCGGCTCGAGCACCTCGCTGAGCGCCCGCAGCACCTCGGGCCGCCGTCGCTCGCCCTCCTCGCCGGCGAGGCGCAGGATCTCGCCGGCCGGACCGAGCGCGGTGGCGAACTCGAGGGCGTGAGCGACGTCTTCACCGATCTTCACCGGCGCGTCGAAGCGCTCGAAGCCCACCCGATCGAAGCCGGCGGCGCGCAGCTGCTCGCTCACCACGTGGGGGTCGGCCATCGAGAACGGCCCCGGGCCGCAGGTGACCTGATCCGCCTTCTTCTCCGGGTGGGGGATGATCTCGAGCACGCGCTGCTCGATGTCGTAGAAGAACGGGTTGTCCACCTTGCGACGCCAGACCACCATGCTGAGGAGGCCGCCGTCCTTCATCGAGCGGCGGATGTTGCGGAAGGCGGCCACGGGGCTTGCGAAGAACATCGTGCCCATGCGCGCGAAGGTCTGATCGTAGGGACCCTCGAGGTTCCCCGTCTGCACGTCGACGACCAGGAAGCGCGCGTTCTCGACGCCGGCGGCCTTCGCCTCCTCGCGCGCCGCGCTGATGAAGCGCTCCGCCGCGTCGACGCCCACGGCTTCGCCCTTCGGCCCGACCTTGCGCGCGATGACCTGCGTGGTGTCGCCGAAGCCGCAGCCCACGTCGAGCACCCTGGAGCCCGGCTGAGGCGAGTGGCGTTCGAGCACCGCGGTGCCGTGCGCGCCGAGCGCGGTGGTGACGAGGTCGCGGAAGCGGACGAACTTCTCGAACAGCACCGTGTTCCAGGCCTCCACGGCCTCGAGGTTCTCTTGATCGACGTTGATGCCCATCCCACGCTCCCCGCTGGCCGGAGCATAGGGCATCGCCCCCGCACCGTCAGGGGATCGGGAGCAGCAGGTGTTGGAAGCCCAGAGCGGCGTGCCCCCCGGGTAGTGCGCTTGCTCACCGGGTCGCCGGCGGAGAACTGCGGCTGAGCCCCTCGCCTCGACCGGCGGAGTTCGCCTTTCCCCGCGGCCTGGCGTTCTGGCCTTCACGCGAGCCAGGCGCTTGACACGCTCGGCGGCCGGCACCAATGATTCGTACCTTAACGATTAGTACCCGAGCGAATCCCGATGCCCACGCGATACCTTGGCCCGAAGCGCGAGACACGTGCCCTGGACACGTTCATCAAGTTGCTGCGAGCCACCGACAGCGTCTACGACCGGTTGCAGAGCGGATTGACCGAAGCAGGCATCACCCACGCGCAGCTGGCGGTGCTCGAGGCCCTCTGGCACCTCGGGCCCATGTGTCAGCGCGAGCTCGGCCAGAAGCTGCTGCGGAGCGGCGCCAACACCACCGCCGTGGTCGACACGCTGGAGAAGCGCGGCTGGGTCGCCCGCACGCGGCGTGCCGACGACCGGCGTGTCTACCAGGTCGCGCTGACCGCGAGCGGCAAGCGATTCATCCAGACCATCTTCCCCGCCCACGCACGGCGGGTGGCCGACGCCCTCTCGGTGCTCGGCAGCGCAGAGCAAGAGCAGCTCGGCCGCTTGTGCAAGAAGCTCGGCCTCGCCCTGTCGGGGCGAGCGTCCACGCACTCCGACAAACCGAAACCAAGAGGATGAAGACGACATGGCCAATGAACGAACGATTCTGATCACGGGCGCGACCGGGCAGCAGGGCGGCGCGGTGGCCCGTGCGCTCGCCGGCAAGGGCTTCAAGCTGCGGGGCATGACCCGCAAGCCGGACGGAGACGCCGCCAAGGCTCTCGCTCAGCTCGGTGTCGAGATCGTCAAAGGAGATCTCGACGACGACGCTTCCTTGGGAGCTGCGCTCGCCGGTGCGTGGGGCGTGTTCTCCGTGCAGAACACCTGGGAAGCCGGGGTCGAGCGCGAGGAGCAGCAGGGCAAGCACATCGCCAAGATGGCGAAGGAAAAGGGCGTTCAGCACTTCGTCTACACGTCGGTCGGCTCGGCCCACAAGAAGACGGGGGTCCCGCACTTCGACAACAAGTTCCGCGTGGAGGAGACGATCCGCGGGCTCGCGCTTCCGTCCCACGTGATCCTGCGTCCGGTGTTCTTCATGGAGAACCTGGTGTCGCCCTGGTTCCTGAACGGTGACACCTTGGCAGCCGGCATGAAGCCCGAGACCGTGCTGCAGATGGTGGCGGTCGAGGACATCGGGCGCATCGGCGCGCAGGCGTTCATCAACGCCACCGAGCTCAACCGTGCCGAGATCGACATCGCGGGCGACGCCGTCACCATCCCCGCGGCCGCCGAAGTGCTGAGCAGCGCGATGGGCAAGAAGATCGACTTCTTCCAGGTGCCGATCGCCGAAGTGCGGAAGAACAGCGAAGACTTCGCGCTCATGCTCGAGTGGTTCGACAGCACCGGCTACAGCGCCGACATCGCCGACCTCGAGAAGAAGTTCGGCAAGCTGACCAAGCTCGCGGACTGGGCGAAGAAGAAGCTCGGCGGCTGAAGCGCTCGTCGTCCGGAAGGGCCGGCGCCGTCTGTCGACGGCGGCGCCGGTCGGCTCGGCGCACGATGCCGATCCAGGCGATCACGAGCGAGCGATCCGAGCGTGAGCAGTGCGGCACCGCGACGCCGGCCGTCGATGTCGTGGTCGCCGGCCGGCCTACCTGATGCCCGAGCGATGGGTGATCACGCTGGGGCCCGCCGTGCGCTGGGACGTCACCGACTTCGACGACGACGCCTGAAGGTCACTTGACCCGTTCCGCGAACCATCCCTGCTGGCAGCCCTGGCCCGACAATCGGCAGGTCTCCTGGCCGCGGTTCGAGGGCGTGGTGCCGACGCAGCACACGTAGCCTTTCCCGCACAGCACGCCGCCGCAGCGGACGAAGCCCGGTGGCGCGGGTCCCTCGTCCGGGGGGGCGCTCCCCGGACCGAGCGACTCGAGGAAGCACGCATGACAGCTCTTGCCGGTCTTGCGACACGCGCGCATCTCCGGTGTCTCGCAGGCTGGTGCGGTCGCCGACATGTCGATGGGCTCCTTCGGGCCGCTGGTGGTGCGCGACGCGGCGCGCCGGCGCTCGGCCTCGGCGCGCTCGCGCTCGGCCTTCTCCCAGCGCTCGCGCGCGGCGGCGTCGGCGCGTCGGCGCGCTTCGAGTTCCGCGTCGTCCTGCGCCTCGATCTCCTTGGCAGCCTTCTCGAAGGCCGCGAGGAGCTTCTCTCGCGAGTCGAGGCTCGGGTCGAGGAGCGTCGAGACGATCTTCTCCATGTTCTTGTGGAGCTCTTTGCAGCTCTTTCCTTGGGTGCACGGCCCCCGATTCCACAGCTCGCGCACTGCGCCCCGGAGGTCGTTGCCGCGGGAGTCCTTGGCGCGCACGTCCGCTCCGGCCTTCAACAGCTCTCGGATCGTCTTGTGGCCATAGGTAGTGATGGACGCGGCGAGCACGGTCCGGCCGTGCTTGTCGCGCGTCTCCGGCGGGGCTCCGAGATCGAAGTACGCTCTGAGGGTGGCTGCACGGTTCTCCCGCGCGAGCCAGTGCAATAGCGGAAGCGACGCCTCCTGCTCCCAGTAGAGGGGACTCTTGTCGCCCAGGTCCTTCGGGTTCAGGTGACTCTCCGGATGAGTCCAGGGCAGAGGCGCCATCTTCACGCCGGACTTGGCGAGAAAGCGCACGAGCTCCGCCTCCTTCTCGTCGCCCAGCGCCTTGTCGAAGCGACGCCCCGGAGGATGCAGGATGAGCGGCCAGGTGTCGCCCTCCTTCGTCTTGCGCCACGGGTCGGCGCCGCGTGCGAGGAGCAGGCGCAAGATCTCGCGCTTGGCGGGGAGGTCCTGTTCGAAGGGCGTGAGCGCGAAGTGGAATGCAGTCCAGCCGCGCGAGTCGGCCAGGTTCGGGTCGGCGCCGAGCCCGAGCAGGCGCTTCACCACCTCCGGCTTGCCCATCAGCGCGGCGTACATCAGCGGGGTGACCTTCTGCTGGTAGAGCTCCCCTCCGCGGTCGATCTCGACGCTCAGCTCGTTGGGCTCGTCTCCGACCAACGCTTCGACGCGAGCGGCGTCGCCAGCAGAGATGGCGTCGGGGAGCGCGGTCTTCGACGCGCAGGCCCAGCCGAGAGCCAGCGTGGCCAGGGCAGTCCAGCCGGCGGACTTCAATGCTGGATTCCTCATCGTCGCGTGCCTAGCACGAGCGCGGCGCTGCAGGGATTCCTTCCGGGCTGGTCGCGCGAGGAGATGAGTTTCCTCCGCGACGGGGGCATCATCCGAGTGCCATGGCCGACAGCGACCCCAAGCGACTGATCCTGGCTCGACGCGCCCGCTTCGTGGCGCTGGCGCTGGCGAGCGCCGAGACGGCAGGGCTCGTGCAGCTCGGGTCGTCGTCGCTGTGCGCCGCGACGGCGGATCCCCTGGACGAGCAACACTGAGCCGTGCGCTCGACGCGCTCGACTCGAGCTCGGTTCACGGCAGCGTCTCGGGCGACGCGGGCAACCGCGTCGCGCGAGCTGGCAGCCGGCGGGGCCCACGGCAAGGGTGAGGTCTACGAGCGCGGACAGCTCGTCGGCACCACGCGTCTCACTCAGCTCTCGCTGGGGCTCGCGCTCGGCGGGCAGGCCTACTCGGAGCTGATCTTCTTCCGCGACAAGGCGGCCCTCGACGACTTCAAGTCGGGCAACTTCGAGCTCGGGGCCCAAGCCTCGGCGATCGCCGTGACCGCGGGCGCCTCGACCGACGCGAGCTACGAGAACGGCGTCGCCATCTTCACACTGCCCAAGGCAGGGTTGATGTACGAGGCCGCGGTCGCGGGCCAGAAGTTCAGCTTCTACCCGCTGTGAAGGGCGCGCGAGCGATCTGCAGCACGTCGCCGGCGTCGTTGGTGAGGAAGGGCAACGGGTGAAAGACGAGCTCGCCGCCTTCGTCCTCCGCGAAGACGCCGACCTTTCCTACGCGCGACGCTAGCGCTTGGGGCCGCAGGCCCAGTCGTCCGGCAGGGCGACCGCGAGCTCGGGCGGTAGCGGCCGCTCGACCCAGGCGCAGAGCGCTGCGACGGTCCACACGCGCACGTCGAACGCGGGGTGCGGCACCTCGCGCGCGTGGAATTGGCCGGCAGAGTCGGAGCGACCGATTCTGATCGGGCGCGTCAGAGCACCGAGCTTGCTGCTCGCCTCGGCGGCTCCCGCGTTTTCGACCACGAGCGCGCAGTCACGCGTCTTGTCGTGCGGGTCGCGATGCTCGCCCTCCTCGAGCCAAAGCTGACGGGCGCTTTCCGCCAGAGCCGGCGGTGCGGCGATGCGCAGGCCTCGAAATCCCTTTCCGGGGCGGTACCACGCGAGCAGCCAGTCTGCGTCGCGCCCGACGGCGACGAGCGCCGACTCGCAGCGGAAGCTCGGCAACACGGTGACACGCGCCGTGCCCGAGACGAGCGAGACTTCCGGGTCTCCCAGCACGGCGACGCCGTCGCCGCGCAGGTGGCACTCCTCGGGATCCCCGGAGAACCTGAGCTGCCCGCTCGCGTCGCTGACGCCGCGGATCCAGCCATCGGTGTCGCGCGACCGGTGGGTCCGTGGCGCCAGCGGGTCGAGTCGCCCGCACCACAGAGCCACTCCCGCAGCGGGAAGCCCGTCGGGTTGGAGCACGAGCAGCGCCGGGTCGGGTAGCTCTGGCGCGAGCGCCCGGGCGCCCGCCGCCATGGCGCAGGCCAGCGCGACGCCGGCGGCGACGGGGATCCGTCGATGCAGCACGTCGGGGAGTCTATCCAAGTTCCAAGCCCTTGGGGTGATGCATCGCCCGGCGCCCCCTCCCCCGCCCACGCGAGCGAGTTTGCCGTCAACGACCTGTCCAACGGCAAGGTCGAGCGCGGCGAGGCACCCCCTCCCGCGAGCCCGTGGCGATCGGCCGCCTGCCGCGGCATCGCAATCGAGAGCCGGTATCAGCAATCGTCGGGCACGGTGAAGACGTGACCGCCCTTGGCGACGGCAATCCAGCTCCGTGTGCTGTCGCTCCAGACGTAGCGCACCAGCCGCGCTTGCTGGGGCGAGGGACCTCTTGCGGCCGCGATCAGGCGAAACATCTGGTGGAGGTTGCAGCGGGGTTTCGCCAGGGGTGGTCGACACCCGGCTGGAGCGGAGACCGCCGGCTCTTGCGCCGGCGTGGACAGCGGGACGGTCGGGGGCAAGCCCGCGCTCGGCAAGGTGCTCTTGTGCAGCGACGGTGCGCTCTCCCACGTCGGCGCCGCCGGCGGTGCCGACGAGAGCTGCTGCTCGCACACCTGCAGCATGGAGCCTCGCAGTCCAGGCCCCTCGCGCCGCAGCTGTGTCTTATGATGGCCCCGTGAAGCGCCCCGCCTTTCTCGGCGAACGTTTCCGGCTGCACGAGCAGGCGGGCGTCGGCGGCATGGGCACCGTCTATCGCGCCACGGACACCCTCACCGGCGGCACGGTGGCGGTCAAAGTGCTGAATGCGCAGGCCGACGACGTCGTCGAGCGCCTCGAGCTCGAGGGCACGCTGCTGGCCGAGCTTCGTCATCCTGCGGTCGTCCGCCACGTCGCGCACGGTCGCACGTCGTCGAACGAGCCCTACTTGGTCATGGAGTGGCTCGACGGCGAGCCGCTCTCACGTCGCCTCGCACGCGAGCCGCTCACGCTGACCGAGACCGTGGCGCTCGCCCGCCGGGTGGGAGACGGACTGGCAGCGGCGCACGAGCGAGGCGTGGTGCATCGCGACATCAAGCCGGGCAACTTGTTCCTGGTCGGTGGCGAGCCGGCTCGCGCCAAGATCTTGGATTTCGGTATCGCCCGACGCTGGGCGGAGACTCATCACGTCACGGCCACCGGCTTCCGCGTCGGCACGCTCAGCTACATGTCGCCGGAGCACGCGCGCGGGGAGCGCGACGTCGACGCGCGCGCGGACGTGTTCTCGCTCGGCTGCGTGCTCTTCGAGTGCCTCACCGGGAAGAAGGCGTTCGCCGGCCGTCATGCCACCGCGGTGCTGGCCAAGATCCTGATCGACGAGGCTCCGCGCGTGCGCGAGCTGCGCTCCGAAGTGCCCCGTGCGCTCGACCAGCTGGTGGCGCGCATGCTCGCCAAGGACCGGACCGCTCGACCGCCCAATGCCGCGGCGGTGCTCGCGGAGCTCGCCGACCTGGAGGGCATGGCGCTCGGCTCGTTGCCGCCGATCGAGCCGACGGCGGCCCGCCTCGGCGTCGAAGAGCGACGCTTCGTGGCTGTCCTGCTCACCCGCGATTCCAGCAACGACCCGGAGCGGACCGTGGCCCTGCGCGGCGGCCAGCCTCCATCGGAGGGGTTGGCACTCGACCGCACCGTGGGCTCCTTCGGCGGGAAGCTCGACGTGCTCGCCGACGGCTCGGCGCTCGCGGTGTTCTCGGGTACGGGTCCGGCCACGGACCTCGCGGTGCGTGCAGCGACGTGTGCGCGCGAGGTCTCGGTCGCGCACCGCGGGGCGCAAGTCAGCATCGCGGCTGGGCTCGAGGCGCTGTTGATGCGGCTGCCCGTCGGCGCGGTGATCGATCGGGCCGCCGACGCGCTGGTCGAGTCGCCCGCTGGGCGCGTGCGCATCGACGAAGTGACCGCGGGCCTGGTCGCCGATCGCTTCCACGTCGAAGCCGAAGACCGCGGCCTGTTCCTGGGGAGCCCCAAGCACGGGGCCGAGCCCGCGCGCACGCTGCTGGGCAGGGCAACCCCCTGCGTGGGACGTCGCCGCGAGCTCGCGCTGCTCGAGGCGTCCTTCGACGAGTGCATCTCCGAGCGAGTGGCGCGCGTGGTGCTGGTGGTGGCGCCCGCCGGGACCGGAAAGTCCCGTCTGAGATACGAGCTGGTGGAGCGGCTGCGCACGCAGGGCGAGCCGTTCTCTCTGCTCATCGGGCGCGGCGACTCGATGAGCGCCGGCGCGCCATTCGCGCTCCTCTCCGACGCCTTGAGGCGCGCGGCCGGGATCCAGAGCGGACAACCACCGAAGCTGGGGCGCGCTCGCCTCAGAGCACGCCTGGCACGCGTGCTGGGCCACGACGAGGCGCGCATGCAGCGGACGGCCGAGCTGATCTCGGAGCTCGTCGGGATCCCGGTCCCAGAGGCCGAGTCGGGCCCGGAGCTCCGCGCGGCGCGGCGTGATCCCACCCTGCTCGGCGACGCCATGCGCAGCGCCTTCGAGGAGCTGGTGGTCGCCGAAGCGAGCTCTGCCCCCCTGCTCTTGGTGCTCGAGGACTTGCACTGGGGTGATGGTCCCACGGTGAGCTTCGTCGACTCGGCGCTGCGCAACACCAAGGATGCCCCAGTGTTGGTGCTCGCGCTGGCGCGGCCCGAAGTGCATCAGCGCTTCCCTTCTTTGTGGAGAGAGCGCGCTCCGCTGGAAATGAGCCTGCCGCCGCTCTCGCCACGCGCCGCCCAGGAGCTCGCGCGCAGCGTGCTCGGAGACCAGGCCCCTGACGAGGTCTTGCGCTCGGTGGTCGAGCTCGCCGGCGGCAACGCGTTCTATCTGGAGGAGCTCCTTCGCTCCGTGGCTCGAGGCGACGGAGCCGCGCTCCCTGAGACCGTGGTGGGCATGGTGCAAGCTCGGCTGGATGCGCTCGGCACCGAGGCGCGCCGCGTGCTGCGTGCCGCCAGCATCTTCGGCGAGCGGTTCTGGCTGGGCGGGGTCCTCTCGTTGCTCGGGGGCAACGACGAGCCGACCTTGGCCGACGACCCCTTCGGCGACATGGAACGCGCGGAGCTGATTTCCCGGCGCGTCGAGTCGCGCATCCCCGGTGACGTCGAGCTGACGTTCCGCCATGCGCTGGTGCGCGAGGGGGCCTACGCCATGCTCACCGACGAAGATCGCCTGTTGGGGCACCGCCTCGCCGGCGAATGGCTGCTGTCCGCCGGGGAAGCGGACGCCGCGATTCTGGCGGAGCACTTCGCGCGGGGGGGCGCGGCCGATCGCGCGATTGGCTTCTACCAAGAGGCCGCCCGCCAAGCACTGGAAGGGAACGACTTCTCTGCCGCGATGTCGCTGGTCGAGCGAGGCCTCGCGCAGGGTGCGGCGGGCTCCGCGCGGGGCCAATTGCTGGTCATCCAGGCAGAGGCGTGTCGCTGGCAGGCCCGCCCCGCCGAGGCCCTCACGGCGGCCGATGAGGCACTCGGCTGCTTGGCGAAGGGCAGTGGCGGCTGGTTTCGCGCTCTGAAGGAGGCGATCATCGGCGGCTCCGGCTGCGGCGAGATCGAGCGGGTTCGGACCTTCTTCGAGCTCGCGGTGGCCACCCCGGCCGATGCGGCGGGCGCGGTGGAGCGCCTGGTGTGCCTGTGCCGCGCCAACGTGCTCTCGTTCGAGCTCGGCGCTCCCGAGATCTCCGCCGCCACCGAGCACGAGGCCGAAGCGCTGGCTCGCACCATCCCGAGACCCGACCCGTACGTCGACGGCTGGGTGGGTTGGCTCCGGGCCCGGGCGGCGGTCCACGGTGGAGATCTGGGCCGCAGCGCGCTCGCCACGCTCGAAGCCATGGCGGCGTTCGAGAGGGCCGGTGACGTCCGCAACGCCACCACCCAGGCCCTCAACGCCGGGCACCTGCTCAGTTTGCTCGGTGATCTCGAGAGCTCGATCGAGATGCTGCGCCGCGCGGTCGACAACGCCGAACGGCTGGGTCTCCCGTTGGTGCGCGGGTACGCCCTTCACCACCTCGGGCATGTCATGGGTCTCACGGGCGACATCGCCGGCGGCATCGCGCTTCAGGCTCAGGCGGTCGCGTTCGCTGTCGAGAGCAAGATCCCGTTCCTGGAGTCTGCGGCGCGCGGATACCTGGCGCTGGCCGAGCTCGCGCGCGGAGATCTCGACGAAGCGGAGCGCCAGGCGGACCTGGCCTTGACCTGTGCTCCGACTCCCCATGCGACCATGGTCGCTCTCGGCGCCCGTGCCAGGCTGCACTTGGCGAAGGGCCATGCCGACGCGGCGCTCCGAGATGCGCGCGCCGCGATGGAGCAGCTGGCCTCGTTGGGCGCTCAGGAAGAGAACGAGAACGATCTGCGCGTTCCCTTGGCCGAGGCGCTGATGGCCACCGGAGACGAGCAAGGCGCCCGAAACGCCATCACGGAGGCGCGCGCCGCCGCGCTCAGCGTCGCGAGTCTCATGCCGGACGAGCGCCGACGGCACGCTGTGCTCGAGCGTGTCTGGGCCAATCGCCGTGCGCTCGAGCTCTACGACGCTTGGGTCTTGGCGCCCGAATAGATCCGGGTCAAGGTCGGCCCGAAGGCGAAGCGCGCGAAAAGTCGAGGCGCGCCCCGCGAAGTAGTCTCTGCAGGACACCGCGCGTGGCAGGCGGACCGCTCACTCGAAGTCCCAGTCGGTGTTGTCCACCGAGGTGATCGCGGCCAGGCCTTCGCGCGCGCCCGCGCTCGCTTGGCCCAAGATCTCCCGGCTGTCGGCGACGCACTGCTCCACGTAGGCGTCCACGCGCTGCCTCCACTGGGGAGCGTCCGCAACGGCGCGCGCGGCGCTTCGCAGGCCGTGAAGCGGCGTGACCTCGCGGAGCTCGCGGAGCTCCCGCGCGTCGAGCCAGGAGAAGCGCCGGAAGTGCGAGCTCATGAACTCCGCGCTGCGCGTGGCTGTTTGCGCCGGCACGAGCCAAGGGCAACCCGTCGCTGATTCGAGCAACCAGCCGACGACGCCGAAGCTACCCCGGGTGAGCTCGTGCGCGTGCCGCGCGCGACGGTGCAGGAAGATGCCGGGCAGCGTGGTCGTCGCCAAGGAGACCAGCCGCAGTTGTGAGTCGCCCTCGGCCTCGAGGGCGTCGTAGAGAAAGCCGCCGGCGGTGCGCGCGTCAGGTTTGAGCCCCAGCCCGGACAGGGCGAGGTGGATGCGTCGCAGGCGTTCGGCCTTGGGCGCGGTGGTGAAGCTCGCGGTGGCGAGCGGAGCGACGTGGAGCCGAAAGGCATCGACGTCCGAGTCCGGCAGCAGGCTGAGCTGGTACCGCATGACCTCAAGAGCCCGAGGTCCACGCGCCCGCGCAACGCGCGCAGCCGAAGAGCACGACGCCGGGGACGTCTCCACCGTTCACCCGCTCAGCATGGACGCTCGCTTCGCCCGCATCCAGCGCAATGTGGGCGCCTGGGCTCGCCGCTTCTCGCCGCGCGCCCGCGGGAACCTCGAGCTTGCACCCCCAGTCGCCGCACCAGGTCGACCCGGCGTCGACCGAATCATGGTGACTCGCGCAAGCGTGACCACCGCCACGTGCCCGCGGTCGGCAGGATCGAAGTACACCTTGCGTTCCGAGTTCCCGTTGCCGCGAATCGGCCGCTGTGCGACACGGCCATTCATGTTCCGACGTGTCCTGCTCGCTGGCGGCATCATCCCAGTCCTGCTCACCGCATGCGCGTCCAGCTCACCGCCGGGCGCGGAGCCCGCGAAGGCGCCCACCGCCCCGAGCGCCGCCGCGCCGGCCGTCGAATCGGCGAAGGCGACCGAGCCGGCGGCCGCGGGCCCCGTCGAGGGAACGGTCATTCTCCGAGGGAAGAGCTCCCCGATCAAGGCGATGAAGCTCACCAAGGAAGGCGGTGAGTTCTACTTCTACGCCCATGGCGAGAGCGACGAAGGGATCGGGCTCAGCCTCGGAGCCACGCTGAAAGTGGGGGAGAAGATCCAGCGTGATCGCGGTGTGATGGGACACATCACCGAGGACGGGAAGAAGCTGAACGTGGGCGACAGCTCCTCGTTCACGTTCGAGGTCACGAAGCTCGAGCTGGGTACGTGGGAGAAGCCCGGCAAGTGCTCGGGGCGATTCAGCGCCGAAGTGAAGACGAAGGGCGACGTGATCAAGGTATCCGGCCCCTTCGTCGACATCGAGTGCTACGCGATGTGAAGGCGCCGCGATCCCGCGTCGTCGAAAGCTCATCGGGTCCGGCAAGGTTAGGCGTGCGAGCGCGTCTCCACACCCGCAACGAACAGCACCAGCGCTCCGAGCGCAGTGATCCACAGACCCGCAAAGGTCGTGTGGTAGAGCAAGCGCAGCACCTCTACTGCGCCCCAGCCGAGGAAGGCGCCACCCACCAGCATCGCGAGCGTCCCGGCCGCGCGGCGGTCCACCCAGGCGACGAAGCCGGCAAGCAGCGCGCCCACGGGCAAGAGGTAGAGCAGCGCATAGGCCAGGGCGCGGTCCTTCGCGAAGGCGATGACCTGCCAACCGTTGACGAAGAGGCCTCCGCCGAAGCCGCGCAGGCCGAACCAGCCCAGACAGAATCCCGCCACCACCAGCACCGCGCCAATCAGGACCCAGACGTTCCGAAGCTTCATTGCGCTCACCTCGGGTCGTTCCTACGGGCCGGTTCCGCAAATGTGCCCGAATTAGTTCTACTCGTGTTGATAAGCTCTGCTAATCAATATACGTGCAGCTCAATCGACTGGAGGGCTTCTTCCACGTGGCCCGGCAGCGCGGTTACGCCCGAGCCGCCCGCGCGTTCCCGTACCCGATCACGCAGCCTGCGGTGCACCAGCAGGTGAAGAAGCTCGAGCAAGAGCTCGGCGTCGCGCTGTTCGAGCGCGTGGCGAAGGACGAGGTGCGGCTGACCGCAGCCGGTGAGCGCCTGTACGCTTTCTGTGCCCCGTTCTTCGAAGAGGCGGGCGCCGTCGCCGACGCCATCCGCAGCGAGCGCTTCGGTGGCGTGCTGCGTGTCGACACCTCCGGGCTGGTGCTGCGACAGCTCTTCCCGCCCTGGCTGCGCGCCTTGCGCGCCGCGCGTGCGGACATCCACGTGGACGTCGAGGAGGTCGCGCTGCCCGATCTCGCGCGCCTGAAGAGCGGCGCGACGCACCTGATCGTGGACTACTTCGACGCGCCGCCCGCGGGCTTCGAGTCGCGGAAGGTCGCGACCAGCCACGCCTGGTTGGTCGTGCCCGCCGACCGCGACCCGAGCCGACTGCGCGGCGAGGCCTTCGTCAGCTACCACCCGTCACTGCCCCACTACGCGCTCCAGATGGACGCGGTGGCGCGCCACTTCGGCACGCCGTCGCGGACCATCTCGGCTAGCAGCGTGGACGCCATCCTTGCCTTCGTCAGCGCGGGGCTCGGCTTCTCGGTCGTGCCCTGGTTGGACGACGCGGGACCCCGCGTGGACGGCGTGGTCGCCCGACGCCAGCACGGCCCGGGCACTTCCTTCTCGATCTTGGCGGTGTGGCGAGCAGAGCCTCGTCACCCACTGGTGCAAGCCGCGCTCGAGCGACTGCCGGCGGAGCCTTAGCGCAAGAGCAGCGTCACCAGCGCTGCCAGCAGACCGAGTGCAAGCACCGTGCAAGCAGCGGGTCGTAGCTCGACGCCGAGCGAAGACAGCGGCGCGGGTTGCGGCTGTCGCATGACGACCACGCCGAGCGGCGCACCACTGCTCTGGCTCCTGGCGCTGGCGCTGTTCGGCCGGCGCCGACTGGGCCTCGGCTTCAGCTGTGGAAATCGACGCCCTGCGCCAGGTGGATCTCGCCACCCCAGTTCACCGTGTTGGTCTGACGGCGCATGTACTGCTTCCAGGAGTCGGAGCCGGACTCGCGGCCGCCGCCCGTCTCCTTCTCGCCGCCGAACGCGCCGCCAATCTCGGCGCCAGAGGTGCCGACGTTGACGTTGGCGATGCCGCAATCCGAGCCCACGTAGCTCAGGAAGCGCTCCGCCTCGGACAGGCTGTCGGTGAAGATCGCCGACGAGAGCCCTTGGGGCACACCGTTCTGCAAGGCGATGGCCTGCTCGAGGCTCGAGTACTTCATCACGTATAGGATCGGCGCGAACGTCTCGGTCTGCACGATGGGCGCGCCGTTGTCGATCGCCACGACGGTCGGCTGCACGAAGGTGCGCCGGCCGAACGGCGGCTCGAGCACCTTGCCACCGTACAGGATCTCGCCGCCCTGTTGCCGAGCCGCCGCGACGGCCTTCTCGAAGTCGCCGACCGCGCCCTCGTCGATCAGCGGGCCCATCAGCGTCTTGGGGTCGAGCGGGTCGCCGATATTGACCTTCTGGTAGTTGGTGACGAGCTTGTCGAGGAAGGCGTCGTAGACCCTCTCGTGGATGATCAGCCGGCGCGTGGAGGTGCAGCGCTGGCCCGCGGTGCCCACCGCGCCGAAGAACGCCGAGGCCAGGGCGCCCGTGAGGTCGGCCTTGTCCGAGATGATCAGCGCGTTGTTGCCGCCGAGCTCGAGGATGGTGCGGCCGAGCCGAGCCCCCACCACCTGCCCGATGTGCTTGCCGACCCGGGTCGAGCCGGTGGCGCTGATCAGACCGAGGCGCGGATCGGCCAGGATACTCTCGCCCACTCCCGAGCCGCGGCCGATGATCACGTTGGACACGCCCACCGGCACGCCGGCGGCGCGGAGCACGTCGCGCGCGATGTTCTGGCAGGCAATGGCACAGAGCGGCGTCTTGCTCGAGGGCTTCCAGATCACCGGGTCGCCGCACACGAAGGCCAGCGCCGAGTTCCACGCCCAGACCGCCACGGGGAAGTTGAAGGCGGTGATCACGCCGACGGGCCCGAGCGGGTGCCACTGTTCCATCATGCGGTGCTTGGGCCGCTCGCTCTGCAACGTCGGTCCGGAGAGCGTCCGCGACAGGCCGACCGCGTAGTCGCAGATGTCGATCATCTCCTGGACCTCACCCAGGCCCTCGGTGAGGATCTTGCCCATCTCGAGCGAGACCAGCCGGCCGAGCGGCTCCTTCTTCTCGCGCAGCGCCGCGCCGAGCAGGCGCACCACCTCGCCGCGCTTCGGCGTGGGCACCGCGCGCCAGGTCTCGAAGGCGCGGCTGGCCTGCGCGGCGACCTGTTCGTAGTCGGCCTCGCTCGCCTGCTCGACCTTCGCCAAGACCTCGCCCGTGGTGGGGCTCTTGACCTCGATGAAGTCCTTGCTCGACGCGAACCACTCGTCCCCCACGCTCGCGCCCTCGAGGCTCGGGCCGAGGCCCAACGATTCGAAGATCCCGTGCTTGTCTTGCGTCGCCATGCTCGCCTGCCGTCTACCCGGCTCGTCCGTCGAGCGGGGTGACGCATCCAAGCGCCGCTCGGCGCGGCGGGCAAGGGGAAGCCGGAGGCCAGAGGAGTGCGGGCGCGGGCGGGAAGCGCCACTTCGCCGCAGGCGCTCAGTGCAGCGTGTGTTTCTGGAAGAAGTCCCACATGGCGTCGTTTGCGCTGAGGTCCTTGGTGGTCTTCCCCAGACCCACGGAGAAGAGGGCGGGGCCCCCCGGCCAGGTGTGCCCACCCCCTTCCACGGTGCAGAACACGACCTCTGCCCCGGCTTTGCAGCCCGAGTAAGTGCTGCAGTGGCTGTCGCCGTGCTCGAACGTCTGCGTGGGCGTGGGGTTGCACCCGTTGCGCGCCACCCAGGCTTGGTTGGAGCTCTGGCTCCACCCGTAGCTCACCAAAGGGTCGGAAGTTCCGTTGAAGCTGAGCATCGGGATTGCGCGTGACGGGTTGCACGTGAGCATCGTGTTGTAAGCCGCCACCGGCGCCACGGCGGCGAAGACGTTCGCGCGTTCGCAAGCGAGTCGGTGGGACATGAAGCCACCGTTGGAAATCCCGGTTGCATAGATGCGCGCGTCATCGATGCACAGCTCTTGCTTCAGCTGAGCGATGACCGCGTCGACGTAACCGACGTCATCACGACCCTGGTCCGCAGCGCAACACAGCCCGGCGTCCCAGGTCTGCTCCCCGTTCCCGATCAGACCCTGCGGATTCACGACGATGAACCCTGCCGCGTCGCCCTTCGCGTACAGACCGCTCGAGATCTCCTGTGCCACCGCGGCTTCACCCAGCGCCGTCAGCGTGCGACCGTGGAAGTTCAGCACGAGGGCCGTGGGTTGCGACGGGTCGTAGCCCTTGGGCACGTGCAGCTGGTAGCTGCGCTTCCCACCGCCGTGGAAAAGCGTGCGCTTGCCGTTGGCTGGTGGCGGACTGCCGCAACCGGACGCGCTGCCAGCTCCCGAGGCTCCACCCACGCTGGCGCTTCCGGCCATGCCTGCCGCGTCGGCCGTGACGCTGCCGCCCGACGTGCCCGCCACGCCAGCCATGCCGCCGTTGCCCGCAGCGGTTTCGACCGCGCCGTTGCCCCCACCGCCGGGACCCGACGAGTCGCTGGCACCGCAGCCGACCGCGGCGAGCGGAACCAAGATCGCCAAGACCACACGGAGTCTGCCACCGGCTCCGAACACGCAGGGCTCTCCCGTCATCGAGCCGATGGCAAAGCAGCTGTCGTGCCAGAACGCGGTCGGCCCTTTTCTGCGGCTTCGCGCGCCAGAAGCCGCAGTTGAACCCGACGCCGTCCGGAATTCGGGCGGAACCGTCCGGAGCTCTGTGGACCCAGGTCTCGGCCAGATCGGCAGCGCGGGCGAAGCGCACGCGGTAGCCCGGGACGCCACGCGCGAGCTCGTTCCCCGTGCGCGCCTCCGGCGCTCGGTCCACGAACAGCCCTCTGGGCACTCCAGACCCGGGTCACGGCGCGCCTGGAGGGCGCTCAGCCAGTGTTCAGCCAGTGTTCTTGCGCGCCACGCGCTCGGCGACCAGACGTCGGAGGCGGCTCGGCTCGAAGGGCTTTGCGATGCGCGCGTTGGTCACGCGCTCGAGATGGCTGGTGACGCCCGGCGTGAACGCGCCACCGGTCATGAACACGACCTTGTCGGCGAGCTTCGGGTCCCGCTCGTTCAGACGCAGGTGGAGCTCGGCCCCGGTCATGCCCGGCATCATCATGTCGAGCAAGATGACGTGACCGGAGCGTCAGGCTACGCGTCGGAAGTTGCCAGGTCCACCGCCGGGCGGCCGCGCGGCGTGCGCGCACGATTTGCGAGACGCCCCACGGCGGCGTGACCGTTGGCGTCGCGGGCGGTGGGAACCGGTGTAGGGTGCGCGGCCATGGCGGCGGATGAGCCCAAGTCCATGGGCCTGGGCGAGACCCTCTCGGTGTTGCTCAAGGCCTCACGTGGGTTCTGGCTGGTCAACTGGGTGAACTTCGGCGACGGCATCGCCTACTTCGGCTTGCTCGCGCTGATGACCTTGTTCTTGGAGTCGCGCGCGGGGTTCTCGGCGAGCTCGTCGACCATCGCCGTGAGCGTGTTCACCGGGCTGGTCACGCTGTTCATGGTGCTCGGCGCAGGCGCGCTCAGCGACCGTCTGGGGTCCCGGCGCGCGCTCTCGGTCGCCATGGCGGTCGTGCTGGCAGGGCGCGTGATCTTGGTGCTTGCGCCGAACGCGGGCGGCGCCACGGCCGTCGCGACCCTGGCGTGGGCCTCTATCGCGGTGATGGGCTTCGGCGAGGGCGTGGTGCAGCCGGCGATGTATGCCGGCGTGAAGGAGTACACCGACGCGCGCACCGCCACGCTCGGTTACGCCTTCCTCTACTCGATCATGAACCTGGGCATCGTCGCGGGCGAGGCGGTCTCGCCCATGGTGCGCGAGACCTGGGCTCGGCGGATGGAAGGCGCGGACGTCGCGAAGCAGCCCACCGCCGGCATCACCGGCGCGTTCTGGTTCTTCATCGGCGTGACCGCGCTGGTGTTGCTGGTGAACTTCGTCCTGTTCACCAAGAAGGTCGAGCGGCGGGACCGCGTCCTGGTGCCGGCGGCGCCCGCCGAAGAGGGGCCGCGCGGGCTGTGGGAGAAGGCCAAGGCGCTGCCCATCACGGATCTGCGCTTCGTGTTCTTCATCTTCGTGCTCTTGCCGGTTCGCACTCTGTTCGCGCACCAGTGGCTGACCATGCCGCATTACGTGACCCGCTGCTTTCCCGCCGAGGTCGGCGCGCGCTGGGAGTGGGTGAACGGCCTGAACCCGCTGATCATCGTGGTGGCCGTGCCGCTCCTGGCCGCCTTCACGCGCACGCGTCGCGTGATCGACATGATGATCGCCGGCACCCTGGTATCGGCAGGTGCCACCGTGCTCTTGATGGGCGCGCCCAGCCTCTCGATGCTGCTCGCCTACGTGGTGGTGTTCTCCCTGGGCGAGGCGCTGTGGTCTTCGCGCTTCCTGGAGTACGTCGCCGACCTCGCGCCGGCGCACCGGGTCGGCATCTACATGGGCATCGCTGGCTTGCCCTGGTTCGTCGCCAAGACCATCACCGGGTTTTACGCCGGGTCGCTCCTCGACCGTTTCATCCCCAAGCAAGGCGCGCAGGCGCCGGGGACGCTCTGGATGATCCACGGCGCGGTCGGGCTGCTGTCGCCCATCGGACTTTTGCTCGCGCGGCGCTGGTTGCTCTCGAAACAGCACGCGGCCGCGACCTGAGCGGCGGCTCACGCCCTCTGCGCGCGCTGCCGAGACTCGGGCGACCAGAGCACAGGTTGGGACGCGCCCTGATCAGCGCCCCGGCTTGAACTCGTCCGAGCGAAGCCCGTAGCGCTTGAGCAAGCGATGCAAGGTCTCCCGCTCCATGCCTGCGCGCTCGGCCGCCTGGGTCACGCTCCCCTTGAACTCCCGCATCAACGCGATCAAGTACTCTCGGGAAACCCGGTCCCGAGCAATGTCGACCACCTCGCGATAGGTGAAAGCGGGCAGCGAGCACGGGGATGTCCTCGCGCCGCTCGCGCAACGGCGGCAGCCGGACGGGAAACACGTTCAAGCGGTAGAACAGATCCTCGCGGAAGCGACCGGTCGCGACCGCGGCCTTCAGATCCACGTTGGTGGCAGCCACGACCCGAGCGCTGACCCTGCGCTCTTGCGACTCGCCGACGCGGCGGATCATGTGCTCTTGAAGCACGCGCGTCAGCTTCACCTGCATCGGGAGCGGGAGCTCGCCCACCTCGTCCAAGAGCAGCGTTCCCCCCTCGCCCTCTTCGAACAGACCGCGCCGGTCGCCCACCGCTCCCGTGAACGCGCCGCGCACGTGCCCGAACAGCTCACTCTCGATCAAGCTCTCGGGGATGGCACCGCAGTTCACCGCGACGACGCGCCCACTCTGGCGCGAGCTGGCAGCGTGGATGACGCGAGCCGCGAGCCTTCAGCGACTCCTGCTGCAACGCGCGTGCCGGGCACCGCAGCGCCGAGTCGCGGTCGCCAGGCGCGCTATGCCCTCGGCGGAGGCAGTCATGCGAAAGATTCAAGTGTCGTGCGCTTTCGTGGTCGCGCTCGCGGCGGTGGCTCGTGGCGGTGGGAACGACGAGACCCCGTCCTCGCATGGGGCGAGGGACCGTGTGTTCGTGGCGGACGAAGAGAGCGGAACGATCTCCATCGTCGAAGAAGGCAGGAACAAAGTCCTGAAGGCCATCGTGCTCCCCGCGACCCCCGACATGTTCATGCCGCACAACGTTCAAGTCGCGCCCGACGGCAAGAGCGTCTGGGTGGCCGCCGCGCCGATGAGCGAAGGCGAGCCCGAGAAGGCCTTCGTGCTCGATCCCGCGACGGGAGAGATCACCGCCGACATCGAGCTCGGCAAGGAGCTCCACGTCGCCCACGTCGTGCTCAATGCCACGTCGTCCAAGGCATACGTCAGCGCGAACGAGGGCAACGCCGTGCTGGAGATCGACGCCAAGACGAAGAGCGTGGTTCGGACCATCGATCTCGGCGCGGATCGCGGTCCTCATGGGGGCATCGACTCCTTGCAGGTCACCGGCAAGGTCGAAGTCGGTCAAGGCGCTCACGGCGTCGTGCTCAGCGACGACGGGGCGCTGGCCTACGTGACCAACCTCGCGGCCAACACCGTCTCGGTGGTCGACACGGCGAAGATGCAGGCCGTCGCGACCATCGACGTCGGCACCAAGCCCAACGGGATCTCACACTGGCACGTCAGCGGCGGCATGCCCTGAGCCCGGGGCGCGCCGGGCGTTGCCGAGTTGGCGGAGTCTGCTCGACCGGACGCGCAGCGTCGGCGTGAGCTGCCGAAGAGTCTCTCGGCGTACCGTTGGGGACTTCTGGGCTCGTGAGGCATCGGCGCTCGTTGGCGAGCGCTTCGTCGTCAGCCCCGAGGTCGCAGTACGCGAACCTTGCGCGGAGAGGCGACCACCAAGCAACCCGACCAGCTCTGGGATTCCTCCTCCGAAAACCAGGCTACGACGTGGTCGGCGACGCGCCACTGTTCATCGTCCGGCACGCGCGCCAGCAGGACTCCATGGTGCGTGCCTGGCGCGAATGCCCTCGCATCGGAGAAGTCGAGGTCCTGGGTGACGAGAAAACGGCCCGCGCTCTGCGCTGCTGACCAGACATCGGCGTCCGAACGGCCTCCGAGCCCTTCGTCGAGCACCGTGTCGGCGTCGAATCCCAACGCCCGCAGACGCGCCGCCAGTGTTGCGGGCAGGTTTTCGTCGAGCTTCAGCTTCACGCGCTGCGCAGCTCGCTGGGTACTGGAGGCGGCGAAGGCAGATCCTCGGCGGCTGACGCTGCCGCGAAAGCGATCACAGCGCGCACGTCCTCAGGCACGAGCGAGGGGAAGTCACGCAAGATGGCCTCGGTCGATTCGCCGTGGGCCAAGTAGCCGAGGATCGCTCGCACCAGGACACGGGTGCCTTTGATCGTCGGCTGGCCTTGGCAGATTGCCGAGTCCCGAACGATTCGGTCCGCGAAGGGCATGCCCAAATGGTCATTCGAACGGGGCGTTCGTGCAAGTGGTGTCGCATTGGCTGGGAACGATCGATGGTTTCCGCCGCGCTCTGGTCGCCGCCGCGGGAGTAGGAATTCGCGGAAGTGCCCGAGCTTCGGCGTGGTTCCCAAGCGACCAAGACGCCGCGTTTTCGTGGGATCGTCTCTAGGATGGGCCAAGCGCCAATCGACCTGGGTCGACCTCGACGCGCATCGCCGCGCCGATGATCGGCGGGCTCGCGACGTCGTTCTTGATGGAGCTCCTAGTCTACCCGGCGGTCTACTACCTCTGGCGGAAGAAGCAGTTGCCGGTGGAGACACCGGTGCCCGCCGCGGCGGCCTGAGCTTCCGTGATCGCACCCGTTCGGGGCTCGCGCGGGGCGGTTTCTTCCGGAGGCGTAGGCCTGAAGCCAGAAGCCGCGAGCGCAGCAAAGAACTGCTCCGGGTCCATGATCTCCTCGGGAAGCCAGACGCCGGGTGCGGCGAGGGCCCCCGAGGCGAGGGCGCGCGCGGTCACGGCAGCGGCAGCAGCAGTGGCCTCGGCCTGATGTCGTCCGGCGAAGCTCATTCGCACGGCGCGACCGCCGGCCTCGACCGTGACCACCAGCGCGAAGCAGTCGCGGCCCACGTACGCCTTCCGGAGCTGCTCGATGATGCTACCGCTCACCCAACGGCGTGCGCGCGCGCGCGCTAGCAGCGAGGCGGCGCGGCCCAGCCATGGTGGATCCAAGGCGAGGCGACCGAGCGCCGTCGCGGCGCCGAGGGTCGTCGGATAGCGGACCACGTCCGACCACGGAAAGAGGTAGGCGATCCGCTCGCCGACAGGCTCCGGGAAGCACACCGGGCGTCCGTTCGGGAGTGCCGCGCGGAGCCCGCCGGCCTCCGCCACCGCGAACGGCCGCGCGAGCGCCTCGAGCACATGGCGCAGCGAATCCGGCCCGTACTCGTCGCCGACGCCGAGCGCGATCGCGGTCTCGACCGAGTCGACGCGCCCGAGGTCCCGGGCGAGCTTCCTCGCCATCATGTTCGATACCCCCGGAGAGAGCCCGGCGCCCAGGACGACGCACGCGCCGGACTCGCGCGCCGCGGACCCGAGCCGGTCGGCGTCGGACCAGAAGGCCAGGGCGGGTGCGACGTCGGTGTACCCGACGCCTCGTGCGACGCATGCCTCCAACAGGTGCCGCTCGCGCTGGACGACGCAGCTGATCACCGTCCCGACCCCAACGAGCGCATGCTCGATGGTCGCCGCGTCGTCGACGTCGAGGCGTCGCGCCCGGGACCCGTGGCCGATCTCACGGCAGAGAGCTTCCGCGCGCTGCAGATCACGACCGGCGATCACCACGCGTTCCGGCAGCTCGCCCGCCAAACGCGCACCTAGCCGGCGCCCGACGACGCCGTACCCGCCAGCGATCAAGAGGTCCTTCGAAGCCATCTTCGCTCACGGGACATGCATCGCTCGCGCCGGTCCCCCGTCTCGCGAGACCCGTCACGCGCCGGCTCGGTGGTACGGGAATTGCCCCGTGAAGTGCCGCATGAACGCGGATGCAACCGGCGAGAGTGAAGAGCTGCGGCGAGCGCGCCTGCGGGCGCTCGCGGCCCGACACGGCGTCGTGTTCGAGGTGCGCGGAGCCCAAGTCCCGTGTGTTCGCGGACTGCGTGTCATCGGCTACGATGTGTACCTCGTCGGCCGGCACTCCGAGCCCATGCTCCGCCCGGGATGCACCAAGTGCCAATCGATCTGGGTCGACCTCGGCGCTCTGGCGCATGCGGCGCTGCCAAGAGTCGAGCGCAAGACACGCTTCTCGATCCGGCCCTTCGATCATGCGTTGCACTTTGCGACAGCCGAGGCTCCCGCGCAGGTGGAGTTGGTCATCGAGGTGCGGCACCGAACGGACTACGCCCACGCGCTCGATGATTGCGAGGAGGTGTGCCTCGCCCGACTGCTGGGCAACCTGCGAGCGCTGGGCATCACGGAGAGCAGGGCGGGCCAGCATCTCGGCTCCTCCCGCTGAGCGATCTTGCCGGCACGCAGTCTCACTCGACTGGTACGCGATCGCTGCCCGTCGCCGGAGGAAGGGCTCCTGCGGGTGCGGACAGCGGGGGGCGACCGCCGGGTCGGATTCCGCCAGCAGCACAAGCCCGAGATCATCGACCCACGCGGAGGAATCGCCGGAGCTTCGGAGCCTGTGATCCGAAGCGTCACACTGGACCGATCGAGTCACGGTCCAGTGACCAGAACCTACGCGCGAGGGCTGGGCACGAGCCATGCAACGCACCGGGCAGAACTCACCGGAGGAAGAGCCATGCTCCAGCACCTCGACAAGCTCAGCGGCATGCTATCCCTGGTCGCGTTGGGCTGCGCGGCTGCGACGCCCGGGGCCAGCCCACACGACATGAGCGCGGCGCACCACGAGTCCCAGGCGAGTGACCACGACCGGCGGAGCGCGGAGCACGCTGCGGAATACGACCCCAAAGCCAGGGAATCCGACGTGCGCTGCGGCGGATCGCGGCAGCGCGCCAACGCCATACTCGAGGCCGGCGCGTGCTGGACGTCGACCCGGAATCCGACCGCGGCCCACGCGCGTCAGGCGGCAGAGCACCGCCGCCACGCAGCGGACCACCGCGCCGCATCCGCCAACCTGCGCCGAGCCGAGGCTGAAGCGTGCCAGGGCATCGCAGGGGACGACCGGGACATGAGCCCCTTCGCCCACGTCGAGGACATCGCGAGCGTCGAGGAGCTGCGAGAGAGCGCCGGTGTTCGCGACCCATCGACCCGTCTCCGGGGCGCGATCGTCACGTTTCGGGCCGTCCAGGGCATGACGGCCGAGTGGCTCCAGCGGTTGATCGACTGCCACGTCGCCCGCAACTCGGCCTTGGGGCACGTCGTGCCGGAAATGGCCGACTGCCCGCTGGTCCCCAAGGGCGTCTCGGCGCGCGTCACGTCGACGGGCAGCGGCTTCGCCGTCAGCATCGCGGGCGAGGACACGGCCGCCGCGGAGGAGATCCTGGCACGTTCTCGGCCCCTCCTTCCCCGCAAGTAGCCCATCCAAGAGCACGGGCCGCCCCCCTCCCCCACGCGGCGGCCCGTGGAGCCGTTTACCGTCGTGCTCGGGACCAGAGCGGATGCCCTTCTTCGCAGTGCGCGACCGGGCGTAGCTTCCAGCTTCGCATCGTGAGACTCCTTTCGGCGCCGACAGCGCGTGCGATGCACAAGCACGAGCTGTGCCGAGAGCGCCACCACCGCTTCCATCCACCGGACAAAGCGGCGAGCATGGGGCCGTGGCCGATCTAGCCGTCGCCTTCGTGGATCTCGCAGGGTTCACCGCCCTCACCGAGGTGCACGGTGACGAGGACGCCGCGGACGTCGCGGGCGCGTTCTACGCAATGGCCAAGAGCTGCCTGGTGGGAGACACCCGCGTCGTCAAGCGAATCGGCGACGCCGTCATGCTGGTGGGCAGCGGGGCGGACGACGCACTCGCAACCGTGCTGGGTCTGGCTGCAGCGGTCGAGGCGCAGCCGGATTTCCCCGGGGTGCGCGCGGGCGTCCACTTCGGTCCTGTGGCGTCCCGCGACGGGGACGTATTCGGCGCGACCGTCAACGTGGCCGCACGCGCCGCAGCGCACGCCCGCTCTGGACAGACGCTGTGCACGGCCGCGCTGCGGGCCGCGCTGGCAAGCGGACGCTGGCACTGTGTGCCACTGGGTGCGACCAAGCTGAAGAACGTGCTTTTGCCCGTCGAGCTCTTCGAGGTCGACGGGGGTCCGCGCTCGGCTGAGCGCGACCTCGATCCGGTCTGCCGGATGCGCCTGCCGCCCGGCTCCGCGTGGTGGCTCGAGCACGACGGCAAGACCATCCGGTTCTGCTCCGCGAAGTGTCGAGACGCGTTCGCGGCGGCCCCGGAGAGCTTCGTGTGATCGGAATGGCTCGCCGGAGACACAGCGCGTTCGTTCACAGCGCTGGCGCGCGGAGCATCGCCGCGGCCGACCTGGCCGAGTCCTCGAGGGCTTGGTGTGGAGCCTCCTGCTCTTTGCGTGGCTCTGGTTCAGCTTTCGCGAGGGCTGCCGACGCCCACCCGATCCAACCGACGTTCCGGCTCCCCGCGGGCGCCAGCCTCTCGACGCAACGGTCCCGGGGTAACAGGTTGGCAACGGTTCGCAGCCCGGAGGGAGCGTGACCCATGACCTCACCGCGTGAGCTCCTGGAGCAGGCTGGCGACGAGCAGTTCTTCGACGAGGACGAGGAACCGATCGAGCTCACGTTGCTTCCGGGGCTGGACGCGGCGTTGCGACCAAGCGCGAGTCCTGGACCATATAGCAGGCGGGGCAGCCCCAGCTGTCGCCGCAAGTGGCGCTCTGGTACGCCGACGCCTGGTCCTCGTTCAGGGCCACGATGTCGTCGCGAGTCGCAGCACCGCACTGCCCGCAGCAACTTGCCGCGCGCACCACGCAGTCCGAGGGAAGCTGGCAACCGTCGTAGCTCGGGCCCGCGTCACCGCCGCCGGCTCCGTCGAGCGACGTGCTGCCACCGCACGCTGCGTACGGCAGCGCGACGACCAAGGCCAGGGAAAGCGCGTGGGCGGAGTGGGCCATGCACGCCCGCAGTGCATGCCGCGTGCCGGTCGGTGGTCGCGCTGGGGCCGGCAGTACCCGGTCTGAGCGCCGCCCAAGGCCAACTACCCTGTCCGGCTCAGGGCGAGATGGGGGTCACGCCGAACGCGATCTTGGAGCAACCGCCTTGCTTCAAGCGGTCGAGCGCGCCGAGCACCATGCCCCAAGACACGCCCGTGTCTGCCCGGATGATGGCGCGGATCTCCGGGTCTTTCGCCAGCTCGGCACGGGTGAGCACGACGATCTCGTCGGCGCTCGAGAGCGCCTTGCCGTTGAAACGCATGGTGCCCGACTTGTCGATGTCGATCGCCAGGACCGACGTCACGGCGGAGTACTGGCCGGCAGCGGGCATCTCGGGAGGTGGTGGCAAGAACTCCCCCGGTTTGGGCAGGTCGTAGGGGATGGCCGCGGTACCCGCGGACGACGCCGGCGCGGTGGGCGGAGCCGCTTCGGCGGCGGGACAGGACCCTGGTGGCGGGACGGCCGCCTGCGGCCCTGCGCAGGCGAGGAGCGAGAGCGCCGCAGCGAGCACGTTCGACATGAGGATGGGCCGGACCACACCGAGTCCTTACCACACACCGCTGGTCGGTCAGCGTCCCGGCAGAGGCTGGCCGCCCTCCTGGCGCGCTCTCGTTTCGTCACTCTGGGAACAACCGAACACCGGGGGGAGGCGGGGGCGGAGGCGGCAGCGTGGTGGGCTCGAGCTGTCGCTGCTCGGGCGGGGCCTTGCGCCACGGCGCCGCGGCGCGCTTCGGCGCGGATGCCTCTTCCCGGGTGCGAACCGTCACGCCATCGACGGCGACGCTCACGGGACCGGCGCCCACGTCGGAAAGCCGCACGCGACCGCGCGCGTCGCTGACGGCCTCGTGGATCACCCCCGCGACCATCACTTGAACCAGGAGCCGCGTCGCGGGCTCTCGCCGGCAGACGACGCGCTCGGCACGCTCCCGAGTGTCTTCGCGCGGCAACGGCGTGGTGGTCGTGCCCGTTTGGAGCAGCCCGGCCGCAAGGACACCGCCGCCAACGAAGAAGGTCACTGCGCTGGCGGCCGCGATCCCCAGGGCCATCATGGCGGTGCTGACAATGGCCGTACCCGTTCCGAGCCTGGACTTCTCGACCGTCTCGCGCTGCAGGCTCGTGACGACCTGGCGCCGGCACCAGCGCACGCGTGAGAGCTCGAGCGCAATGGCGCCTTCGCCCCGGGTCAGCACCGCTTCCAGCTCGGGTGGGCCGGGCAGCAGGTCTTGGTGTACGACCGAGGTGGGGTCGCCGACCATGCGCTCGCTGGTGGTGGTGCTCACGCAGCCGATCGCGAACGCCACCGCCGCGATCGCTGCCCACACGCTCCGCATGCACTGTCCCCAAGCAACCGCCATGCCGCTCGTAACGCCCGAGTTCTGCGCGCTGTGCTGCGGATTGACGACGCTCGGTGTGGCATTGGCTGCACGGTACCGACTCACACCCCGCACACCTGTCGCGCCGGCTCAGGCGCCGCGGGCTGGCAGAGCCGCGCTCTCGCGGGCGTGCTCAGAGCTCCGGCGCCCCGCCATCGCCCCGGCACGGTCCGGCGTGGCGATAGGGAGCGACCGCCACGCCGCAGCCGCCCACTTCGCGCCCGTCGCATCCGCAGAACAGGTCGGCGCACGGCGGGATCGCCTTGACGCAGCGGTGGGCTGCCTGCTTGCCGCAGCCGGGCGATCCGTACACCACGATCTCATCGATCGGGCACAGCTTGCCCGCGGCTTCCCACTGCTTGCGGCGCTCTGCTTCGGCACGGTTGCGCTCGGCGAGGACGGTCTCAGGGTCCGCACCCCAGCACTTCACGCTGGCGTCGGGCATCCGCGCACAGCCAAACGCCTGGCCCAGCGCGATGCGGGTGGCGCCCCGGACTTGCGGCACGTCCTGGGGTTCGGACCGGTCGACCCAGCAGGAGACCCGCCCGTCGCGCCGGCGCACGCACGCCTCGCGCAGCCCAACGGCGACCTCGACGGCGTCCGACACGCCCGGGATGGGCTCTCCGAGAGACCAGCCGTGCGGGGTCGCGTCGCCGCCCCAACAGGCCACGCTCCCGTTCTTTCTGAGCGCGCAGCCTCGGTACCAGCCATGGCTCACCGACGAGACGTCGCTTGCTCCGGCCAGGGTGGTGGGCGCGGCCGTGCGGACGTAGCCGAGCGGACCGCCCCGAGTTTCGCCCCAGCACGCCACCGTTGCGTCACGACGGAGCACGCAAGTCGAGCTCGAACCGGTCACGACTCGGACCGCGTCCTTCAAGTCGGGGACGCGGGCGGGGGTGAGCAGCTTGTCGGGCGAAGGCGTGCCCAGCACCGCGGCCGTATTCATGCCCCAACACGCGACGCTTCCGTCCGCCTCGAGAGCGCAGCTGTGAAACGATGCGACGCTCACGCCTTTCGCTGGCCCGAGCCCAGCTACACGCACCGGAATGCGGGACGCATGGGTCGTGCCGTCACCGAGCTCGCCCGAGGCGTTGAATCCCCAACACCACACCGAGCCGTCCTTCGTGCGCGCACAGGAGTGGTACTGGGTCACGCTCACCTCCACTGCGTCGCTGAGCCCGCAGACCAGCACCGGTCCACCCGGCGCATTCGGCGCCACGCCAAGCTGACCAGACGAGTTGTCACCCCAGCACACGACTCGTCCGTCTCGGCGTACGCCGCAGGCGTGGGTCTCGCCGGCTGCGATCTGCTCGATGTCAGTCAACGTGGCCGACTCGGCGAGCGCGCACGCCCCCGAAGGCTTGGGTATCGCAGGCTGCCCTGCAGCGCTCGTTGCAGGACCGTCCGGGGCGTCCGCCGCCGAACGCCGCTTGCCACACGCGAGCAGCGACAGGCCGACGAGCAGAACGGTCGCTCGGAGCATGGCCTCCCATGTTCGCCGCCCGGGGCCGCGACGGCAACCGCCAGTCGCTGCGCGACAGGCCCGATCGGTTCTCGTCAGGGCGACCTGCAGCGTCCGGCTCAGGAGCGAGGCGACCGGACCGGGGCCGAGGCGCGAGGCCCGTCTCTTGCCGCCACGGGCGCATCACGCCGCGGCCACACCCCCTTTGTGTGGGGGTGGGCTCGAACCGCCTCAGGGCGTGAGCACCGCGATTGCGGCGCGGAGCAGCGGCTCGGGTCGAGGCTCCACTCCACGCGCGCGCACGTGCCGGACGGCTTGCTCGGCCTGGGCTCGCTTGAACCCCAGACGCACCAGGCCCGAGCGGACCTTCTCGAAGAC
>JAKLKA010000215.1:0-4151 GCA_023150915.1 Polyangiaceae bacterium
GGCGCGGGCGCCAGCGGTGGCGGCGGCAGCGGCGGGTCGGGCAGCGGCGGCGCGCCGTCCGGCGGTGGCTCGGGCGACGGTTCGGCGGGCGACGCGGGCATCCCCGACGTGTCGTTCACCTACGACGGACCGGTCGGCGACGACGGCGGCATCGGCGACGCCTGCGCCGCGACCACGGTGAAGGCCGATCCCGCGCCCCTCGACATGTACATCATGCTCGACAACTCGGCGAGCATGGGCGCCGACTGCACCATCGGTCAGGCCACCACCTCGAAGTGGTGCTACTCGATCAACGCGCTCTCGCAGTTCTTCCAGGCTGCGCCAAGCGGCACGGGCGTGGCAATGCAGTACTTCCCCAAGTGCTGGCCGTCGACGGCAGAGTGCACCACCGGCACCAGCTGCGCCACGGCCGAGGTGGGCCTCGCGACGCTGCCCGGCAACCTCACCGCGCTGCAGACCTCGCTCAACGCCACCACCCCCAGCGGCGGCACACCGATGGAAGCCGCGCTCTACGGCTTGACCAAGTTCACCCAGGCGAACAAGCAGCCCGGGCGGGTGATGATCGGCGTGTTCATCACCGACGGCGTACCCGAGGGCTGCACCACCAACGTCAACACCCTGGCGGGCATCGTTCAGAACCACCTCACCGCGACCGGCATCAAGTCGTTCGTGATCGGGATGGACGGCGCGGACTTCGGCAAGCTGGACTCGATCGCGGCGCCCGGCGGCGCGTCGCCCCACACCCAATATTGCGGCGGCGCCAGCCCTTGTTACTCGTACGACGTCGACAACGGCAACCCGGCGGCCTTCACCGCCGTGCTGGCCGCGATCCAGAAGAGCGCCGTGGCCTGCCAGTACAGCATGCCCACCACCGACGGCGGGCTGGTCGACCTGAACAAGGTCGAGGTGCAGTACTTCCCCGGTGGCAACCCGCCCGCCCAGAAGCTGACCAAGGTGACCAACTCGGCCGCGTGCACCGGGGCCGGGTGGTTCTTCGACAACAACGCCAACCCGAAGTCGATCTTGCTCTGCCCCGGCAGCTGCTCGGTGGTGCAGCTCGACGCCAAGGCCAAGGTCGACATCAACCTGGGCTGCCTGGGTTCGTGACGCTCACTTGAACGCGGCGACCGGGGTCGGCGCCACGTCGGGGCTGCGCCAGCTGGCGCCCAAGTCGTCCGAGCTGAGCACCGAGTAGCTCTGCCCGGGTTTGGCAGCGGCGCCGTACAAGAACACGCGCTTGCCCACGGCCAAGAGCCGGGTCGGCACCCGGGCGTCCACCCGCGGCTCGGCGTGCGCGGCGTCGTCGTAGGCCACGGTGAACGGGGTCCAGGTCTGGCCGTCGTCCCGCGTCGAGGTGACGCGCACGATACCGTTCATCGGGAGCGACAGGATGGTAGAGCCGTCGACCCGTGCCAGATCCAGCGCAGGGCCCGGGGTGCCGCCCACGCCAGCGAACTGGGGCAAGGGCATGGGCGAACAGCGGCCGCGATGCCCACACACCGTCAGGCGGACCTGCTTGTCGGCGTCGGTGCGGTGGGCCACCACGACGGCCTTCTGATCGCAGCTCACGGCGACGAGCTCGGTGTCGGCTGGGCCCAGCGTCGAGGGGTGCGGCGGGGCATCGGGCGCGTGCGACACGGCCATGAGGCTGCCCGCGTCCTCGCTCAGCGCGAAGGTGTAAGAGCGTGCTCCCGCCGGGCAGCGCTCGGCGAACGACTCGGCGCCGCGCGCCGGAGCCGGGCGCCAGGTCAAGCCTCCGTCGCCGCTCTGGTGCACGTTCAAGGTGGCGCCGTGCCCGAAGGCCACGGTGAGCACGCCGCCCACTTCGCCCACCGCGCGGTACCCGGCACGCCACGCCGGCAGGCCGCGCCCCACGCCGGGCTTCGCGGTCTCGACCGGGTGCACGGCTTCGTGCTGCGACACGCTGGGCTTGACCAGCTTCACGTAGCCGCCGCGCACGAACGGCCAGGCCTTGCGCGCGAGACTCGACAGGTGGTGCCCCGACACTCCCAGATCGGCCAGCGATGCCTCGGTCGGTCCGCCGCCGCCGTACTCCGCGAACGACCACGCCTGCAGCCGATGCGCGCGCTCGGCGTTCGCCGAGCCGGTCAGCTCGCGGGCGATGGTCGCGCAATCCTGGAACGGGCGCTCGCCCGCTTCCGCGCCGATCAGACGCCGCCGAACCAGCGCGCCGAACTCGGGCGAGTTGTCGCGAATCAGCGCCGGCCCCGTCGGCCCCACCATGCACAGCCCATAGTTCGCCAGCTGAGCCGCGGTGGAGTGCAGCTTCCACGCCGCCTCGGCGCGCGGGTGCATCGCCCACGCCACGGCCGCCAAGATCGCCAGCACCAGCACGGTGCGCAGGCGAATGAACGGCCCGGTCTGCTCCGGTGCGTCGGGCACGGCGGGGGTGGGTGGCGCCGAGACCGACGAACCCTTCGCCAGCGCCACGTTGCGCGGCAGCGAGCCCGGCGGCCGCGTGGAAAACGGGGAGCTCGGCAGCTCCGAGCGTGCCCACGCCGCGTTCCCCGACGCGACACGGTGGTTCTGGCGCGGGGCGACGGGGGGCATCTTCGGCTCGCAACCTAGGTCACGACGCCCACGCTGGCCCAGATTTCGAAGCTCAAAGCGCAGCGGAGAGATCGGCCCACAGGTCTTCGACGTCTTCTATCCCAACGCTCAGCCGGACCAGGCCATCGATGATCTTGGCGCGCGCGCGCAGATCGGCAGGCATGGTCGACGCCGTGGTCGAGGCCGGATGGGTCACGAGCGAGCGCACGTCGCCCAGGCTGACCGCATGGCTCACGAGCTGCACCGCCCCCAAGAGCCGCTTGCCGGCCTCGAGGCCGCCCGCCAGCTCGAACGCCAGCAGCGAGCCGAACGCGCGCATCTGCCGACGGGCGACGGCGTGGCCCGGGTGGCTGGAAAGCCCCGGATAGTGGACCGATGCGACGGCCGGGTGCCCGGAAAGGCGCTGCGCCAGGGTCAGCGCCGACGCACACGCGCGCTCTTGTCGGAGCGCCAGAGTGCGGATCCCCCGTGCGATCAGGAAGGCGTTGAACGGTGCCAGGACGCCCCCCAGGCCTTTGACGACCAGATCGCGCACCGGTTCGGTCATGACTCGAGAGCCGGCGACCACCCCGCCGATGGCGTCGCCGTGGCCGCCCAGGGCCTTGGTCATGCTGTGCACGACCAGATCGGCGCCCAGCGCCAGCGGGTTCTGGCAGTACGGGGTCGCGAAGGTGTTGTCGACCACCAGCGGGACGCCCCGCGAGCGCGTGAGCTGGGCCAGAGCCTCGAGATCGGTGATGCCCAGGGTCGGGTTGGCGGGGCTCTCGGCGTAGACCAGGCGGGTGGTGGGGCGAAGCGCTGCCAGGTAGGCGTCGACCGACGTGGCGTCCACGAAGGTGGTTTCGATACCGAAGCGCGGCAGGCGCTCGCGCATCAGGCGCGCGCTCTCGCCATAGAAGGCCAGGGGCGCCACGACATGGTCGCCCGAAGCAAGGCGCGAGAGCAGCGCCCCGGTCACGGCCGCCATGCCGCTGGAGGTGGCGACCGCAGCCTCGGCGCCCTCGAGGGCGGCCACCTTGGCTTCGAGATCCTCGACGCTGGGGTTGCCCCACCGCCCGTAGATGTAGGCGTCGGCCTCGCCGCGAAAGGCGGCTGCGGCCTCGTCGGCACTGCCGAAAGCAAAAGCGCTCGACAGCACCAGGGGTGCCTCGAGCGCCTGCTCGGCGCCACGCCGATCACCGGCGTGCACGCTCAGAGTGGACGGACCTCGCGGGGGCTCGGCCAATGCAGCGCCCCCCGAGCCCTAGAACTTGTTCGGGGTCGGCGCGTCGTCCGTGCGCAGGCGCTTGCGACGACGGCGAGCAGCCTCGCTCATCTTCTTGCGGCGCTTGACCGACGGCTTCATGTAGTGGCGACGACGCTTGAGCTCCCGAAGGATGCCTTCGGCCGCCATCTTGCGCTTGAGGTGTTTGATCGCGCGCTCGATGCCTTTGTCACCGACCACGACCTCGAGGGGTTTGCACTGTACGGCTTCGCTGGGGGTAGTCACGGGAGCGCGGGATATGGCAGACGGAGGAAGGATTTTCAAGCGCGATGCCCACTGACCCCACGATCTCGCCCACCGGCGTGCGGGCGCCCCA
>JAKLKA010000215.1:4163-11616 GCA_023150915.1 Polyangiaceae bacterium
GCCCCACGGCGCCACGGACTTGGAAATGACCTGGGCCGATGGTCAGGTCCACCGCTATCCGCACAGAATTCTAAGGGGTTTCTGCCCGTGCGCGGCCTGCCAGGGCCACTCGGGCCTGATCCGCTTCCTCGAGCCGCCCAGCCTCGAGCTGCGGAACCTGGGCCAGGTCGGCAACTATGCCCTCGCCCTGACCTGGGGCGACGGCCACGACGCCGGCATCTACTCGTTCCGGTACCTGCGGCGGCTGGGTGATCTGCTCGAGGCCCACGGCGCCGACGGCCTCGAGGCGCTGGGGGAGCTGCCGCGAACGTGAGCCCCGAGCGCATCGTCATCGTCACCACGTCGTTCCCCGAGCAGCCGGGGGATCCGGCCGGGCACTTCGTGGCGACCGAGGCCCTGGCGCTGGCGGGCGCCGGGCACTCGGTGGTGGTGATCGCGCCCGGCCCCGATCGCACGCTCGACGGCGTTCGCGTGATCGGGCTCGGGGCGGATGCGGCCTTCGGGTGGCCTGGCGCGCTGAGCAAGCTGCGGGCTCACCCGCACCGTGCGCTCCTGGCGCTCGCGTTCGTGTCTCGGGCGCGGCGCCTGATCCGCACCCTGGACTGCGATCGCGTCATCGCCCACTGGCTGGTGCCTGCGGGCTGGCCGGTCGCCACGGCGGCTTCGGCGCCCCTCGAGGTGGTCGCCCACGGCAGCGACGTGCGGCTCCTGGCCGAACTGCCGGCGTCCCTCCGTCGACTCATCGCCGGGCGACTCGTCGCGCGCCAGGCGCACGTCCGCTGCGTGTCGGAAGAGATCCGCGCCGCGGTCACGGCGTGGGCGCCCGCGCTCTCGACCAGCGTCGAGCCCGCCCCCATCGACACGCGTCGCGCGCCCGACCGTGCCCGAGCGCGGCGCATGCTCCGCCTCGACACCACTTGCCTGATCGTGATCGTGGGGCGCCTGGTGCGCTCGAAGCGCGTCGACGTCGCGCTCCGCTCGGCCGCGCTCGTTCCCAAGGCCAACGTGGTCGTGATCGGCGACGGCCCCGAGGCCGCCGAGCTCGCTGCCGAGCACCCCGGCGTGCGCTTCGTCGGGCTGGTCCCGCGGGATCAGGCGCTCACCTGGATCGCCGCCGCCGATCTGGTGCTGTCGGCCTCGCGCAGCGAGGGCGCGCCCACGGTGATCCGCGAGGCCCGCGCGCTGGGCGTGCCGGTGGTGAGCACGGCCGCCGGCGACTTGACCCGGTGGATGCGCTCGGACCGCGAGCTCTGGGTGGTGGACTGAGTCAGCCCCGCGCCGCGCCGGTCACCCGCGGCAAGATCTCGACGAAGCTGCAGGGCTTGGTCCGCCCGTCGAGCTGCGGCAGCAAGATCTTCTCCAGCGCCAGCCGGCAGGCCCCGGTCGAGCCGGGCAGGGTGAACACCAGCGTCGTGCCGCAGAGCGCCGCTTCGGCCCGCGACTGGATGGTCGACGCGCCGATCTCGGCATAGCTGAGCCAGCGGAACAGCTCGCCGAAGCCCGGCAGCGCCTTGGTGATCAGCGGCGCCAGGGCATCGGGGGTCACGTCGCGGGCGGTGATGCCGGTTCCACCCGTGGCCACGACCACGTCGACGTCCGGGGAGGCGATGAATGCCTGAAGCTCGGCGCGGATCGTCGCCAGGTCGTCGGTGACGATGCGGCGCGCGGCGATCACGTGCCCGGCCTTGCCGAGCTCGCTGGCGAGCAACCCGCCACTGGTGTCGGTCTCGAGCGTGCGCGTGTCGCTCACGGTGAGCACGGCGATCTTCAGGGGGACGAAGGCGCGTTCCGTCATGGGCAGCACCGTAGCGCAGGGCCCCCGCGCTGTCCCGCTCAGCGGGTGCTGCGGGCCGCTGCGCGCGGCATCACCACCTCGGTCACCCAGGCCCGCGCCGAGCGATCGTCCAGGAACGCCTTCATGGTCTGCCCCGACGCCAGGCCCATGGACGCGACCACCACGTGCCACAGGCGATTTTCGGTGAGCACCGCCACCGCCACGATCCGGTCCTTGACCTTGCGGTTCCAGTCCACGAACTCGCTCCGCGCGTCGATGTCGTATCCGCTCATGCCGCGACAATCGACCAGAACGGCGGGCGGCTCGGGGCTGGCCACGATGGCGGTGAACGCGGCGGCAAGCCGCGCGGCCAGCACGTCTCGGGTCAGGTGACCGTCGAGCGTGACCAGAACTTCGCGCGCTGCTGCCATGGATGCTGCGGCCGAGCCTAGGCGTTGGACGGCTGTTCGACAACCGCCTGATCCATCCGGGCACCAGATGCCGTACCCTCCCCGGCCATGCAGCCCCCCTGGCAACCTCAGCTTCCGACGGCCGCGCCCGCCGAGTACATGTCCCCCGGGGCTGGCGACGCTGGCGGTGTGAGCGCCCTTCGGGCCGTCAAGGCGGTGCTCTCGGATCCGAACGCGAAGACCAACGTGTTGATCGGCATCGTCTTCATGCTGATCCCGATCGTGGGGCCGATGGCGCTTTCGGGCTGGATGTGCGAGTCCCACCAGCGGCACCTGCGCAAGCACCCGAACCCGATGCCGAAGATCGACTTCGGCGACTTCGGTGAGTACATCAAGCGCGGCATCCCGGTGTTCGTCTCGTCGCTGATCGTCACGCTGCCGGTGCTGTTCATCGCCTATGCGGTGATGGGTGCCGGCGCGTTCGCGACCTTCGCCGCCATCGCCGCCACCAACGAGCCGCTGGTCGGCATCGCGGTCGGCGCGGTGGTGGGCATCATCGGCCTGGTGGTCATGTTCTCGCTCGGCGTGGTGGTCAATGCGGCTCACACCCGCGCCGAGCTCACCGAAGATCTGGGCGAGGCGCTGAAGATCGGCAAGGTTTTTGGCTACGCCAAGGCCACCTTCGGTCAGGTGGTGATCAAGAACATCACCTTCGGGTTCATCGCCTTCGGCATGGTGTTGATCGGCATCTTGCTCTGTTACCTGGGGCTCTACCCGGCCATCGTGGTGGTTCAGATCGCTGCCATGCACCTGCGCTATCAGGTGTACTCGGACTACCTGGCGAAGGGCGGCGAGCCGATCCCCCTCAAGCCACCGCAAGCGTTGCCCTCGGAAGCGCGCGCGCCCGGGTACTGAACGTGCCCGAGTCGGTGCCGCCGGACGAAGAGCTGTCCAGACCTGCGCCGCTGGGCGTCCCCGACAAGCTCACACCGGGACCTGCCGAGACCCGTCCGGCCAAGGTCAGCGAGGCCCTCAGCTTCGCCTTCGACGACAAGACCAGTCTGATCGTCGGCGGGCTCTGGCTGCTGGTTCCGATCGTCGGGTGGCTCGCGATCTCGGGCTGGGCGTCCGAGGCGCAGCACCGTCTGCTGCACAACCACCCCGACCCGGTGCCGCGGCTGCGGCTCCGCGACTTCTCGCACCACGCACGCCGGGGCGGCGCCGCCGCCTTCGTCGAGCTCCTGGGGTTCGGCGTGTTCTGGGCCGTGGCGGTCGGGTTGGTCGCGCTGCTCAACGCCAGCCTGCTCGCCGCAGGGCTGGTCGCGGGGTCGGTGGTCGTACCCTTGGCCGTGCTGTGCGCCGGCCTCGTGGTCGCGATCACGCTGCTGGGAACGGTCACCGTGGTCTACGACGCCATGCTCACCCGTGCCGAGCTCACCGAGCGCCTGGCCGACTCCGTGGCCCTGGGCGAGGCGTGGCGCGAGGCGCGACCCATGCGGCGCAAGACCTTCGTCACCTACCTGGTGTTCGCGCCGATCACGCTGGCGCTGCTGCTCTTGGGCGGCCTGCTCTGCGGCGTGGGCGTCTTGCCGGCGCTGGTCGCGATCAAGCTCACCGGCGCGCACTTGCGCTACCAGCTGTACGAGCAGCGCCTGGCGCGTGGCGGCAAGCCGCTGCCCTCGCTGGCGCCGCGGGCGCTGCCCTCCGAGCGCCACCTGGTGCGCGAGCTTCCGCTCGGCAGCGTGGAGAAGCCGCGGTGAAGCGGGCCGGCTGGCTTCTGTGCCTGGCGCTGGGCTGTACGCCGGCGCCCCGTGGCGCCCCCAGCGAGGCCGTCGAGAAGCCGACACCGGCGCCGACGCATCCGCCGACGCCCCCACGCGCATCCGCCGCGCCGGCACCGGCGCCGGCCGAGCCGCCACCGCCCGAGGTGCTGGATCCGGGCCCGCCGGTGGTGTTGAAGCCCGGCGGCCACGGCACGGTGCGCGCCACCCACGGCGCCGTCGTCGCCGTCGATCCCGAAGCCGCGAAGATCGGCGCGCGCGTGCTGGAGAGCGGCGGCAACGCCGTCGACGCGGCGGTCGCCGTCGCGTTCGTGCTGGCCGTGACGCACCCCAGCGCGGGCAACCTCGGCGGCGGCGGCTTCATGCTGGTGCGACCGAAATCCGGGCCGACCTCTGCCATCGACTTCCGCGAGACGGCACCGGCCAGCCTGCCGCGCGACGCCTTCGACGCGATGATCGCCAGCGACGGCATCGGACCGGTGTCGGTCGGTGTCCCCGGGACCGTTCGCGGGCTGGCGCTCGCCCACCAGAAGTTCGGCAGGCTGCCGTGGGCGAAGCTGGTCGAGCCGGCGCAGCGCCTGGCAGAGCGCGGACACCGCATCCGCAGCCGCGAAGCGCAGACCATCGCCTGGAGCTGGCCCTCGCTGAAGAAGGACCGGGGGGCAGCCGCCGAGTTCGGCGATGGCAAGGGCCCCCGCAAAGAGAAAGACCTTCTGGTCCGCAAGGACCTGGCACGCACGCTGAGTCGCATCGCCGAGCGGGGCGCCACGGGCTTCTACGAGGGCGATACCGCCCGGGCCATCGTGCAGGCGCTCGGGCAGCGCGGGGGCGCCCTCACCCTGGACGACCTGGCCAAGTACGAAGCCAAGCTGCGACCGCCGCTCGAGCTCGGCTATCGCGGGCTCACGCTCGAGACCATGCCTCCGCCCTCGGCCGGGGGCGTGGCGCTGCTGCAGATCCTCGGCATGCTCGAGCGCCACCGCGCCTACACGCTGGGTGCGGGCTCGGTCGAAGACGCGCACCTGTTCCTCGAGGCGTCGCGCCGCGCGCAAGCCGACAAGCGCTTCGGGGTGGTCGATCCGGACGCGCTCTCGGCGCCCGAGGGGGCCGCGCGCATGGCCCGCTTCCGGGACGTGCGCGGCCTCTTGGCCCGCCTGCCCATCGAGCCGGGTCGCCCCACGCCTTCCGAGAAGGTTCACCCGCTCTACGGGGCCGCGCTGCGCGAGCTGGAGCACACCACTCATTTCTCCGTGGTCGACCAAGACGGCATGGCCGTCAGCTGCACCACCACGCTCTCTGCCGGCTTCGGCTCGAAGATCGTGGTCCCGGGGACCGGCATCGTGCTGAATAACGCGGTGGCGTCGTTCGCCAGCGCCGGCGAGAATCTGCCCGTGGGTGGGCGGCGCACGGTGAGCAGCATGACCCCCACGCTGGTCACGAAGGGCGGCGAGCTCTGGCTGGTGCTCGGCTCACCCGGGGGCGACACCATTCCCAGCACGGTGGCGCAGGTGTTTCGCAACCTGGTCGATCACGGCATGACCCTCGATCGCGCGGTGCAGGCCGGGCGCATTCACCACGGCTTCGTGCCCGACGAAGCACGCTACGAACGGGCGCGCCCGCCGCCGAAAGCGACGCTCGACGGGTTGAAGCGGCTAGGCCACACGCTGAGCAAGAAGACCCTGCCGATGGGCGACGCCAACAACATCTTGCTGGTCGGCGGGGTCGCCTACGCCATGGCCGACCCGCGGGAGGGCGGCGCAGCCGTGGCCGCCCGGCCGAAGCCCGGGCCCTAGCTCACCCCAGGTGCTCCGCGTAGAACTGGCGACGCCACTCGAAGAAGCGCGCGAACTCGGGCGCGTCGGCGAAGCCCGGCACCCCCAGGCCCTCCCAGTCGGGGATCGCCAGATGCCGGGTCTTCGGGATCTCGAGATGAAACGCCAGGCCCACGGCGGCCACGTCTGCCAGCGTCGGCACGTCGCCACACAGGTAGCGGTGCTCGCCCAGGCGCGTGCACAGCTCGCCGAGCAAGGTCCGGGTGCGCTCGGTCGACTTTCTGACGATGCTCCGCGCCTTGCCCAGCTTCATCAGCGGGTGGACGGCCCGCGCCGCGAGGCGCCCCCGCCCCAGCCCCCACACCTCGAGCTCGAACAGGCGCCGCAGCTCTTCGGGGCGGTCGCGCTCCAGCCAGTCGAACCAGACCACCGGCGCGTAGCTGCCCATCCAGTGATCCAGTCGGTCCTCGAGCGCCAAGACCTCGCGCCGCTCGCCGGGATCTTCCGGCAAGAGGCGCGGCTCACGGTGGCGGTCCTCCAGGTAGAGCGCGATCTCGGTCGAGTCGGACACGATGCGCCCCGCGTCCTCGATCACCGGCACCTGGCGCTGCCCGCTCAGTCGATAGATGCCGAGCTGGGGCAAGCCCAGCTGGTGCTCTTCGATGCGGAACTCGAGCTTCTTGAAATCGAGCAGCGCGCGCCCCTTTTCGGAGAAGTGGCTGAGCGGAAAGCGGTGGAGCACGATGGGCATGGCTCCCCTCCCTCAGCCTCGACTCGCGCACTTCCGCGTCGCGAAAAGCCCGCTGCGATGCGGCTTCTTCGATGTCATGCGCGCGGTGTGACCTGCGACGACGCATCCGCCGGCTCCGCCGGCTGTTTCCATGGGTTTTCGCCACTCTGGGGATCGCGATCTGATCATGGCAAGACTGCCCAAGGCGATCCTAGCACGGCGGGTGTAGAGTCCGGCCACCATGTGGGACGAGCGCTATCGCGAGCCTGGCTACGCCTACGGCTCCAACCCCAACGACTTCCTGGCCAGCGTCGCCGACCGCATTCCGCAGGGCCCCGTGCTCTGTCTGGCCGAAGGCGAAGGGCGGAACGGCGTGTTCCTGGCAAGTCGCGGCCACGCCGTCACCGCGGTGGACGGTTCGGCCGTCGGGCTCGAGAAGGCCCGCGCCTTGGCGGCCGAGCGTCAGGTCTCGCTCCGCACCGTGCACGCCGATCTCGCCGAGTACGCCATCGAGCCCGGGGCGTGGGCGGGCATCGTCTCGATCTGGTGTCACCTGCCAGCTGCGCTGCGGGTGCCGGTGCATCGCGGCGTGGTGGCGGGGCTGCGCCCCGGGGGCGTGCTGATCCTCGAGGCGTACACGCCCGCGCAACTCGCCCATGGCACCGGCGGCCCGAAGGTCCCCGATCTGCTCTACGGGCTCGAGCAGCTGAAGCAAGATTTCGCGGGGCTCGCGTTCGAGCACGCCGTCGAGCTCGAGCGCGACATCCACGAGGGCAAGTACCACGCGGGCCAGAGCGCGGTGGTCCAGATCCTGGCCCGCAAGCCGGGCTGAGCGGCCGTGCGCGGCGCATCCCCGCCCGGAAGTCGGGCCGGACGGTTGCGAAAAGGGACGCGTCTTCGATCGCGCCGCCTCGCGAGCCGGCGAGCCCATGACGCTGCCGCTGCCACAGACCACTGACGGCAATCCGGCGCGCCCCTTCCGTCGG
>JAKLKA010000023.1 GCA_023150915.1 Polyangiaceae bacterium
TCGAACCCGCGTACGACGAACTCGTTCGTGCACTCCAGGGGCTCATTCGATCGCTCGACGCGCGCTCTTGAGCCTGCAGCCTGGAGCCTGACCCCTGGAGCCTTCGTGTTTCGCCCGAAAGGGCGAAACACGAGTCAGAGACACCGAGCTGTGGGTCGAGGCGCGCGTGTTCGGCCTTTCGCCGGCTTGGCTGCGGGCGTCAGCGCTCGCCCTGTACATCGCCGCGTGCCTGTGTTTGCGCCGCGCGCTTCACCTTGCAACGCAGCGCTTCGCCTTCGCCGAGGTCGCCGCATGGGTCTTCGCCATGCATCCGGTACATGTCGAGAGCGTGGCCTGGCTTTCGGGCAGGAAAGACGTGCTTTCGCTGCTGTTCGTGTCCGCTGCGCTCGCCGCCTACGCGGGGCGGTCGCGCGTGCTGCATGGGTGCGTGCCGTTCTTGCTGTTCTTCGCGCACCTGTCGAAGTCGATGACCGTGTCCGCGCTCGGGTTGCTGTTCGTGATCGATCTGCTCGCGCGCCGGCGCCCGGATGTTCGCGTGCTTGCCGCCTGCACGCTCTCCGCGGCAGTCGCAATCGGGCTGCACACCGCTGTCGGCGACCAGGTCGGCATGACTCAACCGCACACCGGCGGCGGGCGCCTCAGTCAGGCACTGACCATGGGCCCGGTCGTCCTCAGGTACTTGGCTCTCCTGGTCTGGCCGCCCGCGCTATCGCTGGTCCAAGACGTACCCGCAGTCGTTCGCCCGACGACCTGGGCGGTGGTCGGGCTGCTCGTTCCGGTGGCGTGGGGCGCGTTCGGGCTCTGGTGCTGGCGCGCGCGCGGGCGCCCGCTCGCCCTCGCCAGCTTCCTCGCCTTCTTCGTGCCTATCGTCCCAGTCAGTCAGGTCTTGTTCCCGCTTCAGAATCAGATGGCGGACCGCTACCTCTTTCTGTCGGTGCTGGCAGTGGCGCTGACCGTCGGCCGTCTCTTCGCCGAATGGAGCACACCGAGCTTCGCTGCGGCACCCGTGACCGTCGTCGCGTTTGGCATCGCGACCGCCGAGCGTGCGTTCATCCTGGCATCGAGTGAGCTTGCCTTTGCGGACGCCGCCGCAAAGACCGCGCTCTCGCCCGTCGCCCCCTATCAGCTGGCAGCTGCTCTGGAGGAGCGCGGCGACGAGCATGGCGCACTGGCACGGTACGAGGAGGCGCTCGAGCGGTCGCGGGGCCGCAGCGAGGTCGGGCGCCGTGCAACCAACAACATCGCCAAACTTCGTGCGAAGCGGAACGATCTGAGGGGGGCAGTCGACGTGCTCGAGCAAGGGCGCGTGCGCTGGCCGGACGACCCGAAGATGCTTCTGAATCTGGTGCGCGCGTTGTCCAGGGCGGGTCGGACCCCGGAGGCTCGGCTGGCCTATGACGAGCTCGTGCGGCGGTTTCCCCATGAGGTTCAAGGGGCCGGCCACGCGGACGACACGCCGGTTTCGCGCTGAAGCGAGCTCACTCGGCCTCCGTTCGCCGCCGACGAGCCCATCGCCGGCACCCGATCCCCAAGCCGACGATCGCGATGGCCCCGAGAACGAGACCAGTGGCGTAGGTTCCGAGGGGCCGCACCGTTGCTTCGACCCGATGCCGACCTGCCTCGACTCGGACCGCAAAGAAACCGGGCGCCACCCGTCGCTTGACGGCGGGCACACCGTTGACGGTCACCGACCAGCCAGCGAAGTCGGTCACGCGGAACACGACATCGACCGGAGCTCCAGCCTCGACGATGGCACGCAGCGACGCGCCCGAAGCGTGCTCTTCGACGACGCGGGCAGCCGTCGCATCGCACCCTCCCCCATCGACCACGACATGCTCGAGTGGTCCGGGTCGAACGGTGAGTGCCATGAGGTCGCGGGGGCTCGAAAAAGCAGCGGCAGGTCGGGTCAACTGCGCTACCACCTCGGAACGAATCGCGCGGTCCGGTCCTTCGAGCCCCGCCTCGACGCATCCCACCCCAACCACGGCTCCACAAGCCGTCATCACTGGTAGGCCGCGGGAATCGAGCAACTCACCCCGCGAAAGGAACTCCCAGAACCACCGCGGAGAATGGCCAATCATTCGTAGAACGGCTGCATCCACGCGAGTAGCAGCGCGCCCGCCACTGCAGCGAACCACCGCGCGCCCAGCCAACGCGCCGAAGCGGCGAAGGCCATGGGGGCAGCGAACGAGCCGACCAGGCCGACGGCCTGGACGGCAGTGGTTGCGTGTACGCCCAGCCGTACCAGCCCCGCGGCGACCAGCAGGGCAGGCATTTGGTAGTGGAGCCCCAGAGGGAAGCCCCCGTTGTAGGCGTCGATCCAGCCGCCAGCCGCGCGACCAGAACCTAGCGCCTGTGCGACTACGGCATGCGCCACCGCGTCGGGAGCCAAGACGGACGTCGGCGAAAGCAGCCCGCGAGTGAGCCAAACCGCAGGCAGTATGCCGAGAAGCACGCCGGCGAGCGCGAGACGGGTCTCGTTGCGCTCGGAGCTACAGTGAGCGGCGAAGCGCCGCCATAGCGTCCAGGTATCGGCACCCAAGGCCCACCTATACTACTCCGAAGCGCCGAATTACCCTCCCCGGAGCGATGACCGAGCGGCAGTACCGCGACGTCTTGGCTCGCGGAGTTCGGCTGCGAGTACTGGAAGAAGGAACGGGGACGCCCGTGCTCTATCTGCACGGGCTGCATCTCGATCATTCGACGTGGGAGCATCTGGGCTCGACGCTGGGGTCGGGCTTTCGACACGTGATGCCCGATCTGCCGGGGTTCGGCGAGAGCGAGAAGCCGCCGGCGGCGCGCTTCGGCTACGACGTGGACGCGTTCACCGACGCGCTCGTGGATCTGTACGGCGCGCTGGGCCTGGGCCGCGCGGTGGTGGTGGGTCACGGGCTGGGTGGCACGATCGCCATCACGCTGGCCGCGCGGCACCCCGAGCTGGTCAGCAAGCTGGTGCTGATGGATGCCGCGTGGAACGCGGTGGAAGCCAGCCTGGCCAGCCGCGTTGCGTCGGTGCCGCTGTTCGGCGGCCTGGTGATCAAGCAGCTCCTGGGCCGGGTGGCGTTTCGCGCGTTCTTCAGGCGCTCGCTCTACGCCCCCGGGTCCGCGATCGACGTGGCCCGCATCGACCGCTACTACGATCTGTTCAACACGCCCGCCGCGCGCGGCAGCGCGCTGGCCACGCTGCGTGCCACCGCCGATGCCCGCACCATCACCGCCCTCACCCCCCGCGTCGAGAAGCCCACGCTGGTGCTCTGGGGCCGGCACGACCGGATCTGCCCGGCGGCGTTCGGCCAGCGCCTTTCTCGCGAGATCCGCGGCGCACGCCTCGAGCTGTTCGACGCCGGGCACTGCCCACAAGAAGAGCGCCCGGAGCTGGTGGCCGCGGCGATTCGGCGCTTCTTGGCGGAAGAACGCTGATCGGCTTTCGACGCGGCGACGGGGAGGGTAAATAAGGCGGCAGTGTTGGACCCGCGAGCCTTCCGTCGCTTCCAGAAGAACCGAGGTGCCGTGTTCGGCGCGGGCCTGGTGGTGCTGCTCGTGCTGTTCGCCGTGATAGGTCCGATGGTGTCGGGTCACGACCCGAACCTCAGCGACTTCACCGGCGGTCGCGATCCTTCCGGCAGCATCGCGGGGCCTGGCGGTCGACACCTGCTCGGCGTCGACCCTCTGCTGCGCGATTCGTTCAGTCGCCTCGCCCACGGCGCGCGCATCTCGCTCTTGGTGGCGTTCTTCGCCACCACCCTCAGCATCGTGGTCGGGGCCGCGGTCGGCCTGGCCAGCGGCTACGCCGAGGGGACCCGGGCGCAGTCCCTGGACACGGTGCTGATGCGCGCGGTCGACGTCGGCCTCTCTTTCCCGTACCTGCTCTTGGTGATGGCCATCGGTGCCGCCGTGGGCGAAACGACCATCGTCACCATCTTGATGGTGCTGGGGCTGACCAGCTGGTTCGGGACCGCACGCATCATCCGAAGCAAGACCATCCAGGTGCGCCACTTGGACTTCATCATGGCCTCCCGCGCCCTCGGGCAGTCGACGCCCGCCATCTTGCTGCGGCACATCTTGCCGAACGTCGCCGGGCCGCTGATCGTGATCGCCTCGGCTTCGGTGGCCCAGATGATCATCGCGGAGAGCGTGCTGTCTTACCTTCAGGTCGGGCTGCCGCCACCCACCGCCACCTGGGGCCGCATGCTGCTCGAGGGGCAGCGCTTCTACACCGTGGCGCCGCGCCTGGTGCTTGCCCCGGGGGTGCTGATCTTCCTCGCGGTCTTGGGCTTCAACCTCTTGGGAGAGGGGCTGCGCGATGCACTCGATCCGCACGAAGATTGAGCTGCTCGCGGCGCTGGCGGCCCTGGGCTGCAGCACCGGCGTGGCGCCGCCGATCGGCGAAGATCGCGATGGGCCCCCACAGCGGGGCGGCGTGCTCCGCACCGCGTTCTTCACCGACGTGCGCGGCCTCGACGCCGCAACCGCGTTCGACACGGCTGCCAGCGCCATCGAGTCGTTGGTCTACGACGGCCTGGTCACCTACGACGACGCCGGCAAGCTGGTGCCGCAGCTGGCCGAGCGCATCGATGTCTCGCCGGACGGCAAGCGCTACTCCTTCCCGCTCCGCCGCGGCGTCTCGTTCCACGACGGAGCCGAGCTCACCGCCGCCGACGTCAAGCGCAGCATCGAGCGCGCGCTGCACGTGAAGACGCCGTGCCCCGTGCCTTCGTACTACGAACGCATCGTCGGCTTCTCGGCCTACCACGACGGGAAGGCGGACGACCTGACAGGCGTGAAGCTGGACGGCGACTACCAGATCACGATCGAGCTGACCGAGCCCGACGCGACCTTCCTGCACATCATGGCGCTGCCCATCGTCGCCCCGGTGTGCAAGAGCGCGGGCAAGGTCTGGGAGCGCACGTTCGCCTCGAAACCCTGCGGCGCGGGCCCCTTCAAGGTGACCCGCTACGAAAACGGCCAGATCATCAAGCTGGTCCGACACGACGGCTACTGGGAAAAGGGCAAGCCTTACCTGGACGGCATCGATTGGTTCTTGTCGATGCAAAGCTTCACTCAGCGCTTCAAGTTCGAGCAGGGGGACCTGGACTACATCCGCGAGCTCAGCGAGGCCGACAGCCTGCTGTATCGCACCACGCCGGCCTGGCGCGGGCGCGGCGCGTGGGAGCCTTCGCTGACCACCGGGGGCGCGTTCATGAACACCGAGATGGCACCGTTCGACAACCGCCACGTGCGGCGTGCGGTCAGCTATGCCATCGACCGAGAGCAACTGGCCAGCGTGCGGCCGGGCCACGTGCGCGCCCACGCCAAGATGGTCCCGAACGTGCTGATCGCGCCCGAGCCCGGCTACCCTCAGCAGACCTTCGACTACGCTCGCGCCCTGGAAGAGATGCGCCTCGGGGGCTACCCGTACGATCCCAAGACCGGACAGGGTGGGTATCCGAAAGAGGTCCCGTACCTCGCCATCTTGGACTCGTACGCCCAGACCGCCGCCGAGATCTACCAGCAGCAGCTGGCCAAGATCGGCATCCGGCTCAAGATCCAGGTCGTGGGGTGGCCCACGTTCTTGGCCAAGACCAGCCGGCGCAAGACCGCGCAGATGGGCTTCGCCGGCTGGCACGCCGACTTCCCCGACGCTTCCACGTTCTTCGAGCCGATTCTGGCCACCAAGAGCATCCAGGACGAAGAGAGCCAGAACGCCGCGTTCTTCTCCAACCGGCAGCTGGACGACGTGCTCGACCGCGCGCGGCGCTCGACCGACGAAGCCGAACGCAAGCGCCTGTACCGGGAGGCGGAAGACATCGTGGTGCAAGAGGCCCCCTGGGCCACGTCGTACACCTACAGCTACCTGGAGCTCTGGCAGCCCTACTTGCACGGCTACCGGCCGCACCCCGTGCTGAGCCAACACGTGCGCCACGCCTGGATCGACGGGGGCCAGAAGAAGGTGGCCGCGCGGGGCTGCTCGCGCGGGCTTCGGGCGCTCGATCGCTTCACCTGCCCTGAGCGCGGCGCCGGACGCAGCACGCTTGCGCTCGCGGGGGGGCCACGCTGATGCTGGCCTACCTGGGGCGCCGCCTGCTCTGGTCACTGTTCACGGTGTGGGCGGTCGTCACGTTGACCTTCTTCATCTACAACGTCCTGCCCGAAGATCCGGCCCGGGTGATCGCCGGTCCCCAGGCGCGCCCCGCCGACGTGGCCCGCATTCGCACGCAGCTCGGGCTCGACCAGCCGGTGCACGTCCGCTACGGGCGCTACATGTCGAACCTGGTGCGTCCGCCGCCCGAGACCAAGGACGACGCGGTGTGGAAGCTGGGTCCGGTCCGGATCGACCTGGGGGTCAGCTACCTGAAGCGCAAGCCCGTCACCCAGCTCTTGGCCAAGGCACTGCCCCCCACCCTGCTGGTGGGCTTCTTGGCGCTGGTCATCGAGGTGGCCATCGGGGCCGCCGCCGGCGTGCTCGCCGCCATGAAACGACACGGCGTGCTCGACTATGGCACGGTCGGCCTCACGCTGGTGGGCATCAGCGCGCCCACGTTCTTGACCGGGCTCTTGCTGCAGCACTTCTTCGCGCGCGAGCTCAAGCTCTTCCCGCTCGACGGCTACGGCCAGACCAGCGCCGAGCAGCTCCACTCGGCCTTCCTCCCGGCCTTGACCCTCGGGCTGTACGGGGCGGCGTACTACACCCGGCTGGTGCGCGACGAGATGATCACCCTGCTGAAGGAGGACTACATCCGCACGGCGCGGGCCAAGGGGCAGCGCGAGTGGCTGGTGATCGTCCGGCACGCGCTCAGGAATGCGCTCATGCCGCTGGTCACCGTGGTGGGCCTGAGCATGGGCGGCCTGGTGGGCGGCGCCATCGTGACCGAGAAGATCTTCCGCTGGCCGGGCATCGGCTCGCTCAGCGTGGACGCCATCGTCGAGCGGGACGGCCCGGTGATCATGGGCGTGGTGATCCTGTTTTCGACGGTGGTGGTCGCCGCGAACTTCCTAGTCGACCTGTCGTACGCGGTGCTCGATCCACGCATCCGAAAGCGCTGAAAATCAGCACGAAACTTGCGATTTCGCCGCCCCGCCCGGCATGCTGCCAGCACCGTGCGCCACTGGCTTCGAATCGCTGCCTGGCTCTGCGTGGGCTGCACCAGCGCCCATCCGCCCCAGGCGCCTTCCGTGCCCGCGCCGACGACGGCCGCAGCCCCCACCCCACCGCCCCCGACCCGAACCGTTGCCACCGAGACCGCCACGGTGGAGCGCCCGGTGGCAGATGCGCCCCCCGAGCCCGAGCGGCGCACCTTCGCTCAGCCGCTGGCGCCCCGCAGCGAGACCCGCGCGCTGGTGCTGCTCTACCACGCGTTCAACCGGGGCGCGCAACCGCTGAGCGTCAGGACCAAGGACTTCGAAGCACAGCTGGAATGGCTGGCCGACAGCGGCGTCGAGATCGTGAGCCTGAGCGAGCTCGTCGAGTTCTTGGAAGGCAAGCGCGACCTGCCCGCCAAGGTCGCCTTGATCAGCATCGACGACGGCCTGACCAGCGTCTACACCAAGGCCTGGCCGATCTTGAAGGCCCGGCGCGTGCGTTTCTCGGTGGGGATCCCCACCGGCATGCTCGAAGATCCGAAGAACGCCCCCGTGATGACCTGGGACCAGGTGCGCGAGATGGTCGCGTCGGGTCTGTGCGAGGTCGCGAGCCACGGTCACATGCACCGGCGGCTGGTGAACCTCTCGGGCAAACGGCAGTGGGAAGAGCTCGAGCTCAGCCGCGACATCATCACCCAGCGCATCGGCGCGCCGCCCGTGGCTTACTACTACCCTCTGGGCGCCTACGATCCGCCTGCGGCCGAGGCGGTCAAGAAGGCCGGCTACCGTGCCGCCTTTCGGGCCACCGGGGCGCCCATCGCCGCCGGATCGGGCTCGCACTTCTGGCTGCCGCGGGTGAGCATCTTCCACGGTGAGGGCGCAGGAGTGCTGTCCCACTACTACGGCGCGAAGTTCCTGGGGCAGATCCGCTACCGCGAGAGCCTGGACCCGGCGCGCGCTTCGCGCTGACTCGAGAGCTGTCGACGAGCAGGCCAGCTCCGCCGGCTTTGGCCCGGCGATTTTCGACCGGCCTTCAGTTCGAAGGGAACGACGCCGTGGGGGGCTTGCCCGTGCCCGCGGGCGGCGCAGGCGGCGGGGGCAGCGGCGGCGGGGGCGCCGGCGGCTTGGGGGCGACGGCCACGGGCTTGGGCACCGGCTTGGGGGCAGGCGCCGGCGCCGGCGCGGGGGGCTTCACCGCCACGGGCTCGGGCTTGGCCGGCTCGGGCTTGGCCGGCTCGGGCTTCGCAGCCACCGGCTCGGGCTTCGCCGGCTCGGGCTCTGCCTTCGGCGCTTCGGCCGTGGGCTCGGGCGGCGGTGCAGGCGCCACGGTGGGCGTGGGTGCCGGCGTGGGCTGCGGAGTGGCTGCGGTGGGCTTGACCGGGCTGGGGGGCGGCAGCGCCGCCGCGGTGCCGGCCGAGTCGGACTCGGCGCGCTCGGACGCGCGCCACGCCGCGAACAGCGCGACAGCCAGACCAAAGCCGGTGATCACCGCCACGTAGCGCACGAACTTCGCGCGCCGAGCCTCTTGCTCGGGGGTGATCGAGTGACGCGGGTGGGCCTCGATCAGATCGTGATGGTCATCCGGCGGGGGGGCCTTGGCGGGACCGCCTTCGTACTTGCCCTCGTCCCCCTCTGCGAAGAAGCGCAGGTGTCCGTGCCACGAGTCGTCGGCGCTCTTGGGCTTGTCGGACGCGGGCTCGGCAGGTTCGGGCTCGGCCTTGGGCGGCGCGTCGCTGGCCTTGCTGGCAGCGATGGCGGCGCTGGCTTCTGCCTCGGCGCTGGGCAGGGTCGCGGTGTCGCGCTTCTGCGCCGCGGGCGTCGCGCGCACGGTCTCGGGGGATTCGTTCTTCCGGGTCTTCTTCTTCGCCGCCGCGGCGCGTTTCTTACTCACGTCGTCCTCCTGAGCCGTATCGGGCGCTGTTGTGGTCGCCAGAGCGGCCGGCGCGTTGGTTCCATCGTCGTCTTTTCTCGCCGGGAACGGGATGACCTTGGCGGGCACGATGGGCGTAGCCGCCGCGCGTGCCTCGGGGGTCTCGCGGGTCGTGGTCGCCGGCGCACTCTGCGCCGCGCTGGTGGCGATCGCCACCGCTGCGCGCGCTTCCGGGGTGTCGGGCAGCGTGGTCTTGGGGCCCTGGTCCGCCGCCGGGGGCCCGAGCCCCATCTGGGTGCTCGAGAGCGACGTGGGTGGACCGGCGCGCGTTTCGGGCGCGCGCGACAAAGGCAGGTCCACCGGCGGCACGACCATGCGAATCGGCCCCGAGTCGCGGGTGGCAGCAGCGCGATCCGGCGGGTCGATTCCGGGAAGCGTCCGCGGTGCGACGCTGGGGGCGCCCTTCATGGCCACCTCGGGCGCCGGCGGCCGCACCGACGGCGGCGGCGGCTTGATCTCGCCGGGGCTGGCCTTGGGCTCGCTGCCGGGGACCTCGCCCACCACCAGCTCGCCCGACGCCCGCGAGAACGGCAGGGCATCGCCGTCGGCGCTTGGCACCACGTCGTCGGAGAGGTCGTCGGCGCGCGCCTGCGCCGTCACCAGCAGGCCCTCGAAGAACAGCTTGCTGACGGTGGAGAGCGTGGACAGATCTTCGAACGGCGAATCGTCCACTACCTCGAGCAGCGTCCGCCGGCCGTCGAACAGCCGCAAGATGCCGTTCAGCTCGTCGGGGATCTCGGCCAGCCGCTCGACCAGCTGCTCGTGATCGATCTCGAAGATCGTGGACAGCGGCGGCAGCTGCTCGAGGAGCCGGCCCCACTCGTCGACCCGGCGCATGCCTTCCATCAGCAGGCCCTGGGTGGTGGTGGGCACGACGTCGTCCGAGGCCACGGCCTTGAACTCGACCTCGAAGCTGCCGCTGGCCCAGATCAGGGCGCGGTAGATGGCCTCTTCACCGCGCAGGCGCCCCAAGCGCGCGTCCACCACCTTGCCGTCGCGGAAGTAGATCACGGCCTCGACCCGACCCGAGCTGATGCGCGCTTCGCCGCTCTTCCGGCTGACCTCGAAGGTCTGGATGATGTCGACCAGACCCATGTCGGACAACGACCCCGAGAGCCGCGTTCGAGCGCCGGCGGGGGTGCTGGTGGCCATGCGTTCTTGCGTGCGCCGGGCCAAGAGCAGGTTCACGCGCGCCGTGAGCTCACGCACGAAGATGGGCTTGGTCAGATAGTCTTCCACGCCCAGCTCGAGCCCACGGATCTTGTCTTCGATGGACTTCTGGCTGGTGAGGAAGACCACGGGGATCTGGCTCAGATCCGGGTTCTGCTTCAGGCGCCGCACCAGCTCGTAGCCGTCGAGCGTGGGCAGCCGCGTGTCGGTCAGAATCAGATCGGGCGTCGAGTATTCGATCTTGGCCAGCGCGTCGGCGCCGTCCGACGCCGTGGTGACGCTGTAGCCAGCCTTCTTGAGGCTGACCTCGAGCACCCGCACGCTGCGCGGGTCCGCATCGACCAGGAGGAGTTGCCGCTTTGCCAATGGGCCGCTGTGACCTCGTGCTCAGGCGCCCCTCGCTTATAGCGAGTGAGCGGGCCCCGCGCCAGGCTCGGGTCAGTGACCCCAGGGGTCGATGATATCCCCAGCCTTGGGGCGCGGCTTCGGCTTCGCCCCGCCTGGCGGGGGTTTGACCCCCGAGACGACGGCGGGCTTGGGCGGCGGACGCGCGGCGGCCGTCGAGGGGGGAGCGGCCGACGGTCCGGGGATGGGCGCGGCGGCCTCGACCGGGCGCGGCTCGACGACGCTCACCGCTGCGGTGGGCGGCGCCAGCGCGGCGGGCGACGCACTGGCCGCTGCCGCGGCCCCGGGTGCCTCTTTCTTGCCGAGCCAGAGCACCAGGCCCGTGGCAGCACCGAGCACCAGCACGGCGGCCAGCACGAGCCACGGAGCCTGGCCGCCGAAGCGCCTCGGCGCCGGCTCCATGGCCAGCGAGATCTCACCCGAGGTGGGCTCTTCGAACCGCCGGCGGGAGCTCGGCTCCGGGGGAACGCTGAGCATGGCGCCCGCCCGATCCAGATCCGCCAGAAGGTCGGTCATCGTCGCGTAGCGCTCGGCCGGCTTCTTCGCCATGCACTTCTTGACGATGTCCTCCACCCCGCCCAGCGGCACGCCGATGATGCCGCTGGGCGACGGCGGTTCCATGTACATGTGCATGGCCAGCACGCCGGTGAAGGTGTCCGCCTCGAAGGGCAGGCGCCCGGTCAGCATCTCGAACAGCATCACGCCCAGCGCGTAGATGTCGACGCGGTGGTCGCTGGGCTCGCCAGCGGCCTGCTCGGGGCTCATGTAGTGGGGCGTCCCGAACACCATCCCGGCGCGCGTCAGGCGGCTGGTGCCGGCCAGCTTGGCCAGGCCGAAATCCAGGACCTTCACCACGTCGTGATGCCCCACGCGGCGCACGTTGACGTTGTCGGGCTTGAGATCGCGGTGCACCACGCCCGCCGCGTGGGCGGCGCTCAGCGCCTCGGCAACCTGGATCGAGACGCCCACGGCACGCGACGGAGAAAGCCGGGTCTGCTCACGGATCAGAGAGCTGAGCGCGTCGCCCTCGAGCAGCTCCATGACGAAATAGGGCTGCCCCGTTTCGAGCGTGCCGAAGTCGGTGATCTGGACCACGTTCGGGTGCTCGACCGCCGCCGCCGCCTTCGCCTCTTGGATGAAGCGCATCGGCAAGTCGGCGTCCTTCGAGAGATCGCGGCGCAGCGCCTTGAGCGCCAGCGGCCGCTCCAGGGTCTTGTGGCGCACGCGATAGACCGTACCCATGCCCCCTTCTCCCAGCACCGACAGAACCTCGTAGCGACCATCGACGACGGTTCCGAGCAGCGCGTCGGCGCCGGGATCCCAGGCCGATTCCTCCAGCGGCTCGCCGTCGAACGGACAGAAGCGCGAGTCCGTGCCCGAAAACTGGTGCCCGCACGACGCGCAGCGCTTGCCTTTCGGCGGTGCAGCGTCGCTCGGGGCGGACCCCTGCGGCGCGGATTCGTCACCCGCGCCGCTTCCGTACAGGAGTGTCCTCGCTTCCGGCACGCTAGCCGAATCGTACCGCGAAACGCGTGCTCAGTCTCTGCCGCTCAGACCGCCGCGATGGCTGTGCCACACTCGGCGCAGAACTTGGCGTTCGGCGCGTTGGCAGCCCCGCACTTGCCGCACTGGGGCCCGGCAGCGGCTGCCGGCGGTGCACCCGGAGCAGCCGGGGGCGGGCCGTAGCCGGGGGGAGGACCGTAGCCGGGCGGAGCGCCGGGCGGCGGGCCGTACCCGGGCGGCGCGCCCTGGGGAGGGTAGCCGGGGGGTGCGCCGTAGCCCTGAGGCGGAGCGCCGGGCGGCGGGCCGTACCCGGGTGGCGCGCCCTGAGGCGGGTAACCCGGAGGGGGACCGTAGCCGGGCGGCGGGTAGCCCTGCGGCGGGTACCCCGGATAGGGCGCGCGCTGCGCGTACATCATGCCGGCGCCCATGCCCATGCCGGCCTGCATCGCGGCCATGCCGCCGGCGGCGCCGGTGGCTTCGCCGCCCTGCGCGAGCCCCTGGCCAAGGCCCATCATCGCCTCGGCCCCGGCGTATTGCTGGTAGCGCCCCATGTCGAGCTGGTTCACGTAGCGCGCCCGGTTGGCGAACTCTTGATCGAGCTCGAACTGACGCTGCTGAGCCAGCGCCTCGGCCTGGCCGATGCCGATCTTGGCCTTGCGGGCCTCGATCTTGGCCTGGACGATCTGGTCCTGGAACTCGTCGATGCGGGCCTGATCTTCGTCCGAGAGGTTGATGTTCAGCTTCGCGATCTCGAGCACCTGCACGCCGATCTTCGCGAGGTCGGGGCAGTCCTGAACGATGGCGCGCGCCACGTCGGGCCCGGCGGTTCCCAGGTCCATCATGGTCATGTCGCCGGCCTTGATCAGCCGGGTGAGCGTGGTCTTCAGCCCCATCATCAGCTGGTCGCGCACCCACTGCATGGCGCGCTCGGGGTCCGAAGCCCCGGTCTGCCCCACGAACTCGAGGACGAACTTCACCGGATCGGTGACCTTGTACGAGTACGTCCCGAAGGCACGCGGGTTGACCCGGATGTCGAGCTCGGGATCGCGCATCGAGCCGATCGGCCCGCCGAAACCCTGGTTGAACAGCGCCTTCGAGGTGACGAAGAACACCTCGGCGATGAACACGTCGCCACCGGTGAACTTGTTGATGATGTTGTTCAGAAACGGGATGTTCTGGGTCTGGAGCGTGTGCCGCCCCGGTCCGAGACCGCCGACGTACTGGCCGTCTTTGAAGAACAGACACACTTCGTCGGAATCGACCGTCAGTTGGCTCCAGAACGGGATGTTCTGGTCGGGGTGCTTGTAGACGACCAGCTCCTTCTTGTCGTCCGGGCGAGCGATCATCATTTCGCGCACGCCACCCTTGACGAAGTCCATGATTCCCATTTCGGTTTCCTCTTTTCTGGTGCAGCGAAATTCGCGCACCAAAACGACGGGGCTGAACATAGTCACGGCCCGGGCAGCCGGCAACGGCTGCGCTTCGCGCCGGCTTTGTCGCGGGGCGGCATGGGGCTAGGCTCGGCCTCCCCAGCATGATCGGCCTCGATCTCACTCAGCTTCCGGGCCCCGCACAGAAGCTCTTGGCACCGGGGGCCCCGATCCCGGCCCAGATGATGGCTGCCAAGGGGATCGTCCCGGGCCTCAAGCCCGGCGACCTGGTCACCGTGATCGCAGCGCTGACCGCGGTCGGCGACCCCAAGGTCTCGGAAGCCGCCCGGCAGACCTTCGCCAAGCTGCCACCGCCGGTCTTGGCCGGTGCCCTGGGCGCGGACCTGCAACCGCCGGTGCTCGAGCTGCTCGCAGACTCGTATGCGACCGATGGCGACACCGTCGAGCGCCTGCTCCGCATGCCGCGCATCAACGCGGCGGCCCTCGAGATCTTGGCCGACCGGGCCGACGAGCGTTGCGGCGAGCTGATCGCCACCAACGAGCAAGCGCTGCTCGCGAACCCCACGGTGATCGAGAAGCTGTACATGAACAAGCGGGTCCGCATGTCCACTGCGGATCGCTTGCTCGAGCTGGCCGTGCGCAACGGGCTCGAGCTGAACCTGGCGGCCTTCAAAGAGGCCGCGGCGGCCATTCGGAACGAGCTGATCGCCGAGGCCGCCGAAGAGCCGAGTCCGGACGACCTGCTGTTCATCGCGACCGACCAGCTCGCCCAGGCGCACGACATCGAGAGCGATGAAGACGACACCCACATCGTGGACGACGAGGGCGAGGAGCAGCTGAAGGACAAGTTCCGGCCGCTCTACGCGCAGATCGCCGACATGACCGTGTCGCAGAAGATCCGCCGCGCGCAGGTCGGGACCGCCGCCGAGCGGCTGCTCTTGGTGCGCGACACCAACCGCCTGGTGTCGGTGGCCGCGGTGAAGAGCCCGGCAATGCGCGAGAACGAGGCCGTGCTGATCAGCGCGAGCCGCAACGTGGGCGAAGAGGTGCTGCGCGAGATCGCCCGCAACCGCGAGTTCACCCGCAACTATCAGGTGAAGCTCAACCTGTCGCGGAACCCGCGCTGCCCGTTCTCGTTCTCGGCGCGCATCATCCCCCTCTTGCGCGACAACGACCTCCGAGACCTGGCCAAGAGCAAGAACGTTCCCGGCTCGGTGCAGCAGGCGGCGCGCCAGCAGCTCGAGCGCAAGCGCGGCGGCAAGTAGGCTACCCGCGCTTCTTCTTCGGTGCGGGCAGGGCGGCCGCCGCGACCGACCCGTGGGTCACGCCCTTGGTGTTGGTCAGCCGATCCGACAGCTTCTTCAGCTCGCGGGCCGGCCCCTTGGCAGCGATCACCTCCAGGCAGTGGTCGTGATCGAGGTGCACGTGCAGGGCCGACACGATCCGGTCGCCGAAGTCGTGCTGGATCTCGGTCAGCTTCTCGGTCAGCTCGCGCACGTGGTGGTCGTAGATCAGCGTGATGGTCGCCACCGCCGGCTTGCCCGACCGCCAAGCGGCCTGGTCGAGCTCGCGTCGTACCAGATCGCGCAGCGCCTCCGAGCGGTTCGCCCAGCCCTTCTTCACGATCAGCGCGTCGAGCTCGTCGAGCAGCTGCTGCTCCATGGCCACGCCAAAGCGCACGAGATCGGTCATGGCTCAGTCGTGATCGGCCGGCGCCTTCTTCTTGTTGCGGATGGCGAGCTTCGCCGCCTTGGTCTCTTCGGCCTGGCGCACCTTGTCGGGATCGACCACGAAAGGCGAGACACGCTCGGTCTTCTCGAATTTCTCGCGGTATTTGATGGCCTCGAACTTGGTCTTGAACGGGCCGATGCGCACGCGATGCCACAGCCCGCGGTCGGCGACGTAGGCCGCCTGACGGTAGGCGCGGTGCCCGCGCTTGCGCAGATCGGCAGCAAAGGTGTCGGCTTCGCCGGCGACGCGGAAGCTTGCCACCTGGATCTGGAACCCGCCCTCGGCGCCCGGTGGGGCCGCCTGCACGTTCTCGTCCACCTTGCTGGCAGTGGCGGCCATCTGGGTGAGCTGGTCCTTGGGCTGGCTGGTCACCGGCGTTTGCGCGAGCAGCGAGCCGGCCGGCAGCGGCACCACCGGCAACCGATCGGTGGGCGGCGGCGGCACGGTGGGCGAGCCCGGCGGCAGCACCAGCTCTTCGGACTGGCGCAGCAGGTTCCCGCGCTCGTCCTTGACCGCGGCAAGCGCCGTGGTGGCCTTCCCCTGGTCGCTGAGCAGCTCGGGGAAGGTCACCTGCGTCCCTTCCAGCTTGTCGGCGGGCACGCTGGCGGACGACTTGGCCTGGGCGACCAGCGAGCTCAGCGGGTCGTCACCCGACGTGGCGGGTGGACCGCCGCGCTTGGCGCTCATCAGCGCGGCCATGACGATGGCGGCACCACCGACGGAAGACAGCAACATCACCGCGAGCCGCGAAGAGCGGCGCTTGGGATCTTCTTCCTGGATCTGCTCGAGGTTCCTGACGTTCACCGACTCCATGGGCGCTCCCCTCCCTCGGTACCGGCTCCAGGGCAAAGGGCACAGTTTTCTGCGAAAATCAGCGGGCCGCCTGGACCAAACCCAGGGCTTTCCACCGGGTCTCTTCGGTTTCGCGGTCCGGGTCGCTGTCGGCCACGATGCCGCCACCGGCAAAGTAGTGGGCCTCGCCGCCGACCGCGGTCAGGGTGCGGATCGCCATCGCCAGCTCCAGGCTGCCGTCATGACGCACGAGGCCCACCGCGCCGGTGTAGAGCCCGCGGCGATGCGCCTCGAGCTCCCGGATCAGGTCCATCGCGCGGATCTTGGGCGCGCCGGTGACCGAGCCACTGGGCAGCGTGGCCGCCAAGAGGTCGGTGCGACCGACCCCCGGACGCAGCCGCGCCATCAGCTTCGCGACCCGGTGGTGAACGCTCGGGTGCGTGACCACCGAGCCGGCGTCCACCGCGCGGACGCTCGCGGTCACCGCGACACGCCCAAGGTCGTTGCGCTCCACATCCACGACCATCGCCAACTCGGCGAGCTCTTTCGGATCCACGCTGAGCTCGCTCTGCAGGCGGCGGTCACTGACCGCGTCCCACCCCCGCGGGCGCGTGCCCTTGATGGGCCAGGTTTCGACCCGACCGTCGGCGTGCGTGCGCAGGAACAACTCCGGGGACTGACCGGCGACCGACAGCTCTCCCCAGGCCAGCGCCACGCCGAACTCGGCGCGGGCAAGGCGACCCAGGTGCTGGAGCAGGGCAACCGGGTGCCCCTCGGCAGCGAAGCGGAATCGGCGAGCAATGTTGACCACATACACGTCACCTTTCGCGATGTGCTCCAGCGCGCGCCGCACCCGCTGGGCGTGCTCGCGGTCGGGCTCGGGGGGGCCGACCTCGCGCAAGCATGCCGGCGCCAGCGCCGGGGCGGGCCGGCAGAGCGCGCGGCCGAGCTCGCTGATGCGCGCCGGATCGTCGCCGATGATCCGGACGCGGTCGGTGATCTCGACCACCTCGCGATACCGCTGCCAGCGCGCTGCGGTCAGGTGCGGCGCGGCGCGCGCATCGGGCGCCGGGTTGCGCTCCAGGTCGCGGCGAGCCTCGTACGGCAGCAGGCCGATGTACCGCGGCGCCGAGCTCAGATCGCGATCGCTCGGTTCGAGACCCAGACCGGGCTCGGGATCGAGCTCCACGCAGGTGGCGACCGGCTCCACGGCCAAGTACGACCGGGTGCGACCCCAGAGAAGAGAGAGCCCGGGGCGATCGACCAAGCGCCGCGCCAGCGCCACCGGATCGGGCGGAACGTCGACGACCAGCGCGCGCAGCACGACCCCGCTTCTACGATCATTTTCCAGGCACCGGCGAGCGATTCGGGGTAGGGCTGCCGGCGTGCGCTCCTCCCTCGCCGCGATCGCCCTCGCGCTGGCCGGCTGCGGCGAAGAGGCGGTCGAAGCAGGAAGCCTCGCGTTGACCCGGGGGCACGAGCCCGACCCCTGGTTCGTTGCGCCCACCCCGACCCGGGCGCGCGTCGACAAGCAGCTCGCCGACGGCGAATGGGTGGCGCTGGGCGAGCCCCAGCCGCCCGTGAACCGGGTTTCGTTGGGCAAGGGCGCTGCGGGGCAGTTCGTGGTCACGGGGCTCGACGACGCCGAAGTCCCGCGCGTTCGCGCCCGCTCGCTGACGCTCGATCCGGCAGGGCTCGCGGGGATCCGCTTGCCGCTGTTCGTGTCGCGCGCGGGCGAGCTGGCGCGCCCCCCCGGCGAGCTGCCGAACGACGTGGGAGAGTCGCCCCGGGTCGTGTCGGTCGCGTCCCGACACTTGCTGATCGCGCGCGCCGCCGGCCCGTCGCTCGCCCTCGACGGCTACGACTTCGCCGCCTGGAGCCCGATCGCCCCGCCCGAGCCGCTGCAGTGCGGCGCCGCCAGCTGCGAGCCGCGATCGCTCGCCGTCTCCCAGGGGTCGCTGGTCCTGGCCGTGGGTGACGACTGGGGCTTCTGGTTCGATCCCATCCTGGGCGACTCGAGCCCCATCGACCCTCCCACGGGCCTGGCAAGCTTCGGGCTGGTGGCCGGAGGCCAGGCGATCCCTGCCCCCGACGGCACGGTCTACCTCGTCGGAGCCACCCGCTCCGACGCTCCGACGGCCAGCGTGCTGGCGATCGCCGCCGACGGAACGCTCTCGCACCGTGCGCTGACCAGCGCGCGCCAGGGTGCGGCCGCGGTGTGGATCGACGGGCGTGGGCTCTTGATCGTGGGTGGCGGCGATGCAGCCGCCGCCGGCGCCGAGCTCTTGGCGGAGGGGGCCCAGGCGTTCGCCCCGTTGCCGCAACCGCCCGACGAGACGCGCGGCGCGGCGGCCGTCGCCTGGGACTCGACGCGGGTGCTGCGGATCGGCGGTCGCTCCGGGGCCGCTCCGGCGCCCAGCGTGGAGCTTGCCCTGGGGTGCGCCTCGGGCTGCCAGCCGAAGGTGGCGGGCGACGCCGCGCCCGTGATCGACACCGCGGCCTTCGGGCTCGGGGCCGAGACGGCGCTGGTCGTCGGGCGGGACGAGTCGGGAGCCACCCGCGTGCTCCGCTGGCAGAGCGGCGCGCTGACCCCGGTGGCGCTGCGCGAGCCGCGCAACGGTGCCATCGCGCTGCGCGCCCCCACCGGGCACGTCGCGGTCGTCGGCGGCGGCCCGCGCACGGTCGAGCTCTACGTCGACTGAAGCACGGGCACGACGCGACCCGAGGTCGTGACGATCGAATCGGAGAGCGGCGCCACCACCACGCTCCCGGGCCACGCAACCACCCGGCGGACGAGACCGCGCCCCTCGACCCGCGCGCGCGCCCCGATCACGACCTGGTCCAGCTGCACGCCGGCCGCCACCGCCGCACCCTGGCCGAGGAACGCGGGAGCGCCGGCCAGAAACTCGAGGTTGAGCCGCAGGTAGGCCTCCAGATCGCCGGCGTCACTGAAACCACCCGCCACCGGCACGACGCGCACGTCGCGCCCGGCGTGGAGCTCGGGCAGCGCCCAGTCGCCGATCAAACACCCCACGTCGGGCAGCGTGGCCAGGCAGCGCGCGCCCAGCGCCGCAACGCCGACGTAGTCGCCACCCCGCGCCTCGGGGTGGAACCGCTGGCCGCGCAGCCGCGCGACCCTTCCGTCCGCCGTGCTGCCGACGGTTCCCTCGCCCGCGGGCCGCGGCGCGACGGCCAGCGCGAGCCCGCCGCCCGCCGCGGCATCCAGCACCTCGGCGAGCGGTGGGTCGACCAAGATGTCGCCGTTCCAGAGCACGATCGGCGCGGGTCCGAACAGCGCGCGCGCGCCCGCCACCCCGCCGGCCGTGCCACGGATCTCGGCCTCGTGTATCCGATGAAGCGTCACCGCCAACTGCTCGTGGAGACTGGCAAAAGCCTCGGGCAAGTGGTGGGTGTTGACGATCACCTCGGTGAACCCGGCGCGCGCCAGGCGCTGGCCGATGTGGCCCAAGATCGAGCGGTCACCGATCGGCACCAGCGGCTTCGGCAGCTCGTAGGTGAGCGGTCGCAAGCGGGTACCCAGTCCCGCAGCGAGCACCATGGCACGAGGCGACATGCGCCCGAGCTTGCCGCTGTCGGCGGCGGCCGGCCAGAAACTCGCCACGGTCGCGAGAGCCATGGTACCGCCGCATGCAGATGATCTCGCTTCGAGCCCTCACGGCGGGCACCGCCTCGGCATTTGCCGCGTTCCTGCTGGTGCACGCCTCGGGCTGCGGCACCGATGCCGTGGCCGTGGACGAGTGCCGAGACATCGAGAGCGCCCGCTGCGAAGCCGGGAAGTTCTGCGGATTCGTCGACGACGTGGACGAGTGCAAGCGCTTCTATCGCGACCAGTGCCTGCATGGCATGGCGGTGGGCGAACGCCCCGGCACGCTTCGAGTCAAAGAGTGCGTCGCGACCATTCGGGCTGCGGGCGACTGTGCGAAGGCCGGGGCCAAGACCCTGACCGAATGCGCCACCCAGGGGCTGCCGGCGCCCTCGCAGAAGACCATCCACACCGTCGCGTGCGACATCGTGCAAGAGCCCGAGGGTGCCGAAGAGTGCGACTTCCTCTCCAAGCCGGTGGAAGTCCCGGATGCGTCGCCCGACGTCCAGAGTGAAGCGGCCGCGGATGTGCCGACCGAGTGAGCTTCTGCTGCTGGCGGTGCTCGCGCTGATCGGCTGTCGCCCGCGCGAACGCGGGGCAGACGCTCCGCCAAAGCGCCTCAGCGCAGAGCAAGAGGTGCTGGCCATCGCCACGGTGTGGCAGGCGCTGGAAGAGGAGCACGGCGCGCGCGGGCCGAATCACCGGGTGTCGGTCTACGATCTGAAGCAGCGCACCACGCTCACGCTGCGGGCGGGCCAGCGCCTGGCCGAAGAGCGGATCGAGGTCAAAGAGCGCTTCGAGCTGAAGAATGGCGCGGCCTTCGAGTGCCGTGCGCGGGGGCTTGCCAAGGTTCAGGTGCGATTCGGCCGCAAGGCGGGCGAGCCCGCGGTGGAGGTGCAGCGCCCGTCGCTGCTCCTGCCGCGGACCTGCTCGCCCAGCGATTTCCCGGAGCGCGAGCTTCAGCTCTCGGGCGGGACATCGCGCTTCCTGCTACAAGACGAGCGCTTGGTCGGCTTCGCGCCGCCCAGCGAGCGCCGAGTGTTTCTCCCGCAGCAGTGAGGGGTTGCCGGTACCCTCCCCTTGATTTAGAACCGCTCGCCATGCTCCGCGCCCGGCTGCTCCCGCTGCTCGTCACGTCCGCGGCGTTGGTCCTTGGCTGCAGCGTGAGCGGCGGGTCCACGGGCCCCACCACCCCCACCCTGATCGCGGTCTCGCCCCTCGACTTCACCGGCGACGTCCCGTGCGTGGACGCCCCCGGCGCGATGCGCAGCTACGTGGTCACGCTCTACGATCTGGGCACCGCCGAAGCTCCGCAAGAGCCCTTTGCCCTGCCGTCGAGCGTGGTGCGCCAGGCCGACGACCGTTTTGCGCCGGCTCACTGCGAGAGCGCGGCGGCCTTCTCGTTCGTCGTCCCGGGGCACCGGTACGACGCCGAGATCGAAGCCTACGATCGCGACGATCTGCATGCGCTGGGCGCGGGCAGCCGCAAGCTGGTCGACGCGACCGGCAGCTACGTGCCCCCCCGCTGGACCACCACCTGCGGGCGCAAGCAGGGCGGCGCCGCATCCGAGGGGCCGGTGACCGCAGCCTGGTACCTGACACGATTCGTCCGCGGCTGCGCGCCCCTCGAGACCGCCCAACCGGCCACCCCCACCGGCGTCAGCATCCGGCTCGACGACTCGCTCGGCGCGCTCACCTGCGGTGAAGGCCCCGATCAGATCTCGGCGTTCAGCGTGAAGCGCGACGGCTCGGACGAGCCGGCTCAGGGGGCGGGCTGCGCCGACTCGGTCGAGATCGTGGGGCTCGAAGCCGGCACCAGCTACAGCTTCTCGGTCCAGGCCTTCGAGGCGGGCGCGTCGAAGCCCCGCTGGGCGACCCAGTGCCACCGCAAGGCCGTCTCCGGCGCCGTCGTCCCGGCGGCCTGCGACCTCTTGACCGAGCTGTCCGACTGAAGCCGCCCGGGGCGTCGCCATGAACCGAGACGACGTCGCTCAGATGCCCGGCCTGCCCCGCCCGGGCCGCGCGCTGTGGGGAGTGATCCTCACGCTCTTCGCGGTCTGGCTCGCCTTCGCCGTCGGGCTCAACTGGGGCGGCGCGGGCGAGAACGCGTTCTGGCTGTTCGCCGGCAGCACCGAGCGCATCCTCGAGGGCGAGGTCTGGCGCCTCTTCACCGCGCCACTCATCCACCTGCCCAGCGTCGGGTCCATCCTGCTCTTGCTCTTGGGGTTCTACTTCCTCACGCCCACGCTCGAGCAGCGCTGGGGCGGCGCGCGCCTGATCCGATTCCTGATCCTGTCCGCGCTCGTGGCCTACGGCAGCCAGATGCTGATCGGGCTAGCGCTGCCGCGCTCGCTCGCCGACAAGCTGGTGGGGCCGTACTGGTTTTCTGCAACGCCGGTGCTGAGCGCCATCAGCATCGCCTGGGCCCTGACCTTCCAGGGTCAGACGGTGCGGCTCTTCTTGGTGCTGCCGGTGAGCTCCCGCGGGCTCATCCTGTTCGTGATCGCCGTGAGCGTGCTCTACGTGATCACCCTCGAGCAGCTCCCCTGCGGCCTGATCGCGCCCTTCGGGGGCATGCTCGCCGGCTGGCTCTTCGGGGGCGGAACGCCCTCGCCGGCGCGCCGGCTCTGGCTCAGGCTGCGCCTCGCCAAGCTCGAGCGCGCGGAGCAGAAGACCCGCGCCGTGCGCAAGCAGCGCGTGGCGCGCTCGGGGTTTCGCGTGATCGACGGCGGCAAGGACGACGACGACGACGACGACGATCGCGGGCCCGACGGGCGGATGCTGAACTGAGTAAGTGAGCGCAGGGTTTCGCGCCGGGGCGGCCCGTGTTAGACGCCCGAGGCGCATGCGCGAGCTGATCGACTCCGAAGGCGTGTCGCGCGGCCTGCGCCGCGTCGCGGGGCAGATCGTCGAACGGCAGCGCGGCGCCGAGGGCCTGGTGCTGATCGGCGTGCGCCGCGGCGGGGAGCCCCTGGCCCGGGAGATCGCCCGTTGGGTCCGCGAGCTCGAGGGCCACGACGTGCCGGTGGGCAGCGTCGACATCACCCTCTACCGCGACGACGCCGCGACGGCGCTCCCCAACCCGCGCATCGGTCCGAGTCAGGTGCCCTGCGCGCTCGAGGGCAAGCGGGTGGTGCTGGTCGACGACGTGGTCTTCACCGGGCGCACCATCCGCGCCGCCATCGACGCGCTGATGGACTACGGCCGCCCCGAGCGCATCGAGCTCGCGGCGCTGGTCGATCGCGGCGGGCGCGAGCTGCCGATCCAGCCAGACTACGTCGTGCTCCGCACCGAGGTCGGGCCCCGCGATCGCATCGACGTGGTCGAGCGGCCGGGCGGCATGGTCGCGCTGATCTGCCCCGCGGGCTCGCCGTCCACTCCACCCAAGCCATGACCGACTCGCGCCTCCGCCACCTGACCTCCGTACGCGACCTCGATCGCGCCGCAGCGCTGCGCATTCTGGACACGGCCGAGGCCTTCCTCGAGGTCACGCGCCGGCCGGTGCGCAAGGTGCCCACGCTGCGCGGCAAGACCATCATCAACGCGTTCTTCGAGGCCTCGACCCGCACCCGCACCTCGTTCGAGCTGGCGGGCAAGCGCCTGGGCGCCGACGTGGTCAACATCGGCGGCAGCGCGTCCAGCACCAGCAAGGGCGAGACCTTGCGGGACACGGTGGCCACCCTCGACGCCATGCACGCCGACGTGATCGTGGTGCGCCACTCGGCCTCGGGCGCGGCGGACTACATCAAGGGGCGCACCCGCGCGGCCATCGTCAACGGCGGCGACGGCATGCACGAGCACCCGACCCAGGCGCTGCTCGACGCCTTCACCATCCGGCGGCACGTCGGCCGGCTCGAGGGGCTCACGGTGGCGATCTGCGGCGACATCCAGCACAGCCGGGTGGCCCGCTCGAACGCGCTGCTCTTGCCCCTGCTCGGGGCCAAGGTGCGCTTGGCCGGCCCGCAGACGCTGTTGCCGCACGACGCGGCGGCGCTGGGCGCCGAGACGTTCACCCGGCTCGAGCCAGCGCTCGAGGGCGCCGACGTGGTGATGATGCTGCGCATCCAGCAAGAGCGCCTGGGCTCTGCCCTCTTGCCCACGCTGCGCGAGTACGCCCGCACCTTCGGCCTGAACCGCGCGCGCCTCGGCCTGGCCAAGCCGAACGCCATCGTGATGCACCCCGGCCCCATGAACCGCGGGGTCGAGATCAACGACGACGTGGCCGACGGGGAGCGCAGCGTGATCACCGCTCAGGTCGAGTCCGGCGTCGCGGTGCGCATGGCGGTGCTCTACCTGTGCGCCACCGAGCCGGGCCAGCCCATCGGCTCGGAGTGAGCGCTACTCCGCCACGGCCAGCTCGGGCTCCGGCTCGGCCGCGTGCCGCCGGGACACCAGCGCGTACACCGCCGGCACGACGAACAGCGTGAGCAGCGTCGACAGCATGAGGCCGCCCACCACCGCGACGCCCAGGCTCTGCCGGCTGCCCGACGCGCTGCCCAGCGAGAGCGCGATGGGCAAGATGCCGAGCACGGTGGTCAGCGTGGTCATCAGGATGGGCCGGAAGCGCGCCACGGCCGCCTCGAGCGCGGCCTCGGGAGGAGCGGCGCCCGCGGCCTTCTTCTGATTGGCGAACTCGACGATCAAGATGCCGTTCTTGGTGACGATGCCGACCAGCATGATGATGCCGATCTGGCTGAAGATGTTGAGCGTCTGACCGGTCAGCTGCAGGCTGAGCGCCGCGCCAAGCAGGGACATGGGCACGGTGAACAGGATGATCAGCGGGTCGATGAAGCTCTCGAACTGCGCCGCCAACACCAGGTAGATCAGCAAGAGCGCCATCCCGAAGGCGAAGTACAGGCTGCTCGAGCTCTCGGAGAAGTCCCGCGCCTCGCCGGCCAGCGCGGTGCGGAAGCTGGCGTCCAGGGTGCTCTGGGCGGCGGCGTCCATCGCCGCGATGCCGTCACCCAGCGCATGACCCGGCGCGATGCCGGCCGACAGCGTGGCCGACACGTAGCGGTCGTAGCGGTAGATGGCCGCGGGCGCGGTGGTCTCTTCCACGCTGACCAGGTTATCCAGCGAGACCATCTGGCCGCTCTTGGTGCGCGCGAACAGCCGCCGCACGGCCTCGGGGGCGTTGCGGTCGGCCCGCTCGAGCTCGCCGATCACCTGATACTGGCGGCCGCCCATCACGAAATAGCCGTAGCGCCGGCCGCCGAACGAGAGGTCGAGCGAGCGGGCGATGTCCGCCACGCTGACCCCGAGCTCGGTGGCCTTGGCGCGGTCGATGCGGATCACGGCCTCGGGTCGGTTGAACTTCAGATCCGCGTCCACGAAGCGGAGCACTGGGCTCTTGCCAGCCTGCTCCAGGATCTTGGGCAGCGCCTCGGCCAGGGCCTGGAGATTCGGCGCCTGGATCACGTACTGCAAGGGCTGCCCAGCAAAACGGTTGCCGATGGTGGGCGGCTGACCCGGGAACGTCCGAAGCTCGCTGAACCCGCCGAGCTTCTGGGAAAGATCCTGGAAGATCTGCTCCTGCGAGCGTCGGCGCTCGTGGGGCTCTTTCAAGTACAGGTTCTGGACGCCGGTGTTCACCGGGCCGCCGAACAGCGCGGTGATCGAGTACGTCCGTGACAGCTCGGGCACGCTGTCGGTGACCAGGGCCGCCAGCCGGTCGAGCTGCGCCTCGGTGTGCTCGTAGCTGGTGCCCTCGGGCGCGCGCACGCCCACGCGGATGTTCGAGCGGTCTTCCAGCGGCGCCAGCTCGGAGCGGAGCTTGCCCAAGGTGAGCCACGAAAGCGCGACCACGGCGGCGACCACCAAGGGGGACACGGCCCGGACCCGCAGCGCGCCGGCCAGCGCGCCTCTGTACAGGCGCGTCAGGCCCACGAAGAACGGCTCGGTCACGCGGTAGAACCAGCTCGGGCGCGCGCGGGGGCGGAGCAGCGCTCGGCACATCACCGGCGAGAGCGTGAGCGCCACGAACGCCGAGAGCATCACCGAGCAGGACACCACCACCGCGAACTCGCGAAACAGCCGGCCGGTGAGGCCCGAGATGAACACGATGGGCAGAAACACCGCGACCAGGGTGATGGTGGTGGAGATCACCGCGAAGTAGACCTCTCTCGACCCGGCCAGCGCGGCCGCGAGCGGCGACATGCCGTGCTCGATCTTGGCGTAGATGTTCTCGAGCACCACGATGGCGTCGTCGACCACCAGGCCGATGGCCAGCACCAGGCCCACCAGGCTCAAGATGTTGATGGTGAACCCGGCCAGGTACATCACGAAGAACGTCGCGACCAGGCTCACCGGGATGGCCACCACCGGAACCAGGGTGGAGCGGACGCTCCGCAAGAACAGGAAGATCACCGCGCCCACCAGCACGAAGGCGGTGCCCAGCGCCTCTTCCACCTCGCGGATCGAGCGGCGCACATAGGTGGTGAAGTCGTAGCCGATGTCCACCCGGTACTCGGGCGGGACCGCGGCCTTGACCTGGGCGAAGCGCCGATAGAACTCGTCGGCGATCTCGATGGCGTTGGTGTTGGGCTGCGGCACGATGGCCACGCCCACCATGGGCACGCCGTTCTGCTTCACCCCGGTGCGCAGGTTCTCGGCGCCCAGCTCGGCGTGCCCGATGTCGCGGAACTCGATCTGGCGGCCACCCTCTTGGCGGATCACCATGCGGCTGACCTCGGCCGGCGACGACAGGCGCCCCACCGCCCGAAGCCCGATCTCCACCGCGCTGCCCTCGACGCGGCCGGCGGGCAGATCGACGTTCTCGCGCCTCAGCGCCTCTTGCACGTCGCTGGGCGTCACGCGGTGCGCCGCCATGCGCTCCGCGTCCATGGCCAGGCGCATGGCCCAGCGCTTCTCGCCGAAGATGCGCACGGTGCTCACGCCCGGGATGGTCTGCATGCGCTCTTTGATCAAGGTGTCGGCGACGTGGTTGACCTCGAGGATGCTCTTCGTCTCGCTCTGCACCGTCATGAAGACGATGGGTGAGGCGTCGGCGTCGGCCTTCTCGACGATCGGCGGGTCCACGTCGGCCGGCAGGCGCCGCACCGCACCGGCAACCTTGTCGCGGATGTCGTTGGCCGCGGCGTCCACGTCGGTGCCGATGGCGAATTCGACCCGGATGGCGCTCTGACCCTCGCGCGAGGTCGAGGCGATGTTGCGCACGCCGGCCACGCCGTTTACTGCCTGCTCCAGCGGCTCGGTGATCTGCGAATCGATGACGTCGGGGCTGGCCCCCGGATAGTTGGTGGTCACCGTGACCACCGGCGGGTCCACGGCGGGGTACTCGCGCACCCCCAAGAACTTGAACCCCACCACGCCCAGCACCATGAGCACGAAGCTCGCGGTCAGGGCGAGCACCGGGCGCTTGAGGCTCAGCTCCGCGAGATTCATTTCTCCAGCGTGACGGGCGCGCCTTCCCGCAGCCGCAAGAGGTTGTTGACGAGCACGGTGTCCCCGGCCGAGAGCCCGTTCACCACTTCCACGTCGTCGGCCGAGCGCTCGCCGATCGCGACCACGCGCATCACCGCCTTCCCGTCCACCAGCACCCACACGCCGTGGCCCTTCGCGCTGGGCACCAGGGCCTGCGACGGCACGGCGAACACGGGCCGGCCCGCGCCCACCGGCACCTCGACGTTGGCGAACCCGCCGGCGGTCAGCCGCTCACCCGCGTTGTCGGTCAGCGCGCGCAGGTTCAGGCTGCGCGTGGCCCGATCGATCTCGGGCTCGATGGCGATCACGCTCGCCTTGAAGCGCTCGCCCTGACCGGCCACGCGAAAGAACACCTCGTGCCCCACGCGAACGTCCCCCGCGAAGCGCTCGGGCAGCGTGAAGTCGAGCTTGAGCTTCGAGGCGTCGCTGAGCGTGGTCAGCACGGTCTCGGGCGTGACCCACGCCCCGGCGCTCACGCGGCGCAGCCCGACCTTACCGGCGAAGGGCGCGCGGATCCGCGTCTTCTGCAGGGTCACTCCCCGGGCGGCGATCTCGGCGCTGATCTCGTCCAGCTCGCTCTTCACCCGATCGTACTCCGCCTGGCTCACCAGGTTCTGCGCAAGCATCTGCCGCGCGCGCGCTTCGCTCCCGACCAGGAGCTTCTTCTTCACCTCGAGCCGGCGGACGTCCGCACCGAGGTCCGAGGCATCCAGGCTGAAGAGCAGCGCGCCCTTCTTGACCACGGCGCCCTCTTCGACGTGCACCTTGACCAGCCGCCGCGAGATCTCGCTCACCACCTTGACCGACTCGTTGGCGCCCAGCGTGCCCACCGAGCTGACGGTGGAGCTGACGGTCTTCGCCACGACCACGTGACCCCGAGCGCGCAGCGGCGGCCCGGGCGGCGAGGCTGGCCGGGCGCTGCCCGACCCTGCTGCCGCCGCCGCCGGCGGCTCGGGCTTGGTGGCGGACGCGCGATCGCACCCCGCAAGGAGCAAGCCAGCCCCCACGAGGGCAACGGGAAGATCGCGCGCGCGCACCACGGTCGGACGGGTTTCATAGCACCGCGCCCTCGGAACCGGCCCCCTGCCTGCCGGACCGCCGTGGGCAGCACGTGCGCCCACTCCGCGGAAGTTGGCCAAAAAGAAATCCCTTGAACGGGTAGTTCGATGTAGGTATAGGTGCGTCAGTTCATCACAGGCGCCGCACTGACGCCTGACTTGGAGGCCCCCCGTGAACCCCAGCCGTTCCACCCTCGTTTCGAAGCTCCCGCTGATGGTCGCGAAGCCGCTCGCGATCGGCGGTCTCGCTCTCCTTGCCATGGCGTGCGCCGTGGGGGGTGAAGAAGATGACGGGCGAAGCTCTTCCGCTGCGCAGGGCAGCGGCGGTGCGGGCGCCGAGCCGGGTGTTGGCGGAGCTGGCGCGGGCGGTGCGGCCGGCGCTGCGGGCGCCGAGACGGGTGGCGCCGGGGGAACTGCGGCGACCACGGCGGGCGGCGCAGCCGGTGCCGCGGGAGCCGCGGGCGCGGGCGGCGGGCAGCCGCCTCCGGTGTGCAAAGACGACGAGAAGCTCTGCACTACCGGCTGCGTCACGAAGGGTCCAGAGAACGGATGTGGATCGACGGGCTGTGCGCCGTGCGGCAAGCCCCCCGCCAACTCCAAGCCCACCTGCGACGGCGCCCTGTGCGAGTTCGAGTGCCTGCCGGGCTTCGCCCGCAGCGGCTTCGCTTGTGTTCCCGAGGGCACCGGCGGCAGCGGCGGCTCGGGTGGCAGCGGCGGCTCGGGCGGCGCGTCGGGCGGGGCGGGCGGCAGCGGCGGCGGCCTTCAGGTCTGCGTCGCTCCGTGTACCCCCAGCGACCCGAAGTCGCAGTTCTTGTGCTTGGCGGCCTGCGTGAGCAAGGGCGGCGCCGGCCTCTGCGCGCCGGCGCTCAACTGCTGCGTCTGCGGCTGACGGGCGAGACAGCGCTCTTCGACGGCGAATCCACGTCTTTCACGTTGCTCACGTCGGGGGTGGGACAGGTCCCTGGGACCGCCTCACAGATCGATCTGCGCAACCTCGGGGGCGCGCTCGCCCAGGAAGCGGCTGGCGACCTCGGCGAACGAGCGCGGTCGATCGGTGACCAGGACCTCGAGCCGCGGCCCGGCCGAGCCCCGGGCGATGCGCCCCTCGGCGATCAGCTGCGCGACCTCGGTGGCGGTGGCGTGGGCGCTGTCGACGATCGGGACCGGGTGGCCCGCCAGCTCTTCCGCGACCCGGGCGATGATCGGCGCCAGCAGCGGGTAGTGCGTGCAGCCCAGCACCAGCACGCCGGCGCCCTGAGCCAGCAGAGGCTCGAGATAGCGGCGCACGGCGAGCTCGGGGACCTGGCCCTCGATCCAACCCTCTTCCACCAGCGGCACCAGCAGCGGCGCGGCTTGACCGATCACCTCGAGCCGCGTCGAGAGCTGGCTCACCGCCCGCGGGTAGGCGCCGCTGTTGATCGTGCCCTGGGTGCCAAGCACGCCGATCTTGACCGGGTGCCCGCGGCGCGCCGCCTCGGACTCGGCGGCGGCCACCGCCGCCCGCGCCCCCGGCTCGACCACGCCGATCACCGGCAGATCCAGCTCGGCACGCAAGATCTCGACCGCGACGGCGCTGACCGTGTTGCAGGCAATGACCAGCGCCTTCACGCCTCGGGCCGTCAGCACCCCCGCGCAACCCCGCGCGTAGCGCACCACCGTCTCCGCCGAGCGCGTGCCATAAGGCACACGGGCGGTATCGCCCAGGTACACGATGGGCTCGTTCGGCAGCGCTTCGGACAGCGCGTGCACCACCGTCAGGCCCCCCAGCCCCGAATCGAACACGCCGAGGGGTGCGGTCAACTCACACGTCCTCGATGCGCAAGAGGCGCGGGCGGCCGCGCAAGAAGCCCTCGCGCCCGATGGCGTCGAGCGCGGCACGCACGGCGCCTTCGCGACAAGCGTGGGTGATGATCAAGACCGGCACGGCGTCGTTCACCTCGACGGCGCGGCCCTCTTGCACCATCTGCTCGATGCTGACCCCGGCCTCGCCCAGGCCGCTGGCGATCTTGCCGAGCACGCCGGGACGGTCTTCCACGTCGAAGCGCAGGTAGAACCGGGACTCTACGTCGGCCAGAGGAGCAACCGCGCGGTCCTGGGTCTGAATGCCCCGGGTCGAGAGCCCCGGCTCGCCGCCGATCTTCGAGCGAGCCACGTCGACGATGTCGGCCACCACGCTCACCGCGGTGGGCATGTCGCCGGCGCCGCGCCCGACCAGAAGGCACGGGCCAAGCCCGCGACCCACGACCAGCACGCCATTGAGCACACCGTCGATGTTGGCCAAGACGCTGTGCTTCCCGATCAGCGCGGGGTGCACGCGGAGCGCGATGCGGTCGCCGAGATCGCGGCCAATGACCAGGTGCTTGATGGTGTACCCGAAGCGCTGGGCGAAGCGGAAGTCGAGCTGGTCGACCAGGCGGATGCCCTCGACGGGGACGTCGCTCTCGTGCACGTTGGCGCCGAACGCCAGCATGCTGATCACGCACAGCTTCTGCGCCGCGTCGTGGCCGTCCACGTCGAGCGTGGGGTCGGCCTCGGCATAGCCCTTGGCCTGCGCCTCGGCCAGCGCCACCTCGAAGCTCACCTTGCCGTCGCGCATGCGCGTCAAGATGTAGTTGCAGGTCCCGTTCAAGATGCCGTGCACGCTCTCGACCCAGTCGCTGGTGAGCGCCTCGCGCAGCGTGCGGATGATGGGGATGCCGCCGCCCACCGAGGCCTCGAACGCCAGATCCACACCGTGCTCGGTGGCCATGCGCACCAGCGCCGGGCCGTGCTTGGCGAGCAACAGCTTGTTGGCCGTGACCACACCCTTGCCCTCGCGGATGGCCCGCTCGATCAGGGTCTTGGCCGGCTCTTCGCCGCCGATCACCTCGACCAGCACGTCGATGTCCTTGGCGAACACCTCGTCGGCCGCGGTGGTGATCCACTCGCGGCGACACTCGGGCACGCGGTCTTTCTCGGCGTCGCGCACCAAGACGCGACGAATCTCCAGCGGCGCGCCGACCCGCGAGGTCAGATACGCCTGGTTCTCGGCGATCAGCCGGATGACGCCGCCGCCGACGGTGCCGCACCCGAGCAGGCCGATCCGAACCGGGAACTTGACGCGTTCTTTGCTCACCGCTTGCCTCCGAACAGCTCCGAAAACGCCTGCGAGCGCTCAGCCCGCAGCGCGGCGCAGAGCTTACCTGCCTCCACGGCCTGGGCTAAGTGTTTGTCTGCGCCCTCGATGCGGCGCAGTCGCGGCGCGAAAAACGCCTGGGCCTCGCTCACCGCCGCGTCGTCGCACAGCGCGGCGGCGACCCACGGAAAGCGGCCCACGGCGAAGCTGGGCAGCTTCGAGGACAGCGCGTCGAAGTTCCGGCTGAGCCACAGATAGGTGGGCTTGGCGGTGGCGCTGCGCTGGAACAACGGAGGGAAGACGTAGCGCAGGTCCGACACCTTGATGGTCCCGTCCAGGGCGTAGCCAAGCAGTCGCTCGACCAGCCGGAGATCGTCGAAGCCGGTCAGCCCCGAGAGGGCCAAGAGGCGGTCTTCGGGGGTGGCGGCCTGCCGCATGCGTTCGAGCAGGCGAGCAAACAGCTGCTCGTCGCCGGCGCGCGCGGCCAGCGGCAGCACCAGCCGGGCAATGTCGGGGTCCAGGGATTTGTCCCGCGCGAGCCAGGCTTCGGTGAGCTTCTTGGCTTCACCCAGCACCCACGGATCGGCGCCGACGTCACCGAGCAGGCCCAGCACCAGCGCACGCTCCAGCTTGACGCTCGGGGCCTCGCCCGCCGCGGGGCGAAACCCCAGGCGCTTGCCGGCCTTCCCCCCGAGAGCGCGCACCTTCGCCTCGAACGCGGCGCGCGTGGCGTCGGTGACCAGCGCCCGCGAGAGCTCGCGCAGCGCCTCGGCCACTTGATCCCACGGCACGTGGCTGGGCTCGCCGAGCAGGCCGGGCAAGAGCTCGAAGTAAACGTCGAGCGGCAGATCGCCGCTCTTCACCAGCGCCCAGGCGTTACCCAGCAGGCCGACCTTCTCGCGCAACGTGAGGCGGGGGCGCTTGGCCAGCGCGACCAGCGCCGCCTTTGGCATCAGGTAGCGGTAATAGCCGCGCTCGTCGGCGTTCGGGTGAATCGCGGCGGGGCACGCCGTGACCGGAACCACCAGCTCGCTCGCGGTCTGGTCGAGCAGCGTGCACGCCCGCTCGTCCTTTCCCGCGCCGTCGAGCCGCACGCACACCGGGATCTTCCAGGTCTTGCGCTCGCCGGCGGGCCTGCCCAGCGGCCGGTACTCGCGCTGCGCGAGCGTCACGCGCACCCTGCCGGCGTCGCAGCGGGCGCTGGCCTCGACCAGCGGGACGCCGCTCTGATCGACGAAGCTCGACATCACCCGAGCGACGTCCTTGCCGCTGGCGCCGGCCAGAGCCTCGAACAAATCGCGCGACTCGGCGTTGCCGAAGCGGTGCTTCGCCAGGTAGCTGCGCACGCCGTCGCGGAACGCGCCCTCCCCCAGCCAGCTCTCGATCATCGAGAGCGTGCTGGCGCCTTTGACGTAGGTGATGCCATCGAACGCCTCCAGCGCCTCGCTCGAGCCCCGCACGGGCTGACGGATGCGCCGCGCGCTGGCCAGCATGTCCATGCCCATCACCCATTGCTTGTCGCTGACCCGCTCCAGATCGGTGAGGAAGCCGGGCTTCACGCGCTCCACGACCTTTGCGCCCATCCAGGTGGCGAAGCCCTCGTTCAGCCAGAGGTCGTCCCACCACTTCATGGTGACCAGATCGCCGAACCACTGGTGCGCCAGCTCGTGGGCCATGATGCCCCAGAGCTCGCGCTGGGCTTCGAGGGAGACCGCCGCCGGGTCGTGCAGCACGCGCTCTTCCCGGAAGGTGACGAGGCCCGCATTTTCCATGGCGCCGGCGCCGAACTCGGGCACCGCGACCAGATCGAGCTTGGCGTAGGGGTACGGCGTGCCGAAGTAGTCCGCCAAGATCGCCAGCTCGTCCCGCGCGGCGTCGAGGGCGAGCTGACCCATGTGACTCTTGCCCGGCAGGGTGATCAGGCGGATCGGCACCGGATCGCGCGCGCCCTGGCGCACCTCGAAGGGGCCCACGGCGAACGCGACCAGGTACGCAGGCAGCGGCTCGGAGGCGACGAATTCGTAGCTGGTGAGCCCGCTTGCCGGGGTCTCGCGGCGCCGGAGCTCGGGGGTGTTGGCCACCGCCAGCATTCCTTCGGGTACGGTGATCGACACCTGGAACGGCACCTTGAACCCCGGCTCGTCGAAGCACGGGAACGCGCGGCGTGCGTCGTTGGGCTCGAACTGGGTGAAGGCGAACGCCTTGCCGCCCTCGTCCACCCGATACAGACCCGAGAGGTTCGGACCGAACGGGGCCTCGTACTGCAGATCGATCTCCGCGCGCCCGGCCGGCACCTCGTGCTCGAGCTCGAGCACCAGCTCTTCCGGCTCGGCCTTGCCATGAGCCGCCATGCGCAGGCTGGGCTTGGCCCACTGCTTTCCCCGCGCGCTGCTCACGGCGGCCGTCAAGATCTTCGGCCCCTTGGCGTGCAGCACGAGCGCGCGCGTGGGGGTCTCGATCTCGACGCCGATCCGCACGCGGCCGAAGAAGCTCTTGTCGCGCGGGTCGACCGTGAGCTCCAGGTGGTAGCGCGTGGGGCGCACACCGGGCGGCAAGCGGCCGTCGTCGCGCGAGGCGGGCACGGCCGCCGGCGCCAGCGCAGGCAGCGTGGGCCTTTGCCTGACCGGCGCCGCGGGCGGCGCCGCGCAGGCGGTCAGGCAGAAGAGAGCGGAGAGCAGGTTCTGCTTCATGGCTCAGATCGGGGCAGAGATCAGCGGCGGGGGCTCGCGGGTGGCCGCGGCGGCGTCGAGCCGGATCACCGCCTCGAGCCACTCGAGGCGCGGCCGCACGCGACTGTGGATGCTGCGCAGGGGCGCGGCGCGCATCTCGCCCTCCCACGAGCGAATGCGCGGCCTTCCGGCGTTGCTGGCCAAGAGCGTCGGCAGCCCGGTGAGCGGATCGGAGTCGTAGACGAAGAACGAGTGCCAGTGGTTCTCGCCATCGCTGCGCGGCCCGTGGATCGCCACCACGTCGCCGGGCACATAACGGTCGGCGTGCTCGCCGAGGTGCGCGAAGAACGCGCCACGCTCGCTGAACCGAATCCGTTCTTCGTCGGGCAGCCGGGTCACGTCGAACATCTCCGGCCGATCTTTGGCGAAGCGCAAGAACACCTCCACGCTTCGCCGGTTGTCGATGCCCACGTCGTCGAAGTCCACCTGGCCTCGGATGCGCTGCCGCTCGGCCGTGCGATCGCCCCACCAGGTGCCGCTGGCGCGCTCGAACGCGTCGGTGACGAAGTCGATGCACACCTGCGGCACCTTCGGACGCCCCTGCAGGTCGAACACCATGTAGGTATCCTCGTTGAAGGTGTAGCTGTCCCAGCCGTGGGTGTAGGCCCAGCGCCAGGCGGGGCGCAGGTTGCCGTCTTGCTGGCCTTCTTCGGTCTTCGGCTCGTCGAAGGGCAGCGCCTCACCCACCATCGTCACGATGGCGCTGCGCACGCGATCGACCGCACGCTGACGGCGCAAGGCCAGGCCGCGCGCCTGGACGATCTCTGCCTGGTGCTCGGCGGGCTCGGCCTGGCACTCGAGCTCGAGGCGCGCGCCGTCTTTCACCCGAAGCAGCGTCGGCACCCAGTGGCCGCCGTGGCGCGCGTCGGCCAGCACCTGGTCGGCCGTGATGCGCCGGACCCGCACCCGCTCCATGCCGGCGTCGGCCGCCACCCGACGCAGATCGAGGTGCAGGGGCGGCCCTGGATCCTTTCCGCTGACCCAGACGCGATCGAACAAGAGCAGGCGGGCGCGCTGGCCGCGCTCGGGGCCGTCGACGTACTCGTACCAGAAGAACTTCCCCTTCTTGGCCCGCAGCGTCTGTCCCCCGCGCTGCAGCGTGATCTCGGGCTCACGAAACAGGTGGTGCAGCTCGACCACGTCGACGAAGCTCGCGGCCAGGGACGGGATCTCGGAGTAGAGATAGCCCTCGGACAAGAGCAGCGCCCGCGCCACGTCCGGGCGATTGCCCACGGTCTTGTACACGCCGTGCAGCGCCCAGCCCGGCGACGGGCTCGAGTGAAGCTGCGCGCGCAGGCTCTCGACCTCGACCGAACCGCTGGTGGGCTTCGGCGCGCGCCGGAACAGGACCGGCTCGGCCTTGGCCCGCCCCAAGATCTCGGCGCGCCGCTGCTCCAGGCCCGGGGCCCCGGGCTCGGCCGGCTGGGCCTCGGTCGCGGCGATCTTCGCGCGGCAGTCGGCCAGGCGCGCGCTCTCCGCCGACGCGGCGGCCGGCGCGGCGCTGGGCGTGGGGCTTGGGGCGGCTTCGCCCGCCGGCGGCGCCTGGGCGCACGCCACCGCACAGGCCAGAAGAACGAGACCGCTCGGGCGAAGCACGGTCGGCGGACCGTAGCGATCTCGATGCCGCGCCGCAACCGGCGCCTGCCTCCACAGCGTGGGCACCAGCGCCATGGATCGTCTACGCTCGCACCCCGTGAGCCATTCCGGAGCTTTACCCGCGCCATGACCTCCCCTGCCCTGCGTACGCTCTCGGTCGACATCGGCGGCACCGGTATCAAGATGCTGGTGCTCGACGGCGCGGGCCATCCCGTCACCGAACGCACGCGCGAGCTGACCCCGAAGCCCGCGTCGCCCGCCGCCGTGCTCGAGCTGCTTGGCCGCATGTTCGGAAACCACCGCCCGTTCGACCGCGTCAGCGTCGGCTTCCCCGGCGTGGTGCGGAGCGGGGTGGTGAAGACCGCGCCCAATCTCGACACCCTGCTGTGGGCAGGTCAGGCCTTCGAGACCGAGGTCGCCGAGCTCGCCGACTGCCCGGTGCGCGTGATCAACGACGCGGATCTCCAGGGGTACGGCGTGGTGAAGGGCGAAGGGGTCGAGATGGTGCTCACGCTGGGCACCGGGCTCGGAGCGGCGCTCTTCACCCGCGGGCATCTGGTGCCGAACCTCGAGCTCGGCCACCACCCCTTCGAGAAAGAGCTGACCTACGAACAGCGCGTGGGCGAGGCCGAGCTCGATCGCGTCGGCAAGCAACGCTGGAGCCGGCGGGTCGGCCGCATGCTCGACCAGCTCGCTCCCATCTTCAACTACGACGTCCTCTACCTGGGCGGGGGCAACGCGAAGAAGCTGCAGCTCGTCTTGCCCGAGAACGTGGTGCGCTTCGAGAACGTTCAGGGCCTTCGGGGCGGGATCCGATTGTGGGACGATCGCTGATCGCGCTGGGCTCTGCGCTCGCGCTCGCGTGCAACTCGCGTCGGGCGCCGCCCACCCCCGCTCCCTCGGCCACCACCACCGCAAGCGCCGCGCCCCGCGCGCCACTGCCCGAGCGCGCGGTCAGCGACGAGGTCGCGTTCGAGCTGTTGGCGGTCGACGACGGAGCCGTGCTCGCGTGGGGCCAGGCCGGCGGGGGGCTGGGCGTGGCGGTGCTGGATGCCGCCGGGCACGCTCAGGGCGAGCCGCTCGCGGTGATCGGAGCGACCACCGATCCGGTGGTCGAGATCGCGGGGGCGACCCTCGACCACCGAGTCGGTCTGGCCTGGGTCGCGCGCTCGAAGCAGGGCGCCGCCAGCTTCGGAGCGCTGGGCGACGCGGCGACGAAGACCCTGAGCCCGGCCTTCCCGCTGGCCGAGGCCAGCCTCGGTGATCCCACGCGCCGTGGGCACGTGGACTTCGCGGTCAGCGACCAGAACCAGATGGTGGCCCTGACACGCGAACGCGACGAGAGCTGCGACGGAGGCCAGCGCTGCGCTGCGTATCGCTTCCGCGAGCTGCTCTCCACCGGCCCCGAGCTCCGCGGCCTGCCCGCCACCGTACCGTCACCGTGCTCGTCTGCGCTGGCAGGTTTCGCCCTGGTGGGCCAGCGCTGGCACTATGCGTTCTGCTCGCGCACCGGAGACCGCCCCCAGGTGACCGCCTTCATGCGCCAAGAGGCGCCGTTCTACGTCGGCCTGTCGAAGCCCGGTCCCGGGTGCGAGCCGCTCGGTGCCCTGGCGGTGGGTCGCGAGGCCCTGTATGTGCACGAGTGCGCCGACGGGCGCCGCGGCCTCTTCATCGGCGGCCTGGGAGATCCCGAGCGCAGCGTGGATCTGTCGAACCCCCACCTCGAGTGCGTGCTGGGCCGGCCGCGGCTCACCGCACCCGGCGCGCCGCCGCTCTCGGTGGATTTCACGCGGCCGCTGAGTCGCCTCGGGCCAGTGTTGCCCTCGCACTATGGCGGCCCGAGCGCGCGTGCGGCGTGGACCGGAAGCGCGCTCTTGGTCGCGAGCTGGGTGAAGAAGCACGTCACGCTCCGGCGCTTCGAGTGCCGCGGCGCAGAGCTGGTGCGCACGGGTTGATCGGCGAGCGCAGCTGCGCTCATCGCCGCGCGCAGACTTCGTGGTAGCGTGCGCCGCCCCTCACCCGAGCCTCGAGCAAAACATGGAACCCACCCATCTGGCCCACGCCATCGAGCTGGCCGCCGTCCGCGGCGGCGGTCGCGGCTTCCGTTTCGTGAAGAACGACAAGTGGGTCGACCAGTTCCACAGCTTCGAGGGCATCGAAGAGCGCACCCGCTCCCTCGGCGGCGCCCTGCAGGCCCTGGGCCTGGAGAAGGGCGACCGCGTCGCGCTGATCTTGCCGGACAACGCCGAGTTCGTGTTCGCGTTTCTGGCCGCGCTGCGCGCCGGCGTCGTCCCGGTCCCGATCTACCCCCCCATGGGCGCGGGCCAGCTCTCGGGCTACCTGGACAACACCCGACACATCGTCGAGCGCTGCAGCGCCAAGGTGCTGATCACCTCGCCGGTGATCAAGAGCGTGCTCGGCAACGTGCAGGCCAGCTGCCCCGCCCTCCGCACGGTCACCACCTTCGCCGCCCTGGAAGACGCGCGCGGCCCGCTGCGCCCGCCCGCCATCGCCCCCGACGACCTCGCGTTCCTCCAGTTCACCAGCGGCTCGACCGCCCGCCCCAAGGGCGTGTGCGTCACCCACCAGAACCTCTTGGCGAACATCCGCAACATCAACGTCGAGGGCCTGGCGATCGACCCCACGGTGGACTCGGCGCTCTCGTGGCTGCCGCTCTATCACGACATGGGGCTGATCGGCTTCGTGCTCTCGCCCATCGTGGGGACCATCCAGACCACCTTCCTCTCGCCGCTCACCTTCTTGTTCCGACCGTCGAGCTGGCTTCGGGCCATGTCGCACTACGGCGCGAGCATGACCTTCGGTCCGAACTTCGCCTATGCCCTGTGCGTCAAGCGCGTGCGCCAGGCCGAGCTCGAGGGCGTGGACCTGTCTCACTGGCGCGTGGCGGGCTGCGGCGCCGAGCCGATCCGCGCCGAGGCGCTGGAGGGCTTCGCCGACGCCTTCGGCCCCATCGGCTTCCGCAAAGAGGCGTTCTACCCGGCGTACGGCCTGGCCGAGTCGACGCTGGCCGTGTCGTTCGCGCGCGGCGTTCCCACCGACCGCGTGCAGACCGCGGCGCTGGCCGAGGGTCGCGCGGTTCCGCACCACGACGACGGCGCGACCCGCATCGTCTCGTGCGGGCGTCCCTTCGCCGGGCACGAGATCGGCGTGTTTGCGCTGGACGACGACCATAGCAAAGAGCCGCTGCCCGAGCGCGCGGTGGGCGAGCTTCGGTTGCGGGGCCCCAGCGTATTTGGCGGGTACTTCCAGGATCCCGCGCTCTCGGCCCAGGCTTTCGCCGGGGGCTGGTACCGCACCGGTGACCTGGGCTACCTGGCCGATGGCGCGGCCCACGTCTGTGGTCGCTCGAAAGAGCTGCTGATCGTCCGCGGCCGCAACTATTACCCGCAAGACATCGAGTGGGCGGCAAGCCAGGTCGAGGGCGTGCGCAAAGGCAACGTGATCGCCTTTGGCACCGAGGGCGCCGACGGCGAAGGCGAGTGCGTCGTCTTGGCTTTCGAGACCGGCACCGACGATCCCGTCGCGCGCGAGCAGCTGGTCTCGGCGGTCCGCGCCCGGGTGATGGAGGTCACGGGTCTGGCCCTCGAAGAGGTGCTGCCGCTCGCGGCCGGCGTGCTGCCCAAGACGTCCAGCGGCAAGCTGCAGCGCCTGAAGACCCGGGAGCTGTACCAAGACGGCGCGCTCTCGACCCGGAAGAGCGTGCGAGACTCGGACCGCGTCGATCAGGTCAAGGCGGTGGCCAAGAGTCAGCTCGCGTACCTGCGCCTGGCGCTGTTCGGCGGCCGCGCGCGCGGCGGCGCCGACGAGACGGGCTCGGCCTAGAGCACCGATCAGGTAGATTCCACCACGAAGTCGATCACTTGCGCGAAATGTGCCTCGACTGTCTGGGCACGGACACGCCGCCGCTTTCTCAGAGCGGACTTCAGGCGTTCCGCGAGCGCATGATCGCCCACGAGATGGACCGCGCGCTGCTCGAGCGGACTGTGGCCTTGGTGCGATCTGGCGCGTTGACGGATCGCGACGGTCGCGCGGCGTCCAAGGCGCTGCGCGCAGCGATCGATAGCCGCCCTTTAGCCGGAGCCGGGAGGGTTGAAGACACGATCAATCTTCTCGGCCACGCGGCACGGACCATCGCGCGAATCGTGTCGGACATCACACAGCGTGCGCCGGAGGAGATCTGCCGCAAGGCGGGGATCCCGCTTTGGCTCGCGCCCAGCATCAAGGCCGGGCTCGACATCGACTGGAGCGACCCGAAGCAGAAGGCGACGGCCGTCGAGATCGTGGAGCGGCAGGTGTCCTCGTTGCAGCAATGGGTGGAGCGGCATCTCGATGAGTACGTTTCGGAGCCACTTCGACCTTACATCGACGCCATCACTCAGGTGCGAAGCCAAGACCTGGAAGCCACTGAGCGCGGCGGGGTTCGCATCCGAGAAGGAGTCGCGCCCGACCGGCGCATCTCGGTGGAGGACGCCGAGATGCGCCACGGGCGCAAGAGTCGATCAAAGCGCTTCGACGGATACAAGGAGCACATCGCGCGCGACCTCGACTGCCCTGCCATCGTCGCGTGCGCCGTGACAGCCGCCAATCGGCCGGAGGAAGAGGGTGCACCGCCGATCGCCGACGACATCCGGCGCCAAAGACTCCGCCTCGTCGAGTTGCACATCGACCGCGCCTACGTGAGCAGCCCCGTCGTCGATGACGTCCTCGCTGCGGGCGGCACGGTGCTGGCCAAACCGTGGGGACAACGCGCGCATCGGCCTGGCTTGTTCACGAAGCTCGACTTCAAGATCGATCTACGTTCCAGGACGATCACTTGCCCAGCAGGCGAGGTCGAAGCGTTCGAACCGGGTGACACCGTCGAGTTCGACCCCGAGGCGTGCGGCGCGTGCCCCGGCGCTCGAAATGCACCCAAGCCGCGTCCGGAAGCGGCAGAACAGTGTCGATCGCCGCAGACGAATCACGCCAGAGACAGTTTCGCAAACTCCAGAAGACTGGGCCCGGCCGCGCCGCGCTGCGAAAACGGACCGCCGTGGAGCATGCCCTCGCGCACGTCGCGGCCCGGAAGGGACATCGCGCGCGGTACGTCGGCGTGCGCAAGAACCTGTTTGACCTACGGCGCGCCGCTGCGCAATGATGGTTGGTGGGAGCAGTAGGTCACGGTGGTGTTGCCTTGAGGTTGTTGGTGGTGGCTGCAACGGGTGTGGCGCTTTCTTGCGCCACGCCCGCGTGTGGGGGCTCCACACGGGGTGACGGCGGTGGCGAAGGTGGCGCGGGCTCAACGTCCGGTGCCGGTGGACAAGGCGGAAGCTCGGGTGGGGCAGACAGTGGCCCCTGTTCCCCCGGGAGTACCACCGCATGTCCCTGTCCCGGCTACGCGGGGGTGCAATTCTGCAAGTCGGAAGGTGTCTTCGCCGCGTGCATCTGCACCGGCGGGCCCGGCGCACCGCCGGACTGCACAGTCGGGCCGAACTGCGGCGGTTGCGCCGACGATCTATCCGATTGTGTCTGCGAAACCGGTGACCCGAATGCATGCATCGAAGGATGCGGGGCGCTGTGCAGCGGGGGCTACTTCGCAGACTCGCTCTCCTGCAATGCCTGCCCACACCGGGTCCCGCCTCTGCAGGTCTGCTTCCACGACGCGGAGAAGGCATGTGCCTTCGCCTGCAGCGCAAAGACGGGGGGAACATGCAAGTCAACGCCGGAATGCCCTAGCGCGGTGACTTGTAGCTAGGCTGCGAGGGGAGCACTGGGACGAGAGTTGCTTGCGGGCGGCGCGGTCCGCGGACCGTCACCCGTGCTCCCGCCCCGCCGCCAGGCACGCGATCCCGATCACCACCACGCTGGCGAGCCCCGCACGTTCCAGCTGGCGTGCATCGCCGCGGCAAGCAGCACCACGGCCCACAAGAGCGGCTCGGCCATCGCACTCGTCTCCGCGCGCGATGGCCGCTCCGCCTGCTCGGGCCTCGGGTCAGTTCGAGGTCGGCTGCGCCTCTTTGCCCGCCGCCACCGCGTCCAGGTACGCCTGACTCGGCTGCGGCATGCTCTCGAGCGCCGCGGCCAGCACCTCGTCCAGCTTGTTGACGATCACGAACTCGAGCTCGTCGCGAACTTCCTTCGGGACCTCTTCCAGGTCGGCCTTGTTCCGCTCCGGAACCAGCACCCGCTTGATGCCAGCGCGGTGGGCCGCCAAGGTCTTCTCTTTCAGGCCGCCGATGGGCAGCACGCGGCCGCGCAGCGAGATCTCGCCGGTCATGGCCACGTCGTGGCGCACCCGGATCCCGGTCATCAGGCTCACCAGCGCGGTGAACATGGTGACGCCGGCGCTGGGCCCGTCTTTCGGCATGGCCCCGGCGGGGATGTGGATGTGGATGTCGCTCTTCTCGAGGAAGTCCTTGGCCACGCCGTACTTCTCGGCGTTGGTCCGCAGGTACGACAGCGCGGCGTGCGCGCTCTCTTTCATCACGTCGCCGAGCTGCCCGGTGAGCTGCAGCTTGCCAGTGCCGAACATGCGAGTGGCCTCGATGAACAGGATCTCGCCGCCCACGCTGGTCCAGGCCAGGCCCGTCGCCACGCCGGTCTCTTCGGTGCGCTCGGCGACCTCGCTGGTGTACTTGATTGGCCCCAGGTACTCGCGCAGATCGTCCTCGGTCTTCACGGTGCGCGGGGTGAGGTCGCCCTCGGCCACCTTCACTGCCACGCCGCGGATCACGCTGGCCACCTGCCGCTCCAAAGAGCGCACGCCCGCTTCCCGGGTGTAGTGCTCGATGATCTCTTCCACCGCTTCATCCATGATCTGAAGCTGTTCGGTCTTGAGCCCGTGCTCTTCGAGCTGCTTCGGGATCAAGTGCTGGCGCGCGATGGCCAGCTTCTCGCGCCGGGTGTACCCGGGGATCTCCAGAATCTCCATGCGGTCGCGCAGGGGCGGCGGGATCGGGTCTGCCACGTTGGCCGTGGCCACGAACATCACGTTCGAAAGATCGTAGGGGATCTCGAGATAGTGATCGGCGAAGGTGTTGTTCTGCTCCGGGTCGAGCACCTCGAGCAGCGCCGCGCTGGGGTCGCCGCGGAAGTCGTGGCCGATCTTGTCCACCTCGTCCATCATGAAGACGGGGTTGATGGTGCTGGCCTTCTTCATGCCCTGGATGATCTGTCCGGGCAGCGCGCCGACGTAGGTGCGGCGGTGCCCACGGATCGCGGCCTCGTCGTGCACGCCACCGAGTGACACGCGCACGAACTTGCGGCCCAGCGCCCGGGCGATGCTCCGCCCCAGGCTGGTCTTGCCCACGCCGGGCGGGCCGAGCAGGCAGAGAATTGGCCCTTTTTTGTCCTTCTTCAGCTTGCGCACCGCCAGATACTCCACGATGCGCTTCTTGACCTTCTCGAGCCCATAGTGATCTTCGTCGAGGACCTTCCGGACCTCCATGATCTCCATGTTGTCCTCGGTCGAGTTGCTCCACGGCAGATCGAGGATCCAGTCGAGATAGGTCCGCACCACGGTGTACTCGGCGCTGCCCACCTGCATCGAACGCAGCCGCTTGAGCTGCTTCTTGGCCACGCTGTCGGCCTCGTTCGGCAGGTTCGCCTTGGCGATCCGCTCTTCGAGGCCGTCCAGATCGCCCTGGTCACCGTCGTCTTCGCCCAGCTCTTCTTTGATCGCCTTCAGCTGCTGCCGAAGCACGTACTCGCGCTGGTTCTTCCCCATCTCTTCTTTGATCTGCGAGTTGATGCGCTCGCGCATCTTGAGGATCTCGAGCTGACGGGTCAGCAGCCGAAGAACCTTGCGGATCCGCTCTTTGACCTCGATGGTCTCGATCAGCTGCGCCTTCTCTTCGACCGGCGCATCCAGGTTTGCGGCCACCAGATCGGCCAGCGCGCCAGGCGCCTGGATCGAGTCGATCAGCGAGCCGGCCTCGCGCGGCAGCTCGGGCATCAGTTGAATGACCTGCTTGGCGACGTCGCGCAGGCTCATGGCCAACGCCTCGGCCTCGACGTCTTCCGCCGCGGGCGCCTCGACCTTGGCGACCTTGGCCTTCAGGTAAGGGGTGCTCTGGGTCAGGCCGTCGAGGCGGATGCGGGTGATGCCCTGCAAGATGAGCGAGTAGTTGCCACTCGAGTGCTTCAGCGCCTTGAGCACCCGGGCCGCACACCCCACCGGGTACAGGTCGTCGGCGCCCGGGTCGTCGGTCGACGGATCGCGCTGAGCGAAGATCGCGATGACGGGCGACGGCAGGTTGTGCACGTCTTCGACCAGAGCGACGCTCTTCTCGCGGCCCACGTCGAAGGGGGCGACCGCACCAGGGAACAACACGGCGTTGCGAATCGGCAACACCGCAAGCTCGTCACCGAACCGGACCTCCTCTTCTTGAGGCTGGGCGGCGGGCGCGGGCTTCTTCTTCTCACTCATGGGGTACCTTTCGACCCGACTCGGGGGGTCGCCCGACTTTTGTGACGATCGGGCACGCGGGTCAAGCTAAGCACGGCGGCCGAATGCGTCTATGCTCGACGCGGAACTTCAAAGGCATGAGCTCGGCGTCCCGCATTCGCAGCGTTTTCTTCGGCACACCGGCGATTGCGGTCGCCGCCCTCGAGGCTCTGCACGAGACCACCCAGGTCGTGGCGGTGGTGTGCCAGCCCGACCGCCCCGCAGGGCGCGGCCTCGGGCTCAGCCAGCCGGCGGTGAAGGTCGCCGCAGTGCGCCTGGGCCTGCCCGTCCACCAGCCCGCCAAGGTCAAGACCGGCGAGCTCGAGCGCTGGCTCCGCCAGCTGGCCCCCGACGTGGCGGTGGTCATGGCCTACGGCCGAATTCTGCCGGAAGGCGTCCTTGCGGCCCCGCGTCTGGGCTGCGTGAACCTGCACGCTTCGCTCTTGCCCAAGTACCGCGGGGCTGCGCCGATCAACTGGGCGATCGCTGGCGGCGAGACCGAGACGGGCATCAGCCTGATGCAAATGGACGCCGGGCTCGACACCGGACCGGTGTTCGCGACACGAACGCTCCCGATCGGCCCCGACGAGACCGCCGGCGAGCTGGCAGAGCGGCTGGCGGCGCTCGCCGCCGAGGTGGTCCGCGAAGATCTGCCGCGGGTCGCCTGCGGCGAGCTCACGGCGGCGCCGCAAGACGAGAGCCAGGCCACCCACGCGCCCCTGATCGACAAGCAGCACACCCGCGTCGACTGGGCTCGATCGGCCCGAGAAATAGTCGATTTGGTGCGCGGCATGGCGCCGCGCCCCGCCGCCCACACCACGGTCCGCGGCAAGCACCTCAAGCTGACGCGGGCCCGTGTTTCCACCCAGAACGCGCCGGGCGCGCCCGGCACGGTCGAGCTGGGCATCGGACGTGAGCTGCTGGTGGCCACCGGCTCGGGGTCGCTCGAGATCGTGCGCGCCCAGCTGGAAGGCAAGAAGGAGCTCGGGGCAGCCGATCTGCTCAACGGCCGGGCGCTGGGGCCAGGCGATCGGCTCGGCTGAATGCTAGGCTATCGTCCGTGTCGATTTCGGAGCGCCTGATCCAGGACATTGTCTTGGAGTTTCCGAACTTTCGCATCGTGGACAAGCGCGACGATCCGCTCAGCCGGGCCATCGATCGTACCCTCAAAATCGTGACATTTGGGGGCCAGGCCGGCTACCTCACCGTGTACCACACGGTCATCGGAGACACCCTGTACGTCCCTGCCTCATGGAGCGGCGCTTCGGACGTCGAGCGCGCCATCGTGCTCCGACACGAGCGCGTGCACCTGCGCCAGCGGCGGCGGTACGGCGCGGCCCTGATGACCTTCCTGTACCTGGTGCCGTTCTTTCCGCTCGGGCTGGCCTACGGCCGCGCGCGGATCGAATGGGAGGCGTACGCCGAGACGCTGCGCGCCACCGCCGAGCTCTGCGGGCTGGCGGCCGCCCGGTCGCCCGAGCTGCGGGCTCGGATCGTGCGGCGGTTCACCGGGCCAGACTACGGCTGGATGTGGCCCTTCGGGCGTCAGGTGATGCGCTGGTACGATGAAGCGCTCGGTCGCATCGCGAGCGAGCTCGGTGCCCCACGGGCGGCCCTGCACGGAGAACACGCAGCATGACGGTAGTGGGAATCGATCTGGGCACGACCAACACAGTCGTCGGCGTCGTCAAGGAAGGGCATGCCGCGGCGCTGGCTGACGAGCAGGGCAGCCGACTGATCCCGTCGGTGGTCTCGTTCCACCCGAGCGGCAACGTGCTGGTGGGAAAGGGCGCCAAGGACCGGCGGTTGGTCGACGCGGCGAACACCGTCTACTCGATCAAGCGCCTGATCGGCCGCAGCTGGGACAGCGAAGAGGTGAAGAAGGCGCGCGAGCGCTTCCCCTTCGAGATGCGCGAGGGGCCGGGCCAGGCCGCGCTGGTGGTGGCCCGGGGGCAGACCTACACCCTGCCCGAGATCAGCGCGTTCGTGCTCCGCCGCGCCAAGGCGGTGGCCGAGGCCGCGCTCGGAGCACCGGTCGAGAAGGCGGTGATCACCGTCCCGGCGAACTTCAACGACCTGCAGCGCGCCGCGACCAAGGTCGCCGGCCGTGTCGCCGGCCTCGAGGTGATGCGCATCTTGAACGAGCCCACGGCCGCCGCGCTGGCCTACGGCTACGGCAAGACCACCAACGAGCGGATCGCGGTCTACGACTTCGGCGGCGGCACGTTCGACGTGACGCTGCTCGATCTGAGCGAGAACGTGTTCGAGGTGCTGGCAACGGCGGGCAACACCTTCCTGGGTGGGGACGACATCGATCTGGCCATCGCCGAGCGCATGGCCAACATGTTCTTGCAGCAGCACAAGACCGACCCGCGCGCCGACGGACAGGCCTACGAGCGGCTGCGCGCAGCCGCCGAGGAAGTGAAGGTCCGCCTCTCGCGCGAGAGCGAGGTCACGCTGCGCCTGCCCGAGGTCGCCCACGGGCCCGGCGGCAAGCCGCTCGATCTCGAGTTCCGCATGACCCGCGGCGAGTTCGAAGCGCTGGTCGGTCCGATCGTGGAGCGCACGTTCGACGTGTGCCGTGAGGCGATGAACATCGCCCGCCTGGGCGCCGGGGATTTCGATCAGGTCTTGCTGGTCGGCGGCTCCACGCGCATCCCGCTCGTCCGACAGCACGTCGAGGCGTTCTTCAAACGCCCCGTGCTGGGCCACATCAGCCCGGACGAGGTGGTGGCGATCGGCGCTGCGATCCAGGCTGCCGCCCTGACCGGGGGCACCGAGCGTCGCCGCGAGCTTCCGGCGGCGCCGGCGCCGGCCTCGCGCGGGCCCATCGCGCGCAAGGGTCAGACCTGGCCACCGGGCATGCAGCGCCCGCCGGTGAGCGCCGAGCCGGGCACCGAGCCGTACGGCGGCCGCACCCGCAGCCCGACCAGCCCCGGCGTGCAGGCGGACTCGGGCGCGCGTCAGCTGCCGATCGGCGCCGCGCAGCGCGTGGTCGTCCCTGGCGACCCACGCCAGCGGGTCGAAACCGGCCAAGGCGTGGCGCCGCCGCCCGGCTCGACAGCGCCCGGAACGGCGCCACCGGGCACGGTGGCGGGGCTCGGCGCGCGCGGTCGCGTGCCCACGGGCTCGGGCCTGGGGCCCGACGCCGAGAAGGCGCGCCGCATGACGGATCCGGGTGGGTTCGGCGAAGGGCCCAGCCAGATCATGGTGCCCGACCGCGCGCCGATCCAGCTGCCCGGCCTCGAAGACCCGACCGCCGAAGCCGGGCACATCGCGAGCTTCCTGGCGCGCTACGCCAGCACCCCGCAGAAGCCCCGCACCACGCAACCGCAAGGCCCTGCTCCGAAGCCCAAGGAAGAGAGCATTGCGCACCGGCTGAGCGACGACGAGATCCAGTACGACGACCCCAGCGCCGTGCAGAGCCCGAACACCGCCGATCTCCGGCGCATGGCCGGCCCGATGAGCACCGACGAGGTCACCGAGGTCCACAAGCGGCGCTCGCGCGTATCGATCGACGAACAAGCGCTGCCGCTGCCCAGCATTCCCGACGACGAGGACATGACGATGGACACGGCGACCTCGCCGCAGGCCCAGGCGCCACTCGGTCTCGGGGGCACGATGCAGATGCAGGCTCAGCCGCCGCCGCCACCCCAGCGCGGCGTGCCGGGCTCGCTGGCGACGCCGACCTCTCCCAACCCCGCGCTCGCCGCGGGGCTGCCGGGGCCCTTCGGTCAGGCGAGCACGCTGGTCTCGCCGCCGCACGGCGCCCCGCCGATCCCCACGGCGCCCATGCACGAGGTGCCGTCGCCCTTCCCCGCCCCGGGCGCGGCGCCGGGCATGCCGCCGCCCTTCAGCCCGGGCGCGCCCTTCGGCGGTCCACTCGGCGCGCCGCAGCTCGGCGCGCCGCCGCCCTTCGCCGCGCAGCCAGCCGTGCCGCAAGCAGCCCAGAATCCGCGCCAGACCGCATCGCCCGCCTGGGCGCCGCCGCTGGGGGTTGCCGCCGCCATCCCCGGCCTGGCCGGCCCAGCCATCCAGCAGATGCCGCCCGGGCCTGCCGCGCCGCTGTTGGTCGACGTGACGCCGCTGACGCTCACCGTCGAGACCGTGCAGGGCTTCTGTGATCCGGTGATCGGTCGCAACTCGCCGGTGCCCTGCGAGCGAAGCCGCACGTTCGTCACCGCCGCCGACAACCAGACCACGGTGCGCGTGCGCGTCGCCCAGGGTGAATCCAAGCTGTTCCGCGAGAACACGCTGCTCGGCGAGGTCGAGCTCTCGGGCTTGCGGCCCGCGCCGCGCGGTCAGGTGAAGATCGACGTGCTCTTCGGCCTCGACACCGACGGCATCCTCAACGTGCGCGCGGTGGACGTTGCCACCGGGCACGAAGCTCGCGTCACCGTGCGCCTGGTCGCCGTTCCGGACATGGGCAACGTCGCCGAGATGGCCGCCCGCCACGCCGCGATGCCGATGATGTCATGACCGATCGGGTCACCCTCGAGCGCCTGCAAGAGTGGCACGACGTTCTCGACGATTCGAGCTACTACGAGATCTTGGGCGTGCTCGAGATCTGTGACGAAGAGGCACTGCGCGACGCGTTTCGGGGCTTTGCGCTCTCGTTCCACCCCGATCTGTTCCGTGACTCGCCAGAGCCGGTGCTGGCGGTGGTGCGGCGCATCTTCCAGCGGGGCACCGAGGCCTACCGCGTGCTCGCGAATCGCGAGCTGCGCATCCGGTACGACATGGGCCTTCAGCGCGGCAAGCGCCGCCTGGAAGAAGCCCTTGCCCCCAAGACCGAAGCGCCGCCGCCGGTCAGCATCCGCAGCAAGGGCCTGGACGAGCTGGCGCGCTCGGGCGGCGCGAAGCTCGCCGCCCAGAAAGCGGCCAAGCTGATCGAGAAGGGCGACCTGGAGGGCGCGCGAAAAGAGCTGGAAAAGGCCCTGGTCTTCGACGGCAACGTCAACCCGAAGCTGGTCGAGCAGATCGAAGCCATCACGCTGGTGCTGTACGCCGGCGGCGCAAGCTGAGCTTGCGGCCCGCGCCCTGACGCACGATCCTCCCGAACCGGATGATCACGCTCTTCGGCGAAAGCATGTGGGACAGTCCGTGGGTGCTGACGGTATTCGTCGCCCTCAGGGAAAAAGCCATCGACTTCGAGATCCGCTCGCTCGACCTCACCGCCGGCGAGCAGACCACCCCGGAGTACCGCGACGCCTCACTCACCGCGCGCGTGCCGGCCATCGAGCATGACGGCTTCGTGCTGTCCGAGTCGATGGCCATCGTCGAATACCTGGAAGAGACGTTCAGCCCGCCCGAGTACCCCCCCCTCTTGCCGGCATCGCTGCGCGACCGCGGTCGAGCCCGGCAGATCATGGGGTGGTTGCGCACCGATCTGGCCGCGCTACGCGAGGCGCGACCGACCACGTCGATCTTCTTCTCACCCGTCACCACGCCGCTGTCGCCGAAGGCCATGGCCGCGCGCAACAAGCTGGTCGACGTGGCCGAGCGCCTCTTGCCCGAGAGCGGCGGCTCGCTGTTCGACTACGTGACCATCGCCGACGTGGACCTCACGCTGGCGCTGCAGCGCTTGATTGCCAGCGGTGATCCGGTCCCGGCGCGCCTTTCCGAGTACGCCCGAGAGATCTGGCGCCGGCCCAGCGTGCAGGCGTTCGTGGCCCAAGACCGCCCGAAAATGCACTGAAGGGGCAGCCGAGGGTCGCGGCGCAGGCCGGGGGCCTCATGCCCGCTGGGCGGCTTCGACGATCTTGCCGAACCCCACGGCGTCCAGCGACGCGCCACCCACCAGGGCCCCGTCGATGTTGGGCTGCGCCAGGAGCTCGGCGGCGTTGTCGGCCTTCACGCTGCCGCCGTACAGGATGCGCGTGCTCGCGCCGAGCGCCGACGACGCTCGGGTGAGCTGCTCGCGGATCGAGGCGTGCACGGCCTCGGCGTCCGCCGGGCTCGCCACCTTTCCGGTGCCAATGGCCCACACCGGCTCGTAGGCGATGGCGCCGAAACCGGGTTGCCGCCCGAGCGCCTCGAGCACCGCGCGGACCTGGCGCTCCACCACCGCCAGCGTCTGGCCCGCGTCGCGCTCGGCGAGCGTTTCGCCCACGCACACGATGGGACGCGGCCCGGTGCTCATCGCGCGCGCGGTCTTCTTCGCGACCAGCTGGTCCGTCTCGCCCCCCTTCTGCCGGCGCTCGCTGTGACCGATCAGCACCCAGGTCACTCCCGCTGCCCGCAACATCGAGCTGGAGATCTCTCCGGTGAATGCGCCGTCGGCTTCCTCGCTCATGTTCTGCGCGCCGAGCGCCACGCTACTGTCTGCGCGGTCCAGCGCCGCTCGCACCACCGCGAGCGCAGTGAACGGCGGGGCGACCAGCACGTCGACCCGATCGTGCCTCCCCACCGCGCTCGCGACGGCGGCGGCGAGCTCGGCGGCCTCTGGCCCGCCCACGTTCATCTTCCAATTGCCGGCGACGAAAGGCGTGCGTTCGGGGTCCACGTCCCCAGGTCTACAGCCGGAAACCGCGCACTGTCGACTCCGTTCGGTCGCCCTCGCACGCGACGAAGAAATGCTCTACCGTGCGACCCTCCCCGATGAGCACGTCCATCAAGGCTGCGGGACCGGTCGTCCTGGGCAGCGATCACGGCGGCTTCGAGCTGAAAGAGGCGTTGAAGCGCCACCTCGAGAGGCTTGGCGTGACGGTCATCGACGCGGGCACGCACAGCAAGGAAGCGTGCGACTATCCGGTGTTCGCGCGCGCCGCAGCGCTGGCGGTCGCGCGCGGCGAGGCGTGGCGCGGCGTCGTCGTGGACGGTGCCGGAATCGGCTCCGGCATGGTGGCGAACAAGATCCCCGGTGTGCGCTCCGCAATGGCGTTCGACGTCGCGACTGCGAAGAACGCTCGCGAGCACAACGACGCCAACATGCTGACCCTGGGCGCGGGCTATCTCAGCGAAGAAACCGCGCTCAAAGTCCTTGACGTCTTTCTGACGACCGACTGTACTCTGGACCGTCACAAGCGCCGCGTGGCGATGATCGACGCGCTCGACGCAGGCAGAAATCTCCCTGCGTCCACCCACGAGAAGAGGTACAGCGAGCTCATGGCCAGCCCCGATCGCGCGTCGCTCGTTCAAGCGATTGTCGACGTGCTCAGCGCGAACCCGTCGCTCTTGGCGGGCGCCACCGACCTGCCCGGGGGCGCGCCCAGCCTCTGCGCCGACGGTCGCTGCGTTGCCTGCGGCAGCTGTATTTCCAAGCGCACCGACAGCGTGCGCGCCATCGTGGGCGCGGGCCGACCCATGCGTCTGGCCAGCGCGCCCGGCCTGGGCGCCGTGCCGGACGACATCGCCAAGTTCATCGACCACACCCTGCTCAAGCCCGACGCCACCTACGCGGACATCGACAAGCTGTGCGCAGAGGCCGCAAAGTTCGGCTTTGCCTCCGTGTGCGTGAACCCCATGTACGTGAAGCGCTGCGCGGACAAGCTCCGGGGCTCGTCCTCGCTGGTCTGCACGGTCATCGGCTTCCCGCTCGGCGCCACCCCCCCGGACATCAAGGCCCTCGAGGCCCGCCGCGCCATCCGGGACGGCGCTCGCGAGATCGACATGGTGATCTCCATTGGCGCGCTCAAGAGCGGCGACCACAAGTACGTGTACGACGACATCCGCGCCGTGGCTGAGACCGTCCACGACGGCCGCGCCATCCTCAAGGTGATCCTGGAAACCGCCCTGCTCACCGACGAAGAAAAGATCGCCGGCTGCGTCGCCGCCAAGAAAGCACGGGCCGACTTCGTCAAGACCTCGACCGGCTTCGCCAAGGGCGGCGCCACCGTCCACGACGTCACGCTGATGGCCACCGCAGTCGATCACCGCCTGGGCGTGAAGGCGTCGGGCGGCGTCGGCTCGGCAGAGGACGCACGCAAGATGATCCAGGCCGGCGCCACGCGCATCGGCGCGTCGGTGGGAGTCAAGATCGTGCAAGAGTCGCGCGGGCAGGCCTCCGACTCGGCGTCGGCCAAGGCCGCATATTAGCCGTCGCGAAAGGTGAGAAGAGCCAGATGGCCGACCTTCGAAGCTTCGTTTTCCTCGATTCGCTCCAGCCGCAGCTGGCCGCCTACCTCGGCACCGTCGCGAAGGGCTTCTTGCCCGTCGCGCACGAGGCATCGCTCATCGTCGAGATCTCGCCGGGCATCGAGATCAACCGCGTCACCGACATCGCCGTGAAGGCCACCGACGTGCGGCCGGGCATGCAGATCGTCGAACGCCTGTACGGCATGCTCGAGCTCCACAGCCCCTCGCAGGCAGACGTGCGACAGGCCGGCAGCGCCATTCTGGCGGCGCTGGAGCTCACGGAAGAGGACCGCATCCAGCCCCGCGTGCTGTCGTCTCAGGTCATCAAGCACGTGGACGATCAGCAGGTGCAGCTGATCAACCGCAGTCGCCAGGGCATGATGCTGATCGCCCAAGAGTCGCTGTTCATCATGGAGGTGGAGCCCGCGGGTTACGCCGCGTTCGCCGCCAACGAGGCAGAGAAGGCCGCGGACATCAACGTGATCGACGTGCGCATGACCGGCGCGTTCGGCCGCGTCTACCTGGGCGGCGAGCAGCGCGACATCGACGTGGCGAGCGTGGCCGCGCAGAAGGCCATCGAATCGCTGAAGGGGCGCGAGGCAAAGTCCTCGCGGAAGGATTGAGCCGTGGTCGACCTCCGAAGCTTCGTGTTCCTGGACTCGCTGCAGCCGCAGCACGCCGCCTTCCTCGGGACGGTGGCGAAGGGCTTCTTGCCGGTGCGCGGTCAGGCGTCGCTGTTCATCGAGATCGCGCCCGGCATCGAGATCAACCGGCTCACCGACATCGCGGTCAAGGCGACCAGCGTCAAGCCGGGCATGCAGATCGTCGAGCGCCTGTACGGGTTGCTCGAGCTGCACCACGACGAGCAAGCCGAGGTGCGGCGCGCCGGCGAGGCCATCTTGAAAGAGATCGGTGCGGAAGAGTCCTCGCGCATCAAGCCCGAGATCCTCTCCTCGACGGTGATTCGTCACCTGGACGACCGCCAGACGCAGCTGATCAACCGCGTGCGCCACGGCCACATGATCGTGGCCGGGCAGACCCTCTACACGCTCGAGGTCCAGCCGGCGGCAAACGCCGCGCTGGCGGCCAACGAAGCGGAGAAGGCCGCCCGCATCAAGGTGCTCGAGATCGTGAGCTTCGGCTCCCTCGGGCGCGTGTACCTGGCGGGAGAGGACCGAGACATCGACGTCGCGGTGCCTGCGGCAGAGAGAGCACTGAGCGGGCTCGCGGGGCGAGCCGGCAAGTAGACGGACTAGTTAGACCGGCGGGTAGGACAACGCCTGAGCAACACGGAGAACGGAAATGGCCGAAGCATTGGGTATGATCGAGTGCCGCTCCTTCGCGGCGATGGTTGAGGCGTCCGACGCCATGGTCAAGGCGGCAAAGGTCGAGCTGGTGGCCTACGAGAAGACGGGCGGCGGGTACGTCACCGCGATCATCCGGGGCGACGTCGCGGCGGTGAAGGCCGCGGTCGAGGCCGGTCAGGCCAACGCGGCGCGCGTCGGCGAGATCGTCGCCACGCACATCATCGCACGCCCCCACGTCAACGTGGACTTGAGGCTCCCGCTCGGCCGCCAGGAAGAGGTCGAGGCAGAGCTCAAGTCGCGGGGCGGCAAGTAGGAAGGAGCGCCGATGCTCCTAGCGAAGGTCGTCGGGACGTTGGTCGCGACGCGCAAGGATCCGAAGCTCGACGGGCTGAAGTTCATGCTCTTGCGCCAGGTGAACCCCGAGAGCTTGAGCGAAGGCGGCTTCGTCGTCGCCAACGACGCAGTCGGCTGCGGCGTCGGCGAATACGTCCTTTACGCGTCGGGCTCGTCCGCCCGGCAGACAGAGGTCACGAAGGACCGGCCCTGCGACGCGGTCATCATGGCCATCGTGGACACCTGGGAGATCGGCGGCCAGACACGCTTCGAGAAACACTCGCAGGAGCACGGCTATGCGGACTAGCCGAGGGCACGCGCGATGAGCCCAGAGGAGATCCGGCGCATCGCCGAAGCCATCGCCGACCGCCTGGGCGGCAGCGGCGCTCCTCCCCACGCGCACGCTCACGCTCACGCCCACCCGGCTCCGGCTGCGGCTTCCGCAGCCGGTGAAGACGGGATCTTCGCCAGCATCGAGGACGCCATCAAGGCGTCGCGCGTAGCCTTCATCGCGCTCTCGGAACGCGGGCTCGAGCAGCGCAAGCTGATCATCGAGTCGATGCGGGTCGCCATGCGGCGCGAGGCCGAGGCGCTCGCGCGTCTGGCCTGCGAGGAGACGGGCCTCGGGCGACTCGAGGACAAGATCCTGAAGAACCTCCTGGTGACCAACAAGTCGCCAGGCCCGGAGGACCTCTCCCCCATCGCGCACACGGGGGACGATGGCTTCGCGCTGATCGAGCCGGCGCCCTTCGGTGTGATCGGAGCGATCACCCCCGTCACCAACCCACCGTCCACCATCATCTGCAACGCCATCGCGATGGTGTCGGCAGGCAACGCCGTCACCTTCAACCCGGCGCCCGGGGCCAAGCGGGTGTGCGCCACGACCATCCGCGCGCTGAACCGCGCCATCATCGCAGCGGGTGGCCCGCCCAACGTGCTGACGGCCGTGGCCGAGCCGACCATCGAGAGCGCGCAGGCGCTCATGAAACACCCCCTCGTCCGACTGGTCGTCGTCACAGGCGGTCCGGGCGTGGTGCAGGCGGCCATGCACTCGGGCAAGCGCGCGATCTGCGCCGGGCCGGGCAATCCACCGGCCGTGGTGGACCCGACCGCCGACATCGACAAGGCCGGTCGCGATGTGGTCATGGGCCACTCGTTCGACAACAACGTGATCTGCGTGGACGAGAAGGAGTGCATCGTCGTCGATTCGGTCGCCGACTCGCTCAAGGCGGTGATGAAGAAGCACGGCGCCGTCGAGCTCAAAGCCGCGGACATTCCCCGGCTCGAGAAGGTGATCTTCGAGAAGAACGCCGGGCCGCGCGGCCACGCGGTGGTGAACCGCAAATTCGTCGGCAAGAACGCCTCGCTCATCTTGCAAGAGCTCGGCATCCCGGGCGGTCCCGAGGTGCGCTGCGTCCTGATCGACGTACCGAACGATCACCCCCTGGTCTGGACCGAGCAGATGATGCCGGTTCTGCCCCTGACGCGGGTGAAGACCGTGGACGAGGCCATCGATCTGGCGGTGGCCGCCGAGGGCGGCTGTTTTCACACCGCGACGATGCACTCCCACGACATCGCGGCGCTGTCGCGCATGGCTCGCAAGTGCAACTGCAGCATCTTCGTCAAGAACGGTCGGGCCATCGCCGGCCTGGGCGCCGACGGCGAGGGCTACACCTCGTTCACCATTGCCTCACCCACGGGTGAGGGGCTGACGACGGCGCGCTCGTTCTCGCGCTGGCGACGTTGCACCATGGTCGATCACTTCCGCATCGTCTGAGATCGACGCGATGGTGGTCGAAGGTCGCGCCACGGACAATAGCGGGCCAGCGCTCGCGATGCTCGAGCTCGACGACATCCCGCTCGGGCTGGTCGCGCTCGACGCGGTCGCAAAAGAGGCGCCCGTCGCGCTGGTCGGCGCCGGAACCATCCACCACGGGCATTTCCTGATCGTCTTCGCGGGCCCGCTCGCGGCGGTCGAGATGTCGCATGCCCGCGCGCACGAGCGCTCGGGGTCAGCGCTGGTGGACGCCGTGCTCCTGCCGAACGCAGAGCCGCGAATCCTGCCCGCGCTGCAGCGCGGGGTGCGCCGCTTCCCGGCACCGGGGGACGCGCTCGGCATGCTGGAAGCGCGCTCATCCCCCACCCTGGTCGGCGCCCTCGACGGCGCGCTGAAGGGCACACCGGTCGAGCTCGTCGAGCTGCGGCTGGCCGAGGGGCTGGGCGGGAAGGCCGTGGCGTCGCTCTGGGGCAACCAGCACGACGTGGAGGTCGCGCTGGAGCTGGCCGAAGCCCGCCTCGCTCGCGGGCCCTCGGCAGGCGCCTCGACCACGCTCATTGCCAACGCCCACCCGGAGGTGGCACGGGTGCTCAGCGCGGGCACGCGCTACTTCAAGGAGCAATTCGGATGAAGCTCGGACGCGTCATTGGCACGCTGGTCGCCAGCGTGAAGCCCGAGGCCATGCAGGGCCTGAAGCTCTTGATAGTGCGGCCGCTCACCGCCACGCTCGAGCCGGGAGGCGAACCGTTCGTGGCGACGGACGCTTCCGCCCAGGCAACCAGCGGCGATCTGGTGACGTGGGAGGCGTCGCGCGAAGCGGCGCTGTTGCACGACCCCTGGTTCATCCCCGTGGACCATGCGATCGTCGGCATCGTGGACCAGCACCACTACGACGAAACCGGTACCGCCGACCCGCGCAAGCGCCAAGGAGGCGACTCGTGATCTTCGGCCGGGTGACGGGCACCGTGGTCAGCACGGTTCAACACCCGTTCTACTCGGGTCGAAAGCAGCTCATCGTGCGAGCGTGCACGCCCGATGGCGCGTTCGACGGCGAGGCCTACGTGATCGCGGTCGATCTGGTGGGCGCAGGCGTGGGCGAGCTGGTCATCGTCGAGGACGAAGGCAACAGCGCCCGGCAGTTGCTCGAGGCGCCGAACGCCCCCGTGCGATCATTGGTCGTGGGGATCGTCGATCAGCTGACCACCGCCTGACCTTACATCCACACGGCCCAGGCGGGCGCGCGCGGGGCCGACCGCCGACGTCCGTCGAGCTCCGCGACGGCCGGCAACGGTGGCCAGCGCGCGGCGTCGCCCCGGCTGGCCTCGGCGACTTCCTGCTCGAAGGTCCCGGCAAGAACCTTGCCCCACGAGAGCAGCGTGGCGGCCACGGCCCACCGCACCTCGACGGGGCGCCGAAGCCCCGACCCACGTCGCGCCGCCAGCGTCCCGAGCGCCGCCCGCGCCAGCCCCAGGCTGGTACGCCCGAGCCCGCCCCGACCGGAGGCGAACGGGCGGCTTCGCAGCAGGAACAAGGACCAGTACTCGTCGAAAGACTGAAACTTGGAGCTCATGTGTGCGTCGCGACTCGGCCGTCGTGGCGAGCCGCCCGCCCCACCGCTAGCGAAGGTCGAGGCGCTGGGCCAAGGAATCCCAGGTGTTTCTTCGAGGGGGCTCGGGCCCAAGGCCGCGGGCCGCTCCCACGTCGGATGGGACCGGAGCCCCGACCCGTGGTAAGACCCACCCTGCCGCCGGGTTTTTAGACCGAAATGTGAACCCGGACGTATCTCCTGATAATATATGGGAAAAGCGATTGACCCACCAAAGTCGGGTGGGGAATCGAGATAGGTGCACCGTGAAGATCTCGTGTCCCGCGTGCGCGGCGAAATATTCGATCGCCGACGAAAAGGTCCAAGACAAGCTCGCCAAGATCCGTTGCCGCAAGTGCGGCACGACGATCGTCATTGACGGCAAGGTCGATCCGCCCAGCGTCTCCGCGGGAGATGGCGCAGCGTCTCAGGTCGGCGTTTCGGATCCGGCCGCTGCGAGCATCGGTGCGGGGGAGTACTCCGTCGATTTCGGCGACAACGATCAGCGAACCATGACGGTGGCCGAGATCGTCGCCGCCTACAACGCTGGCCAGCTGACGGCCGACACCTTCGTGTGGGCCGACGGCATGGCCGACTGGCAACCGGTGGGGCAGGTGCCCGCTCTGGTGGACGCGCTCAACGCGGCGGCCGAGCCGCCGGCAGCGCCGGCAGCGGCTCTGCCCAGCAACATGATCAACTCCAGCGACATCGCGAGCCCTTCGCCGGCACCCTGGGAGCCAAAGCCCGCTGACGTGCCGAGCGCTGCGCGCGCCGCCGCTCGCGTGGCGAGCAGCCGCGGTTCGACCGCCGACTTGTTCGGGTCATCGTTCGAGACCGCGGGCAGTGAAGCCGACGTGACCACCAGCGCGCGCGAGCCGGCGCCGCTCGGGGGTTCGTCGGCGTCCGCTGCCAGTGCCGCCGGTGGCGGTGGCACCGGTGCACGCAACGAATCCAGCGTGCTGTTCTCACTCAGCGCCCTGACGGCCTCGGCGCCGGTCGCGCCGCCCGCGGCGGCAATGTCGAGTGGCTCGAGCACCACGGCAACCAAGGAAGACTCGGGCCTGATCGACCTCAAGGCGCTCACCGCGGCGTCCGACGCGCCAGCGCAGCAAATGGCGCCGCTCACGCCCTCGCCGCTCGGCATGGCCCCCCCGCTGGGCCTTGCGCCGCCGCTCGGCGGCGGGGTCGAGTCGCAGATCGCCATGCCGATGGCGCAACCGCAGAAGAGCAAGGCGGGGATCTTCATCGGCGGCGGCATCGCGGTCGCCGCCATCGCCATCGCCGCGGCCATCGTGGTGGTCGGCAAGGGGCAACCGCCGCCGCCGGCACCCACTGCCGCCGCGACTCAGGCCGCGCCGGCGCCCACGCCCACGCCCGCGCCCACGCCCACCGAGGAATCGACGGCCAAGGCGCCGGCCACCGGCACCGCGGAAGAAGACAAGAAGCCGCCGGCGGCCGGCGGCAAGAAGCCCGCAGGCGGGAATGCGGTCGCCGCAAAGCCCGGGGCAGGTACCACCAAACCGGCCGGCGGTGAGACCAAGCCCGCTGCCGGCGGCGAGACCAAGCCAAAGCCCAAGCCCAGCGGCGGTTGCGGCTGCGCGCCGGGCGACCTGCAGTGCGCGATGAAGTGCGCCGCCGGCGGCAAGTGAGCGGTCGGCTCGGCTGACGGCTCGCCTCGCGGGCGTCACCGGGCCAGCGGCGCCGGAACCGCCAGCGACACCTCGCCGGCGGGGGCTTCGCGTTCGAACACCGCGCCGCGGCGATCGGCCACACCCAGACGCGTCAGTCCGTCGGCAAGAACGAGCGCGAACGGCGTGCGCGCCACCGGCGCTGCCTCACCCACCGGGACCACGTAGACCAGCACCGGCTCGGTGAGCTTGCTAGGCCTCTTCGGGTCGCCGGCACAGGTGGCCGCGACCGAGCTGTCGGTGTCGTGCTGGGCGCAGCTCTCGAGCAGCTCCCGATCGCGGGCCGGATCTTTCGAGGGCGCGCCGGCGATGAGCAGGGCCGCCGCGCGCCGCACTACCTCCGAGCGGTCCTCGACCAAGAGCGCCTTCTCGACGTCGGGCGCGCAGCGCGCCCCGACCACGCGCAGCCCACCCAGCGCGTTGGCACGCAGATAGGCCCGCGAGTCGGCGAGGCGCTCGCACAGCTCTTTGTCGACGCGCACGCCGGTGCGCTTCCCCAGGCGGCCCAGGGCCGCTGCGGCGTTGCCCGCCACCGCCACGTCTTTGTCACCCAGGGCGGCGATCAGCACCGCGCGCTGCTCGCTGCCGCCGCGCAAGCCGAGCCCCCACACGGCATTGGCGCGCACGGCGCCGTCCACGTCTTTGGCCAAGGCGGCGAGTGCCGTGCCCGCGTCGGCGCGCGCCGAAAGCGCCTCGGCCACCTTCGCGCGATCGGCCACGTCGCCGGTCTCGCGCGCGTGCTTGGCCAGAAGCTCCACCGCTTCCTTCGACGACGAATGGCCAATCGCCTCGATCAGCGCATCGCGCTGGCCGCCACGGCTCGCGAGCATGATGCCCAGCGCGCGGTCCAGCAGCGCGCGGCCCTTGGCGCGCGACAGGGCCCCGCCCAGCGCCACCGAGAGCGCGTTGCGATCTTGCTCTGCCGAGCGCTCGAGCCTGTCGAGCAAGCTGCGAGCCGCGGCGCCCGAAGCGGCGCGGCGCAACGCAGCCGCTGCGGCGAGCCGCACCGGGGCCTCGTCGGCCTCGAGCGCAGCGATCAGCACCTTGTCCTGGCCGGCAGGCGGCAGCATGCCCAGCGCATCGATGGCGGCAATCCTGAGCTCGACGTGGTCCGCCGCGTCGGCCAGCGGCATCAGCGCCTTCACGGCCCGCGGCGAGCCGGTGCGACCGAGCAGCCGTGCCAGCGCTGCGCGCTCGGCCTTGCTCGAGCGCGCCTTGTCCAGGGCCTGCGCGATGGGGTCGACCGCGCGCCCGTCGGGCTTCTTCGGATCGAGCAACGCCACCGCGGCATCCACCGCCGCGCGCCGCACCACCGGGTCGCTGTCCGCCAGGTGCTCGAGGACGGTGGGCAGGCTCTTGTCGTCCCCCAGGGTCTCGAGGGCCGACAGCGCCGCCACCGTGCCCACCACGCCGCGCCGGAGCGCTCCGGTGATGGCCCGCGCGCTCTCGGGGCGGCCCGTTTCGGCCAGGGCCAGCGCGCACGCGTCGGCCAGCCGCGAAGTGGGTTGGCCCGCCAGGCAACGCTCGAGCCGCTCGCGGGCCGGTGTGCCGGCCCTGGCCAGCGCCTTGCGCAGCAGCACCAGCGTGTCGGCCGACTGCTCGGCTTCCATCATCGTGAGCAGCGTGTCCAGCGCCTCTTTGGTGCCGATACGGCCCAGCGCGCCGACGACGGAAGCCCGAACCGCGGGCGACGCTTCGCTGGTGGCGATGGCGACGATGGCCAAGATGGCGCTCGGATCCTTGAGTGTACCCAGGGCCTCGACCGCGGCGATGCGGACGCCTTCGTCGGCGTCCCGCAGCGCGAGCACCAGCGCGCTCGATGCGCGCGTGTCGGCGAGCTCGCCCAGCGCCCGCGCCACGGTGCGGCGCACCGCCGGCCGCGAGTCCTGGATCTTGCCGATCAGCGGCACCACCGCCCGGGGATCGCGCAGCCGCGCCAGCGCTCGCACCACCGCGCTTCGCACCTGCGGCACCGAGTCGTCGAGCCGGCCGAGCAGCGGCAAGACCGCGTCCTTCGAGCCCGAAGCGCCGAGCGCATTGGCTGCGGCCGAGCGCACCGCCGCGTCGGGGTCCCCCAGCACGCGCCCCAGCGGGCCCACGGCGCGGGCCACGGGATCGAGCGCCAAGATCTCGGCGCCCGAAAGCCGCACGCGCTGCTCGGGGTCATTGAGCCAGCTCACCACCAGCTCGCCGGTGCCGCGCAGGCGACGCTCGAGCACCCGATCCGCCGCCGCCAGCCGCACCTCGGCGTCGGTGTCGCCCAGCGCCTTGTGGATCAGCCGGCGCTCGGCCGCGGGCGTGAGCTCACCCAGCCGGCGCGCGGCGCGTCGGCGGGCGCCGGGGTCGGCTTGGTCCAGCTGCTTCTCGATGGCCTCGGCGGCGTTGGGCCAGGTGAACGCGTGCGCCGGTGCGCTGGACACCGCCAGCGCAGAGAGCAAGAGCCAAGCACCGATCCGCGACACGGCCGGGATTCTAACCCGGAATCAGGGCAATGCTCACGCCTTCGCGTGATCCGGCAACTCGAGGCCCATCTCGGCGAACGCCGCGCGCGAGGCCGCGCGCTGGCGCGGCCGCATGTAGCCGTAGAAGACCAGGTTCAGGGCCACCAGACGGAAGACCATGTAGACCTCGAGCAGGTCGATGGCCGAGAAGAGCGCGATACCGAAGACCAGCGAGCCGAAGCCGAACCAGGTCCGCCAGAGCCGCATCAGCGAGCCGCAGTGCCGCTCGTAGATCTGGGCGCGCCCCAGATCGAAGGGGCCGAACAGCGCGAGCCGCGCGCTGGTGTGGGGGTCGAACTTGTGGACGTAGTTGGTCTGGCTCTTCACGTAGAAGAGGTAGATCGGCCAGGCGATCCGGTTGACCAAGAACGAGCCCCCGCGGTTCGACTCGAAGCGCTCGCGCGCGGTCTCGTAGTCCTCGCCCTCTTTGAAGGTCGGGCTGGTGAAGCGCAGATAGACGTTCTTGTACTGGTCGTACATGCCGGTGTGGAACGACCCGGTGACCGCCGTGGCCACGCACAGCGCCAAGACCGCCGCCAGAAGCGGCGTGGGCGAGTGGAACTTGCTGGCAATCACGAAGATGCCGCCGCCCACGGCCGCGACGCTGACCACCAGGTCGGCCACGCCGTCCAGCATGCGCCCGAAGGCGCTGGACGTGCCCCGCATGCGCGCCAGCTGACCGTCGGCGCAGTCGAAGATCGCCGAGGTGAAGATGGCGAGCCCGCCGAGCAGCATGTGATGGGGAAAGCCGGACAAGAAGCAGTACGCACCCAGCAGCCCGAACACGATCGAGATCATGGTCACCAGGTTGGGTGACACGGGCGTGGGGTAGAGCACCTTGGCCAGCACGTAGGCCAGCGGGCGATGGATCCAGACGTCCACCGGCTCTTCCACGGCCAGCGGCTTGAGCGTCTTCCAGTAGCCCGCCCAGAAACCTTCGGCCGCCGACGCCGCCGGTGCGATGGCCGCCGCCGACAGCGGACCCTCGTCACTGATTTCGACCGAACCCATCGTCATGGCTCACCTACTCTGCGTCACCACCCACGAAGGCCGGCACCCCGACGGCGCGCTCGCGCCGACGCCCCAGCACCCGCTCGAACGCCGCAAGGCACTTGGCGTTCTGCTCGCGGGTGCCGATGGTCACGCGCACGTAGCTCTTCTCGGCGTGGTGCGAGCCCAGCGAGCGGATCAACACGCCCTCGTCGAGCATGGATTGCACCATGCGCTCGGCGCTCAGGCGGGTGTGCGAGATGTCGACCAGGATGAAGTTGCCTTCGCTGGGGATGGCGACCACGCCGGGCAGGCGCGCCAGGCCCCGACCCAGCTCGGCGCGGGCGGCCTTGAGCTCGGCCACGCGAGCGTCGAACTCGGCCATGTCGTCCAGCGCCGCGCTGGCCGCGGCGATGGCCACCGCCGGCAGGTTCCACGGCACCTTCACCCGCGACAAGAGCCTGATCACGCTGGCATGACCCAGCGCGTAGCCCACGCGCAGGCCCGCCAGGCCGAAGGCCTTGGAGAAGGTCCTGAGCACGATCGCGTTGGGGAACTCTTGGATCAGGTACGAGAGCGAAGTCCCCTCGCCCAGCTCGAAATATGCCTCGTCGATCACGGTGGGCAGCCCCAGCCGCAACAGGCGTCGCATGTCGACCTCGGCAATGCGGTTGCCGGTGGGGTTGTTGGGCGTGCACAAGAAGATCACCTTGGTGCGCTCGGTGACCGCGCGCAGCATGCCCATCAGGTCGTGCTCGTGGTCCTCGCTCATGGGGACCAGCACCGGAATGCCGCCGCACACCCGGGTTCGTGCCTCGTACATGCTGAAGGTCGGCACGCTGAGCAGCACCTCTTCGCCCGCGGCGACGAAGGTACGAATGATCACGTCGATCAGCTCGGTCGAGCCGGCACCGAGCAGCACGTTGTCGCCACCCAGGTTCTCGCGGGCGCCCAGCTTCTGGCGCAGCTCGGGACCACCGCTCGGGTAGAGGTGACCACGGGTGGCGGCGTGCACGATGGCGTCCACCACGCGCTGGCTGGGGGCGTGGGCGCTCTCGTTGCTCATCATCCGCGCCACGCCGGTGCGGTCGGCCACGGCGAAGTGGTCCTCGTTGTAGGGCTTGGCGGCCCGAACCCAGCTGGGAGCGAACATCTCCATGCCGTCGGCGTCGATCACGGCCGGGGCGCCCGCGCCGGGCTCGTCGCCCAGGTGGTCGCCGAACACCCGCAACATGGCCTCGGCCCGCTCCAAGGCCGGTGCCGTGTCCACGTCGATCCAGCGCACGTCGCCCACGTCCACACCCAGGAAGGCGCCGCGGCTGGCCAGCGCGCGCACGCCGTCCGAGAGCGAGCAGTCGCCGTGCTGGTCGTCGAGCCGCGCCAGCTCTTCGATCAGTGCGGGCCCGATGCGGAACACGCCGGTGTCGAGGGCGTCGTAGCGCTCCAGCTCTTTGCTGATGTCGCCGATGCGACCGCCCGCGACGCAGACCTTGGTCGCGTCGTCGATGTCGAAGCAGCGCTCGATGTCGTAGTCCACGCCCAGCGCGCAGGCCCCGCTCGGCACGTCGGCCGCCAAGAGGCGCCGCACCAGCTCGGGCGAGTACAGGTGGTCGGCCATGGTGAGCAGGCATTCGCGATCGACGAAGTCGGCCGCGGCCAAGAGCGACACTCCGTTCTTCGCCAGGTAGCGCTCGTTGTTCACGAAGCTGAGCTCGAGCCCGATGCTGGGCTCGGCGACCAGCGCGCGCCGCACGCTCTCGCCCTGATGACCCACGATGACCACCGCCTCGCGGATGCCGGCGGCCTCGAGCGTGCGCAGCACGCGCACCAGAAGGGGAACGCCGGCCACCGCACGCAGCGGCTTCGGTGTCGGATCGCCCCCCTCGCCCAGCCGCGAGCCGGTACCGGCTGCCAGCACGATGGCTCGCGTCACTCGTCGGTCAGTCATCAGATGGTCTCGCTTTCGACTCGAAGCAGTAAGCGCGCGGGGGATTACCACGCGCTGCGCAAATCGGGCAAATCCTTTTCGGTTCTCATGAGTTACAAGATCGCTGGCTGTCGCATGCCGGGCACACTGTGGCAGTTTGGCAACACTCGTCCCGGCCTCGCTTGCGGGGGCGTCTAGGAACGATGGCTGCGCCAAACCCTCTGAAAGTCGGCGACTTGGCTAGTGGGACCGGGCTTGGGCGGGCGGCTCCTTCGTCTCCCTCCCCCTTGAGCAATCGAGATGCCAGCGGGCCGGTGCGTCACGCGCTACGCACTGGCGCACCTGCATCCGACACAACCCGGGCAAACCCGCGCGAACGGGCCGCCGCGGTGAACGGCCGGCCACGCCCCCCTGCGGCACGCCAGCAACACCCCGTGACTGCTGCGTCGCAACTCGGCGTCAGCCGAACAGCGCCCGGGCGCGGGCCAGGTCGCTGGGATCGTCGACCTCGGTCCAGGGCAGATCGCCGACCTCGACCGCGCCGGCCGACAGCTGGCCGGCCGCGATCAGCTGCGAATAGACGTCTTCGTAGTAGAGCTGCGCGCTCTCGGGCCGGCACAGCGCGTCGAACAGCTGCGGGCCGACGTCGGCAGCGATGCGCTCGATGCCGATGCTCTCACCGGCGGCGCTCTCGAGCGCCAGCCCCTTGCCGAAGGCCTCGATCCGCTCGCCGACGCCCAACCGGACCTTCATCGCTTCGGCATCGGTGCGCCGCGTGCCATCCACCGCCACCGCCAGTGGGGCGCCACACGCGTCGATTCGCGCCAGAACTTCCGGGCGAAACACCACGTCGCCGTCCAGCTTGAAGAACGCGCGCCCGAGCACCGCGTCGCGGCAGAGCGCGAGCGAGACCGCGTTCTGCGTCGAGTCGAACCGGTCGTTTCGGCAGTAGATGACCTCGAGCGACGACCCGGCGAGCGCGCCCCGTACAGCGTCCTCGCGATAGCCCGTGGCAAGCACCAGCCGCTCCACGCCGTGCTCGCCGAGCAGGCGTACCGCGCGCCCCAGAATGGTCTCGCCGCCGATGTCGACCAGCGCTTTGGGGCGGTCATCGGTCAGCGGCCGCAGTCGCGAGCCGATGCCCGCGACCAACAACACGGCGGTCTTGGTGCTGCTCATGCCGGCGGCACGATTGCATACGGGCACGCGCCTTGCTAGTCACCGCCGCATGAAGCAGCCTCAAGAAATCAAGCAGGCCGACGGCAAGCTCGGCGTGCTCTTGCCCGGCATGGGAGCCGTCGCCACGACCTTCGTCGCGGGGTGCCTGCTCGCGCGCAAGGGCATCGCGCAGCCCGTCGGCTCGCTCACGCAGATGGGCACGGTTCGGTTGGGGAAGCGCACCGACAACCGCTCGCCGCTGATCAAAGACTTCGTCCCGCTGGCGGGGCTCGACGACCTGGTGTTCGGCGGCTGGGACATTTTTCCGGACAACGCCTACGAGTCGGCGGCGCACGCGGCGGTGCTCGAGCAGAAGCACCTCGATCCGATCCGCGGCGAGCTCGAGGCCATCCGGCCCATGCCCGGGGTGTTCTACCCGGAATACGTCAAGCGCCTGCACGGCACCCACGTCAAGACCGGGACCAGCAAGGCGGACATGGTCGAGAAGGTCCGAGAGGACATCCGTGCGTTCATGAAGAACAGCGGGTGTAGTCGCGCCGTCACGGTGTGGTGCGGTTCGACCGAAATCTACATCGAGCAGACAGCCGTGCATCAGTCGATGGCCGCGTTCGAGAAGGGCCTGCTCGACAACGACCCGTCGATCTCGAACTCGCAGATCTACGCCTGGGCGTGCCTGAAGGAAGGCGTGCCCTTCGCCAATGGCGCGCCCAACCTGACCGTCGACTTCCCGGCGGCTTACGAGCTGGCCCGCGAGACCCACACGCCGCTGGCCGGGAAAGACTTCAAGACCGGGCAGACGCTGATGAAGACCATCCTGGCGCCCGGCCTGAAGGCCCGCATGCTCGGTCTGAACGGCTGGTTTTCCACCAACATCTTGGGCAACCGGGACGGCGAGGTGCTCGACGACCCGGAGAACTTCAAGACCAAAGAGGTCAGCAAGCTGGGCGTGCTCGACACCATCTTGCAGCCCAAGGTCTACCCGAACCTCTACGGCGAGGTTCACCACGTGGTGCGCATCAACTACTACCCGCCCCGCGGCGACTCGAAAGAGGGCTGGGACAACCTCGACATCTTCGGCTGGCTCGGCTACCCGATGCAGATCAAGGTCGACTTCTTGTGCCGCGACTCGATCTTGGCGGCGCCGATCGTGCTCGACCTGGCGCTCTTCATGGACCTGGCCAAGCGCGCCAGCTTCCGCGGCGTGCAAGAGTGGCTCAGCTTCTACTGGAAGAGCCCGATGGCGGCGCCGGGGCTCGATCCCGAGCACGACCTGTTCATCCAGCTGATGAAGCTGAAGAACACCCTGCGCTGGATGCGCGGCGAGACCCCGATCACCCACATCGGGCACGAGTACTACGACTGATCAGGTCAGCCCGCCGCGGCGGCGGGCCACCCAGTGCGCGCCCAGAAACAGCGCGGCGAGCGCGGTCCAGATCCAGGGCGGCACGATCGGCGTGACGTGCCGCTCGGCCGCAATGCGCGTGGCGTCGGGTTGCGGCAGGGTCGCCTCTCGCCCCGCGAGCACCGACATGCCGCCGGTCACCGCGCTGATGCGCTCGAGCCGGGGGCCATCGGGCCGTGAATCGCTGAACGCCTCGCCCCCCTTCTCGCAGGCAAAGTCGAGGCGAGCCGGCGGTGACTGCCCCACGGTCACCCGCGCCACGTAGCCCCCGGGCTCGAGCTTGCCGACGGCCACGTCGACCGGACCCGCGGGCGGAGTGGGAAGCTTCTGGTCGACGACCTTCTGCGACCCCTTCCCCAGCCGCTCGACGCTGACCGCGACGGCCCCGCTGGCCCCCGGCATGCGGTGCAGCCGCAACGTGGTCTCTTCGCCGCTGATGCACTGCCCGACCACCTCGGCACGGGCCACCTCGAAGCGCGGGTCGCGCATCAGCCAGCCGAGCAGGCCGTCCCACAGCGCGCCGAACGCGCGCCCCGAGACCCCCGCGGCAAGCTCGCTCCAGGCCAGGCGGTAACTGCCGTCGACCCCCAGCGCGATGCTGCGCCCGTCGCCGGACTCGCCGAGGGCCAAGATCGGCATGGGCGCGCCGCCGACCTTGCGACGTGGGTGCTCCATCAGGACGAAGGAAGCGCCCCGGGGTTTACCGAGGGTGTTCGACCCGGTCATCGTCGGCAGGTCCTCGCCCAGCAGATCGAAGAGCGCGCTCAGCACCGGTGCCGAGCGCCCCACCTCGGTGAAGCGCGGCGAGAACTCGGCCGCCTCGTGCGGTTCGATCTTCTCGCTGATCTCCACGGGCAGCACGCGCTCCAGGGCGGTGCCGGCATAGTTGCCGCC
>JAKLKA010000216.1 GCA_023150915.1 Polyangiaceae bacterium
GCTGGTGGCCCCGCCGCTGCCGGCCGTGCCGCCGGTCGACCCACCCGCCGCGCCGCTGCCGCCGCTGCTGGTTCCGCCGCCGCCGCTCGAGCCCCCGCCCCCGTCCGAATCCGAGCCGCAGGCGGCAAAACCCAGAGCCAGCACACAAGACAGTCCCAAGCCCGAGGCGAGAGTGCGCATCGCCCAAGAGTGTCCGGCAAAAACTGACCAGCGGCAAGCCAGAGCGCGGCGTGCCCGGGATCGGTGGAGGGTCTGACGCGCGTCATACCAGGCCGGTGCTCGGCGTGAGAGGCTGCGACCGATGAGCTCGATGATCGTCTGCGAGACGTGCCGCCGCCACATCCGACCCTCCGAGTCCCGCTGTCCGTTCTGTCACTCGGCGAAGCGTCACGTCGGTGCAGCGGCCGTGGTCGGGCTCGGGCTCTCGCTGGCAGCTTGCGCGGCCGGCAACTCGGGCGGCCCGGCGCCCGCATACGGCCCGCCCCCGCCGCACGACGGCAACCAGGGCGGGGTGGCGCCGGTGTACGGCCCCCCGCCCGTCGAGAACGGGACGGGTAGCCCGGACGGCGGCCCCAGCGGCGACCCCGGCGGCGCGGTGCCGGCGTACGCGCCGCCGCCGCCTGTCAACCAGTGACGATGTCCCCGCTCGGCTGGACGAGGGCGGTGGTGCTCGCCGGCCCGCAACCCGAGCTCACAGCGCCGGTGGGAACAGCTTGGTGTCGATCTTGGGCTTGGTGAGCGACGTGGTGACCGCCTTCCACGTGCCGCCGCCCTGAGAGACCTCCAGGTCCCGATCGACCAGCGCGTCGTTGCAGCGCAGCAGCATGGCCTCGAAGGGCAGGTCCTGCGTGGCGAACGTGGCGCTCGGCGCGTCGGCGGTCAGATCCGGCGTGCCGTGGCCGTGCACTTCCAGGAACACATCGGCCGAGTTGGCGCTGCCCACGCCCGAGCCCAGCCAAGCCCACAGCCCGTCGCCGACGGCGTCGTCTTTCTCGCGCAGCGCGAGGGTGCCGGCGGTGTGGTTCACGGTGCCCAAGTACAGCACGATGAAGTTGAACTGGTCCGAGAGCAGGGTTCCCCCCAGCTGGTCGAAGCCGGGCACGTTGGTGATGGCGAACTGGTTGAGGCCGGTGGGGTCTTTCCACTGGGTGAGCGGCACCCCCGAGACGATGTCTTCACCCAGGATGGGCTCGGCGGACTTCCCCCGGGCAAACTCCCAGATCACGGCGCGATTCGGCGCGGTCAGGCTGCTGGACTCGCAGTACGCATTGGCCATGGCGCCGTTCGACGAGAACGCGCGGACGATGGCCGTCAGGCCGGTGGTGGGAGCGGGCCAGGGACCCGCGTCGAACACTTCGACCTGAGTGCCCTGGGTCACGCGAAGCTGCTTCGGCGGACCGGCCAGAACCTCGACGGTGAACGTCTCTTTCTTGCCGTTGTCGGTGTCCGACGGCCACCCCGCGGGCACGGTGATGGTCGTGTTCACGGTCTTGCCGTCGCTCTGCACCTGCATGATGCGCAGCTGGCGCTTGCGTGCGGGGCCGTAAGGGTTGCGCGTCTCTGCCCAGAACAGGTTCACCGCGTCGAACTCGACCTGGTAGCCGCGCTGCTTGCCGGCGCGCGTTTGCTTGCCATGCCACACGCTCTTGCCCAGCTCGGCCAACAGCGCGGCGGCGGCACTGCCACCGGTGCCGCCCGCCCCACCGCTGCCCCCGCCAGTGCCGCCGGCCCCGCCCGATGCGCCGCCCCCGCCGGCAACGCCTCCGCTTCCGGCGCTGCCCCCGCTGCCTGCCGCGCCCCCGATGCCGCCACCCGTGCCGCCGGTGCCGCCGCTCACGGTGCCCCCGCTGCCGCCGGCGCCGCCACTGCCGCCTCCGTTCGCGGTGCCTCCGCTTCCGCCGTCCCCGGCGCCGCAACCCGAGATCCCGATCAAGAGCGCGAGCGCAGCGGGAGCGCGAGCCCGCCGCCGGCGTGCGAGCAAGAGCGCCCCGAGCGCCAAGAGCGACAGAGCCGAGCCGGAGCCAGGCGCGGGGCGCGGCGTCCGACACCCGCACGAGCCGGCCTCGTCGCCGCCCGTGGGCTTCCCTGATGCGGTGCCGCCGCCCGCCGAGCTGCCGCCGTTTCCGCTGTCGCCGCCGGCCCCACCGGTGCCCGTTCCGGCGCCGGCCCCACCGGTGCCGGACGGCGGCGTGGGCAGCCCCTGGATGGTGAGGTTGGCGCAATCGACCTCGGGCGCGCCCGAGAGAGGCGGGTGAGCGCGACTCACCGTGCCTCGGTGGGTCGGATCGGTGAGCAGCGTGTCCAGACTGGTCAGTTTGCACACGCCGGCGCTGGGCGAAGGCGTGAACGCCGAGAGCGAGCCGTCGTGACACTCGACCGGGGAGTTCTCGGCCACCTGCGCCGGCAACACCGCCCCCGACTTCCACAGGCTCATCAGCCCCTTGGCCTCGAGCCCCAGCGGGAACACGGCCGTGCGCAGGTAGTCGCAGACGCCGACCTGCATCCAGCTCGGGGTGTGCGAGGCGTCGAAGCTGGCCGGGCCCACCAGCGGATCGGAGCCGGCCGGCAACACCGCCCGGCGATCGGCGATGGCCGTTGCCGCGATGTTGAACGAGTGTCCATAAAGGCCGCTGTCGAAGAGCTGGTCCAGGAACGTCCCGGCCTGCCCGGCGGGGGTGGCTTGCGTGAGGCGCTGGACGTATTCCGGGTGCACGGACGCGTACTTCGCCTTGTACTCGGTCACCAGATCCTCGATGTAGGTCGTCGCTTCGTCGATCACGTACGCCTTGATGGCGTCCTTGATCGGCGTCACCACCGGATCGAGCAGCCCGGCGATCAAGCTGGGGATGGACACGTTCACGCCCACGGTCTGCAGCGCCTTCTGCAGGTCCTGGATCCACTGCGGCACCACCGCTGCCGACAGCGCCTGGTAGTCGATGGTGGTCAGGTTGTCGGCCCAGGTGTTGAGCGGCTGGAAGAGCTGAACGACCTTGGCTTTCTCCAGCGTCAGCCCGTCACCACCAGGCGCCAGCGGCGCGTTCAGCTCGTTCGACAGGTTCTCGACCACCTGCAGGTAGGCCGGCATGAACTCGAACAGGTCGTCGTGCAGCTTGTCGCTGATCTTGTCGAACGCCGGAGGCAGCGGCTTGTTGGCGGCGTCGTAGCGCGGGGCCAAGAGCGCCACGTAGGTCTTGTACTTGGCGTACAGGTTGGGGCAGCTGGCGCTGCACGCCGTGGTGTCGTCGGTGGTGCCGAGCTTGCCGTCGACCCCGGCCTTCACGCCCAGTGTTGCGCCGCCCGGGGTGCCCGCGTTCTGAAGGTCGGCGATCGACTTCTCGATCGAGGTCTTCACGTTCTTCCGCTCGTCGTCCAGAAAGCGCAGAAAGCGAGGTGTCAGGACCAGCGCCTCGGCCGTGGAGAGCTTGGCTTTGGGAACCAAGACCGTGAGCAGGGCGCCGGGATTCGCCAGCAAGGTTGCCTCGAAGCGCTCGCTGGGGTGTGCGGCCATCATCTTCCACAGTGGGCTCTGCTCCGAGAAGTACGCTCGCTCGACGAAGCTCTTGGGGATGGTGTGCCCGAGCTCGGAGCCCTTGAACGACTCGGGCGAGAGGGTGAACGCGGCCTCTTGCACCATGTTCTCGGCGATGATGTGCCGGACCACGTTGCTCCAGCTCGCCTGCCGGCCAGTGGTGATCGGCGTGAGGGTGAAGGTCTCGCCGGTCATGAAGTTCACGTAGTGGTGGGCGACGGCGTCGGTCGAGCCGTGCAAGAAGCACCCCAGCGCGTAGGCCCGCTCGGCGGGCAACATCGCCTCTTGGTAGAGCAGCTCGCACTGTTCGTACGGGCGCTGCCCGATGGCGTGCGACGGATCGGTCATCCCCGGGAAGGCCATGTTGTCCGGGCCCACGGCGCCCGCGCGGAACTCGAGCGGGTGGTTGGTCAGCGCGTCCACGTCTTCGGACTTCAGCACCACCGTATGGTTGCCGAATCGCAGCGGGACCCCCGAGCCACCGTTCTGGATCAGCGCCTTGCGGACGTCGTTGGCCAGCTTGATGTGAAAGCGGGTGGTGAACGCCGGCGCGTTCGACGCGGCAGTCATGGAAAGAGAGAGCGCCAGTGCCCCCAGCCCGATCCGGAGCTTTCGCATGCCTCGAGTGTACATCGGCGCTCGCGGCGCGTCAGGAACGGACGGATCGCCCTCAGTCCCGATCGGTTCTCGTCCGGGCTGACAGAAGCGGCCGCTGGCGCCGGCGACTCCGGGGGCGCTGCGCGAATCGCCCTCGCGCGCGAGCCGTGCTAACCCGCGTCGCGTGTTTCCCTACGAACGCGTCGTCCGCTTCCACGAGGTCGATCCCGCGGGGCTGCTCTTCTTTCCGCACTTCTTGACCTACGCTCACGAGGCCATGGAGCGTCTGTTCGATCCCCTCGAGGGCGGCTATTCGCGGCTGGTGACCGAGCGGCGGGTCGGCCTTCCAGCCGTGGCCGTGCACTCGGATTTCCGGGCCCCCTTGCGCTATGGCGACACCGCGGTGGTCGAGACCAGCATCACCCGTCTGGGCAACCGCAGCTTGACGCTGCGCTACGCGTTCGTCCGCGCGAGCGACCGCGTGCTCACCGCCGAGGTGCACCACACCGTGGTCACCACCGACCTTGCCGCGATGAAGAGCTGCGCCATGCCCGACGACGTGCGGCGCGTGGCCGAGGCGCACCTCGAGCCGCCGCTCACCGCGGCTTCTTAGCCATCCGCGCCAGCGAGCGCCGCACCCAGCCGCGAGAGTGGGCGGCGCCGGCCACGACCGGATCGGCGTCGGCCGCCAGCACCACCAAGGCCTGAATGCGCACGCGCACTTTGTCGCGCTCGGGCCCGGGCTCGTCGTCGTAGGTCGAGAGCACCCGGCGCCAGGCGACCAGGGCGGCGGGCCACGCGCGCCGCTGCACGTACCACTCGGCCAGCAGCTCCAGGCTCTGTCGCTCGGGGGCCAGCTCCACCGACGCTTCCAGGGCGCGGAAGGCCTCGTCGGCTTGGCCGCGCGCCTTGCTCACCCGGGCGCGCCCGAAGAGCGCCTGGGCCCGCGCGCTCGGCAGCCGCGCCGCCTGTTCGTAGACTCGCTCGGCCTCGCCGAGGTCTCCGGCGCGCTCCCGCAGCTTGGCCAGCTCGAGATAGGCGTCGCCGAAGCTGGGGTCGAAGCGCAGCGCCTCGTTCAGCTCGGCCATGGCCTGGGCGGCGTCGCCGCGGCGCGAGTGCTCGGATGCCCGGCGCACGCGCTCGCGCGCAGCCGCCCGACCCCACGGTTCTTTCGCTGCGGTGGCGGGCCTTTGCGGCGGCGGCTTCGCGGGCTCTGCGCTGGCAGGCTCGGGGAACTTCGCGGTGGGTGCGGCGGCCGCCCACTGGCTGCGGAGCAGCAGGGTCGCGAAGAGCGAGACGAAGGTGCGCGGAGCGATGGGGCATCTTAGCGCGTTTGCCCAGGCTCGGCTCGCTTCGCGCTCGGGCCTGGGGCATCCTTTGTCGCCCATGGCCACCCGCGTCACGTACTGCCGCATCTGCGAGGCCGCGTGCGGTCTCTTGGCCGAGGTCGACGGCGAACGCTTGGTCTCGCTCAGGCCGGACCCCGAGCACGTGGTGTCCCAGGGCTTTGCTTGCGCCAAGGGCACGCGGTTTTCGGCGCTGCACTCCAGCCCCGATCGGCTGAACGCGCCGCAGGTGCGCCGCGGTGGCCGCCTCGCGCCGGCCACCTGGGATGCCGCCATCGCCGACGCGGCGAAGGCCATCGCGCGGGTGCGCCGCGAGCATGGCCCCCACTCGGTGGCGGTGTACATGGGCAACCCCGGGGCTCTCTCTTACGCGGTGCCGCTGTTCACCAAGGCGCTGGTGCAGGCGCTCGGGACCCGCAACTTCTTCACCGCCAGTTCGCTCGATTGCAACAACAAGTTCGCCGTGTCGGCGCGCATGCTGGGCTCGGCCATGACTCAGCCGGTGCCCGATCTGGACCGCGCCCGGTTCGCGCTGCTCATCGGCACCAACCCCGCTGTCAGCCAGAGCTCGTTCGTCCACGCCCCTCGCATGATCGAGCGCCTGACCGCCATCGTGCGGCGTGGCGGCCGGGTGGTGGTGGTCGACCCACGCCGGACCGAGACCGCGCGCCGGGTCGGCGAGCACGTGCCGATCGTGCCGGACACCGACGCCGCCTTGTTGCTGGCGCTCTTGCACGTGGTGTTCGCGGAGGGCCTGGAAGATCGCGCGGCGCTCCGCGATCACGCCGCTGGGGTCGAGCCGCTGCGGGCGGTCGCCCGCCGCTTCTCGCCCGAGCGGGTGGCGGTGGCCACCGGCATCGCCGCCGAGCGCATCCGCGACATCGCGCGGGCCTTTGCCGGCGCGGCGGGCGCGTTCTGCCATGTGTCGACCGGCGTCAACCACGGCCGCTTCGGGAACATCGTCTACGCTGCCAAGCTGGCGCTCGAACTGTGCACCGGGAACCTGGACCGAGCCGGGGGTGCGCTGGTGCCCCGCGGGGCCATCGACATCGCGCGATTGGCCAAGCGCCTGGGCTTCGATCGCGAGCCGCGCTGGACCAGCCGGGTCGGCGGGTTCTCACCGGTGATGGGTGCGCTGCCCGCGGGGATCTTGGCCGACGAGATCCTCGAACCCGGGCCCGAACGGGTGCGCGCCGCGATCGTCATCGCAGGCAACCCCTTGCTCAGCGCGCCGGACGGCGATCGACTGAAGCGCGCGTTCGGCTCGCTGGACGCGCTGGTGTGCCTCGATCTGTTCGTGAGCGACACCGCCGCGCATGCCAGCCACGTGCTGCCCTGTACCGACTTCCTCGAGCGCGACGACTTTCCGCTCGCGTTCTTGCAGATGCAGCCGGTGCCCTTCGCGCAGTTCACCGAGGCGGTGGTGCCGCCGCTCGGAGAGCGCCGTCCCGAGTGGCAGATCATTGCCGATCTGTGCCGGGCTGCCCGCCTTCCGCTCGGGGGCAACCGCCTGGTCGACGCCGTGATCCGTGGCGCGATCCGGGCCGGCGGGCCGCGGCGCTTGATCGAGGCCATGCTGGTGCCGCGCTTTGGGCTGCGCCCGCTCGCCACCCTCGCGGCGCACCCGCACGGGCTGAAGCTCAGTGAGCCGGCGCCGGGCGACTTCTTGCGCCGTCGCATCGCGACGCGCTCGGGCAAGGTGGAGCTCTACCCGCCCGACGTGTACGACCGCGTGCCCGAGCTGGAGCGCGCGCTCGACGCCCCCCGCGCGGGCACGCTGCGCCTGATCACCAAGCGTGAAGCGCTCGGCCACAACAGCTGGATGCACGGCAGCTCGAAGCTGTTGCCCCGGGCCCAGGCGGCGTATCTGGCGCCGGCGGACGCGGCGCGCCTGGGTGTGGCCGAGGGCGACCGGGTGCGACTGACGACGGCCTCCGGCTGCATCGAGCTGCC
>JAKLKA010000217.1 GCA_023150915.1 Polyangiaceae bacterium
TTGGACTCCGCGGGCTTCGCGACCGGCGCTGCAACCGGCGCTGCAACCGGCTTGGGCTCCGCGGGCGCCGCGACCGGCTTGGACTCCGCGGGCTTCGCGACCGGCGCTGCAACCGGCGCTGCAACCGGCTTGGGCTCCGCGGGCGCCGCGACCGGCTTGGACTCCGCGGGCTTCGCGACCGGCTTGGGCTCGGCGGGCACCTGCGGCGCAGACACCGCCGCCTTGGGCGCTGGCTCGGCGGCCGGCGCTTCGTCTTCAGGGGTGTCCCAGAGTCCGTCCAGATCGTCGCTGCCCACGGCGACCGGCGAGCCTAGCAAAGCTTCCGGGACAAGTCCCAGATTCAGAGCTTCTTCGTGCCCCAGTCCTCGAACACGCGCTGGGTTTCGCCGGTGTAGATCTGGCGCGGGCGGTGGATCCGATACCCGTCGGGGTCGTTCCGCTGCTCCATGTAGTGGGCAATCCAGCCGGGGATGCGGCCGAGGGTGAACATGACCGTGAACATGTCGGTGGGGATGCCCATCGCGCGGTAGATGATGCCGCTGTAGAAGTCGACGTTCGGGTAGAGCTTGCGCTTCACGAAGTACTCGTCCTTCAGCGCGACCTCTTCCAGGTTCTTCGCCAGGTCGAGCAGGGGGTCGTGGATCCCGAGCTCGTCGAAGATCCGATCGGCGGCGCCCTTCAGCAGCTTGGCGCGGGGATCGAAGTTCTTGTAGATGCGGTGCCCGAAGCCCATCAGCCGGGCCTTGCTGTCGCCCTTCTTCACGCGCTCGAGGAAGCTCTTGTAGTCCTCGCCGCTCTGCTGCAGCTCTTCCAGCATCTCGAGCACGGCTTGATTGGCGCCGCCGTGACGCGGCCCCCAGAGCGCGCAGATCGCGGCCGACAGCGACGCGTACAGGTTGGCCTCGCTCGAGCCCACCATCCGCATGGTCGAGGTCGAGCAGTTCTGCTCGTGGTCGGCGTGGAGAATCAACAGCAGGTTCATGGCGTCTTCGAACGCCTTCGGCACCTCGTATTCCTCGGCCGGAACCGCGAACATCATTCGCAAGAAGTTGGCCGGCCACGACATGTCGTTGCGCGGGTAAACGAAGGGCTGGCCGATGCTCTTCTTGTAGGCGAAGGCGGCCAGCGTCTTGCTCTTGGCCAAGATGCGGATGATGTTCAGATCCAGATCCTTGTCGGTGTCCGGATAGAAGCTCGAGAGCGACGCCACCATGGCGGCCATGATCGCCATCGGGTGCGCGTTCGGCGGGTAACCCTCGTAGAACTTCTTCATGTCCTCGTGGATCAGCGTGTGCATCGTCATCTTCTGACGCCACGCGGCCAGCTCTTCGAGGGTAGGGCGGCGACCGTAGATCAAGAGGTAGCAAACCTCGGTGAAGCGCCCGCGCTCGGCGATCTCTTCGATGGGATAGCCGCGGTAGCGCAAGATCCCGCGATCGCCATCGATGAAGGTGATCGCGCTCTTGCACGATCCGGTGTTGCCGTAGCCGTCGTCGTAGGTGACGAGGCCGGTTTCCGCCCTCAGTTTGCGAACGTCGACGGCGCGTTCGTTCTCGGTGCCCTCGATGACGGGGAGCGAGAACTCTTTGCCTTCATACACGAGCTTTGCGCTGGACATGGCAGCCCACGAACTAGCACGGGTCGGGCCGGCGCCTTCCGAAAAAATCACGGCAGAAAGCCCCGAGCTGTCGCCCGTCAGCCGCGGTAGGCGCGCAAATCGCGCACCCAGTAGCTGACCGCCGCAAGGCCGCCGGCCACCGCCGTGGCAAGAAGCAGCCGATCGGTGTGCGGCCCCCGGAACAGCGCGTGCGCAATGGTCGCGAATTGCAGCACGGTCGCCACCTTTCCGGGGACGTTGGCCATGGGCTGCTCGACCAGCGCGCGGCGCTTCCGATGTGAGAGCGCCCACCACAGCACCAGCGGCGCCTCGCCGATCTCGCGGGTGGCGAGCAGCACGATGGCCCACAGGTCGAGGCGGCTGGACGCGATCAGCGTGAGCACCACCGTGAGCACGAAGATCTTGTCGGTGATGGGGTCCAAGACGGCGCCGGTGGCCGTGACCTGGTCGTAGCGACGCGCCCACCAGCCGTCCACGATGTCGGTGGCGCCCGCCAGCGCCAGCACGCCGAGCGCCAGCCACGGGTGATCCAGCGCCAGCACGAACGCGGCGGACAGCGGGAGGCGCGCCAAGCTCAGCAGGCTGGGCGGCAAGATCAGATCGCGTGCGCGGTAGCGGCCCATGGCTCAGCTCGCCGGCGGCGACGCCGCGCGCGGACGCCGCTTTCGCCGGCGCCGCCGGCGACCACGGGGCGCGTCGGCGAGATCGACCCGCACGGCGCGCGTGCCCTCCGTCAGGTAGCCCAGCGCCAAGAGGCCGCGGCGCTCGGCCGGTGTCAGGCGCCCCACTGCGAACGAGGGCTCGCGCGGGGGCGCGATGGGGCTCTCGGCATGCACGTTCCAGAGCGCGGCGCGCTGTTCCACGGCGCGGGGCCCGAGGCCGCTCTTCAGATAGATCGCTCGCTCTCCGGTGATTACCCCCATTTCCGCCAAGATCTCCCGGTCGCGCGGGGTCAGGCAGGCCAGCTGCTCTGCCGCCGGGCCGCTCAGCAGCGTGCCCAGCTCGCGTTCGAGCTGGTAGATCAGGCCCCGCCCCGCCGGGGAAAGCTCGCTGGCGCTGGGCGCGTGGAGCGGGGCGAACAGCTCGGCCACCACGTCCCGTGAGAAGGCCGCGAGGCGCCGCACCAGGCGCGCGCGCGCGCCGGTCGAGACCTCGCCCTCGAGCGTGACGCGCACCTCGGGTCGCACGCGATCGGGGCCGCGCGTCAGCACGCCCAGCTCGCGACCGTCGGCCACGATCCGGCCGCGAGCGTCGAGGGCGAAGCACTCGTGGGGCGCATCGACCAACCGCGTGACCCAGGCCTCGTCGCTCTCGGGGGTCGCACCGGACCGCACCTGGGCAAGCAGGTGCGAGAACGCCCCGGCGCGCTCGAAGGCCCGAGCCCAGGGGCCGTCGACCGGCACGCCGGCGTGCTTCTTGGGGCGCGAACGCTCCACGAAGCGCTCGACCAGGCGGGCGCTGAGCGCATCGCTCAGACGGTCCTCCACCGCGCGCGCGGTGGCTTGGAAGTGCTCGGGGTCGTCCACCCAGCCGGCGTGGCTGGCAACGTAGGTCCAGGTGCGGATGGCAGCCATGCGGCCGAGCAGGGTCTCGATGTCTCCGCTGGGGTCGTCCACCCGACGGATGTGCCGCGCCAGGCGGTCTTTGCCGAGACGGCCGCGATCGCACAGCTCGACGAAGACCTCGCGAATCAGGCGTGCGTGGGCTTCGGGCATCAGCTGGCGATAGTCGGGGATCTGACAGGTTTCCCACAGCAGGCGGACCCGCGCCGGATCGGTGGTGCGCGCCACGACCTCTGGATCACGCGCCAGGGTCGATAGCGCGCTGAAGTCGTCCGCCTGTTCCACCAGGCGCAGCGCGCGGTGAGTGGGCGCGCGTTTCAGCGACGCGATCAGCGCGGCAACGCTGCTCGTGTCCAGGTCGCTGGCGCGCCAGATCAGCACGCGCTCGGCGGCGAAGCTGTGCGTCTCGATGCACCGGGCCAGGCGCTCGGGCAGGGGCGGCAAGGGGGCCAAGGTGCCGAACGTGCCGTCGTTCTGGAAGCGTCCCGCACGCCCGGCGATCTGGGCCAGCTCGGCGGGCTCCAGGGGCCTGGGCCGCTTGCCGTCGAACTTCTCGAGATCGGCGAACGCCACGTGAGCCAGGTCGAGGTTGAGCCCCATGCCGATGGCGTCGGTCGCCACCATGTGGTCGACCTCGCCCGACTGGAACATCGCCACCTGGGCGTTGCGCGCCCGGGGCGAGAGCGCCCCCAGCACCACCGCGGCCCCGCCGCGACGTCGGCGCAGGCGTTCGGCGATCTCGTAGACCCGCGCCATGCTGAAGGCGACCACCGCCGAGCGCGGCGGCAGCTGGCCCAGGGTGGCGCTGCCGGCGTGGCGCAAGCGCGACAGCCGCGGGTGACGCCGAAGCTCGGCGTTCGGCAGGTGCGTGGCCAAGAGCGGGCGAAGGGTCTCGGCCCCCAGGAACCAGGTCTCGATGCGCCCGCGGGCATGCAGCAAGCGGTCGGTGAAGACATGGCCGCGCTCGCGGTGCGCAGCGAGCTGGATCTCGTCGACCGCCAGGAAGTCGACGGCCCGGTCCATCGGCATGGCCTCGACGGTCGACACCCAATATGCAGGCTGCGCGGGCACACGCTTCTCTTCGCCGGTCACCAGGGCCACCCGCCGCTCGCCCACGCGGGCGCTGACCTTGTCGTAGACCTCGCGGGCCAAGAGCCGGAGGGGCAGCCCGATCATGCCGCTCTCGTGCTCCAGCATGCGCTCTACCGCCCGGTGCGTCTTGCCGGTGTTGGTCGGCCCGAGCAGTGCGGTGATGGACGCATCAGTCGCCACGCGCCAAGCCTAGGCCCGAACCCGAGTCGGGGCACGGGCCTTGCGCCGACCCGATCGGATGACTACGACTCAGGCACCCATGACTGGCTTCGACTTCGTCTACGGCGTCTTGCTCCTCGGCCTGGTCGCCGCGCAAATCTGGCTCACGATCAAGGTTTGGCGGTCCGGCTCGTACGAGCGCAGCCAGAAGATCCTCCAGTCCAAGCTGATCTGGCTCTTGCCGGTGGTGGGCGCGGTGCTGGTCTTCTCGCTCATGCCCGACGAAGACGACTCGATGCGGCGCCCCAAGAAAGAGCTGCGCGGCTGAAATCGTGAGGTAGCATCGCCGGCCATGGCGACGCTGACACGGCTGGTGTTCGGGGGGCTCTTGGGGACGATCGCGGCCTGCGGCGGGGTCCCGGCCAAGAGCGCGACGCCCACGGGCGGCGCCAGCGAGGTCGACGGCCTCAGCGCCGAGATCGAGGCCGCTGCGCGCACCATCGGCGAGCTGGGTCCGCCGCCCGGGCTCGGCGCCTCGGCTCCGGGGGCCGCCCCCACGTCGCCGTCGCCGCCCGCCGCCGACCCCGCCCCCGAAGAGAAGAAAGCGGAGCCGAAGAAAGACGAAGCGACCGGCGACGGGGGAGAGTCGGGCGCCTCGCAGCAGTCGCCGGCACCGCCGCGGCCCAGCTCGAGCTGCGAGACCGCGTGCAAGGCGCTGGGCTCGATGAAGCGGTCGCAGGAACGGATCTGCGAGATCGCCGGCGACTCTCACGACAAGTGCACCTGGGCGAAGCAGAAGGTCGCGGACGCCGCGTCGCGGGTGGAGCGCGCCGGCTGCGACTGCAGCTAGGCAGAGCCCGCCGACGAATCGCTGGCCGGGGGCTCGGAGTCGGGTGGCTCCGGCTCGGTCGCGGCGGGGGCTCGTGCCTCGGCCTCGACTGGCGGCGCCGGCTCCGCCGGGGGATCGGGCTCCGCCGGCCCGGGCGGTTCGGGCTCGGGCTCGGGCTCGGGGGGAACGGCGAGCGGCGGGATCACGGCGCCGGCCAGGGCGGGCGTCAGGTAGAGCTCACTCTCGCGGTAGCGAGCCAGCGCCCGCGCCACGAAGATCTTCAGCACGGCGGCCGCCGGCACGGCGAGCAGCACGCCCAAGAACCCGAACGCCTCACCGCCGACGAACAGGGCCAGCAGCACCCAGATCTCGCGCAGGCCCACGCTCTCGCCGACGATGCGTGGGGTGATCACGAACCCCTCCAGGGTCTGCACGACCGCATACGCGATGATCACGCCCACGATCTGGCCCGCGCCGCCGCCGCCGATCAGCGACATGACGATGCCGGCGACCAGCGCGAACGCGCCGCCGACGTACGGCACGAAGTTGAGGACCCCCGCGGCGATCCCGATGGGGATCGCCAGGCGCACGCCCAGAAGCCAGTACGCCCCGCCGTACAGCACCGCCAGGATCAGCATCACCGTCAGCTGGCCGCGCATGAACTGGCTCAGGGTGTGATCGATCTCGGCGGCGATTTCTCCCACGCTCTGGCGGAATCGCAGGGGCACCAGCGCGTGCATGCCGGTGACCATGCGATCGAAGTCCGCTAGCAAATACACCGCCAAGATCGGGACGATCAGCGCGCCGAACACCGCCCCAAGGGCGCTCACCGTGCCCCCGATGACCACCTTGAGGGCGTTGCCCACGGGGGCCAGCTGGCTGGCAGAGATCGAGTCGGCCTTGCTCTTGAGCTGGGCCACCCACTCGTCGGTGGTGTGCGGCAGGGCGATGCCCTGCTCTTTCAAGATCGGCTCGAGCCGGGTGAGCCCGCGCTGCACGTGACCCGGCAGCTCTCTGGCGACACTGGCCACGTCGCGGGCGACCTCGGGGATCACCAGCAACAAGAACGCCGCCACCGCCGCGGTGAACCCCAAGAACACGATGGCGATGGCCAGGCCCCGAGGGATGCGCCATCGCTCCAGCCGGTCCACGACCGGATCCAGGATGTACGCGATGGTCACCGCCAGGAAGATTGGGGTCAGCACGTCGCGCAGGGCGTAGAGCCCCACACCCACACCGACGAGCGCCCCCAGCCAGTACCAACCCTTGCCGAAGACCAGCTCGCGCTTCTCTGCGCTCACTGACACGCGCCGGTTTTACACGATTTTCCAGTGGGGCAGGCGATGTTGCAGCCGCCGCAGTGCTTGGCGTCGGTCTGGGTGTCGACGCAGCCGGCCCCGGGGCAGCAGCTCTGGCCCGCCGTGCAGGCATCCCCGCCGTTGCAGAGGCACACCGTGTTCCCGCTCTTCTTGCCGCAGGCCTCGCCGACGTTGCAGGTCGCGCCGTCGCAGACGCACAGCCCCGAGCCCGTGTTGCAGCTCGAGTTCGCGAGCCCGCCGGTGGTCAGACACTGCGAGTTCTCGCTGCAGCCGCAGACGCTGTTCTTGCAGGCGAACCCGCCCGACGCGCCCTGCGAGCCGCAGTTGTTCTCGCAGGTCCCGCAGTGCGCCTTGGCGGTGGCCAGGTTGGTCTCGCAGCCGTTGTCGGGGCCGGTGGTGGGCTTGCTGCAGTCGCCGAACCCCGACTGGCAGGTGTGGCTGCACGCGCTCGCCGCGCAGGTGGCCGCGGTCGAGTTCAGCGTGTTGCACTTGCGTGAACAGGCGCCGCAGTGGTCGGTGGTGTCCAGCTTCTGCTCGCAGCCGTTGGCCGCGTTGGCGTCGCAGCTGTCGTAGCCGCCGGTGCAGGTCTGCAGCGCGCACTTGTCGCTCACGCACTGGGTGGTCGCGTTGGGCAGCGTGCACGGATCACAGGCCGTCGGGCCGCAACCGAATTTCGGATCGTTGGTCGCGACGCACGCGCCGTTGCACAGCTTGTTGTTCCCGGTGCAGCCCGTGGTCCCGCCGCCACCGGTGGGCGTGCCGCCCGCGCCGCCGCCACCGGTGGGCGTGCCGCCCGCGCCGCCGCCGCCGGTGGGCGTGCCGCCCGCGCC
>JAKLKA010000024.1 GCA_023150915.1 Polyangiaceae bacterium
AATCGTTTCCGCGTGGACGTCCATGCCGACGTATCGTGTAACCTTGCCCATGACCGGCTCCTTTCACGTGTAGCTCTGCGCGCTATCCAGCGCGTAACCTACGATTTCGTGAACTCGAGCCGGTCGTTCCATTCTGACTAGACGGACGGGAAGACCGCGCTTGCGCATGTGGCGCACATCGAGGACCCGTACCGCATCGCGCCACCGTGCGTGCTATGCTCGCGGCTGATGCGCCCCGTCGAAGCACGCTACGTAGACGGCCAGCTGAAGCCGGACCGCCCCCTGCCGCTGCAACCTGGCGAGCGGGTCGGCGTCATTCTGGTACGACGACCCGATCCCGCACGATGGGATCTTCGGCGAATCGCCGCAGCGTCCGGGGGCGAAGACGCCGAACTCGCCGCCGTGGGCATGGACGGCTGGGCTGACGCGCTCGATGCAGAGGATCGTCGGTGAAACGTGGTGAGATTTGGTGGGCCGACCTCGGAGCCCATCGGCCCCGCGAGCAGACTGGCCGTCGCCCGGTCGTGGTTTGGCAGAGCGACGCCCTCACCAGCGTGCTGCAGTCCGTGCTCGTGGTGCCGCTCACCACCAACATGGAGCGCGCCCGGCTCGCTGGGACAGCGCTCATCGCGGCGACCGACATCGGTCCGGCGTCAGACTCGGTTGCGCTTGCGTTCCAGATGCGTGCGATTCCCAAAGCGGCGCTCGATACTTTCGTCCGCGCTCTGACCGAAGCCGAGTTGACAGAGCTCGAGCTCGCGACAGACGAAGCCCTAGGGCGACTTGATCCGGAGCCATGAACGCCCGCCGCGCCGTCGCCGTCTAACTCACGTTGCACCCGCCGAACGCCGGTCTTGCCGACTTCACCGTCCGTTCCGCTTCCGCGGGCGAACATTCTGATGCGGCACTCGCCCGCGGCTGTCGCGCCTTGCCGACTGACGACTTGACGCTCGGCGTTCGCGGGTGAACGTGTGTCTCGTTCGTTATACATCCACTGGCAGATCCCCCATCGCCGAGGCACAATCGACCCGTGGCACGCCCAGCCCTCGACATCGCGCAGATGACCCCGGACGAGCGCCTCGATCTAATCGGGGAACTCTGGGACAGCCTCACCCCCGCGGATGTGCCACTCTCCGATGAGCAGCGCGCCGAACTGAACCGCCGACTTGACCGCCTGGACGCAGAGGGATCGCGTGGCAGCGCGTGGTCTGAAGTCGTCGCTCGAATTCGCTCTCCCCGGTGATGACCCGCGTCGTCCTGGAGCCCGAAGCCGAGCGCGACATCACCGACGCTTACGACTGGTACGAGGAACAACGCTCGGGCCTAGGCGAGCGCTTCCTGGCCTCGGTTGCGGAATCGCTCGAGCAGATCGCACACGCCCCCAAGGCGAATCCGATCGTCGAACGCAACGTGCGCCGCAAGCTTCTCCGGACGTTCCCATATAGCGTTCTCTACCGCGATTCCGACGACACGCTGTTTGTCGTGGCGTGCTTCCACGGCAAGCGCGACCCTGCTGTCTGGCGACGACGGCTGTGATGCATAACTGGACGTTGCACCCGCCGAACGCCGCTAGTGCCGAGTTTCACCGTCCGTTCCGCGCCGGCGGGCGACCACTCTGTCTTCGGCACTGGCCCGCCTCTGCGGCGCCTCGCGCTCTGCTACGATGATCTCCGGCGTTCGCGGGTGAACGCCATTCTCGTTATTCGGCCGCTGCCGACGACGCCGCGCCACTTGTCCCTCGTCACCGACCGAAGCACACTCCGCAGCCCATGCAGTTCGAGTGGGATTCCGACTAGGCTGCCGCCAACTTCGAGAAGCACGGCGTTTCGTTCGAGGAAGCCGCTACTGCCTTTGGCGACCCCCTCTCGATCAGCATCGGCGACCCCGTGCACTCGGTGGGAGAGCTCCGCTTCGTCCTGATCGGGATGACGTTCTCGGGCACTTTGGTGGTCGTCGTCCATGTCGAGCGGGGCGAGAACATCCGCCTCATCAGTGCTAGACTTGCAACTCGCAGAGAGCGTCATGACTACGAAGCCGGATGACCAGACCGACGACTTGCTCCCCGAGTACGATTTCTCGAAGGGCGTACGCGGCAAGTACGCCAGCCCATTTGCCGCTGGCAGCAACGTGATCGTTCTCGATCCGGAGCTCGCTCGACATTTCCCCAATGCTCAAGCGGTCAACGACGCCCTTCGGCAGCAGCTCGAGGCCCGCAAGAAAGCGGGCGGCGTCTAACTGGACGTTGCACCCGCCGAACGCCGCTCTGGCCTTGCCCAACCGTCCGTCCCGCTCCCGCGGGCGCCCATTGTTCAGCGGCACGCGCCCGCGTGAGTGCGCCTCGCGCTCTGTTATCTTGGAGTCCGGCGTTCGCGGGTGAACGCCGTTCGTTAGGCGGACAACAGCAGCGCCGCCCTCGCGACTTGCAGTGTATGCACGTTTGTGCATACTGCTCCGGTGGACTTCGAAGTGGGACCCGCCCAAAGCCCGCGAGAACCTCCGGAAGCACCGCGTCGATTTGCCGATGCAGTTGGCGTCTTCGACGATCCGATGGCCCTCACACGCGACGACTCTCACCCCGACGAGCCGCGCCAGCTAACTCTCGGTGCGGACCACCTGAACCGGGTTCTGGTCGTCTCTTGGACACCACGCCGAAACGCAATCCGCATCATCTCAGCTCGCCGGGCAACACCGGCCGAGCGCCGCCAGTACGAGGAGAACACCTGACATGCGCAAGCAGTACGACTTCACCGGGGCGCGCCGAGGGGCGGTGGTTTCGGTTCCCAAAGGGAAGACCCGGATCACCATCCGGCTGGACGAAGAAGTTCTCACTTGGTTTCGGCGACAAGTGCACGCCGCGGGCGGGGGCAGCTACCAGTCGCTGATCAACGACGCCCTGCTCGAGTTCATCGGCACGAAGCGTGAGCCCGTCGAGGCCATCGTTCGCAGAGTCGTTCGAGAGGAGCTCCGCCACGTCGTCACCCCGAAGCGTTCGCGCAAGGCGAAGGCCGCCTAACTCGCTGCTGCTCCCGACGAGCGCGGCCTTGCCGACTTCAACGTCCGTTCCGCGGCGGCCGGCGACACACTGATACGGCACACGCCGGCCTCGAATATGCCCTGCGGTCTGTTACGATGGTTCCTCGCGCTCGCGGCGCGAATCCGTTCGTTATTCGGCTGCGACGAAGCGCCGAGTGCTTTCAGCTCGAACCTCGACGCCCGATTGCCCAACGGCACGACGTGGTACGCTTGGCGCGATGTCCCGCATCGACCTCATTCTCGCGGAAGCGCTTGAGCTTCCCGACGACGAGCGCGCTCAGCTCGCCCTCCGGCTGGCCGAGAGCTTGACCCCGACACCAGCGCCGTCTGCGCACGACGCTTGGGTTGGTGAAATTGCGCGACGGGTCGAGCGCCTTCGTGACGGAACCGCGAAGACTGTCTCCGCACAGGACGCGCTCTCGATGGCTCGAGCCGCAGTGGCTGCTCGCCGTGCCTGAAGTCCTCGACGCGGCCTCGCGTGAGCTCGCCGCGAACGCTGTCTGGTACGAGGAAAGGCGGTCCGTCTACGGCTCCCGCTTCATCGACGAAACCGAAGACATCTTCCGGCTGCTCGACGAGTCTCCTCTGCTCGGCCCGCCCTGGGTCCTGGAGGGCGTCCCGCCCGGCGTTCGGCATGTCGTTCTGCGCACGTTCCCCGTGCTCGTCGTCCATACCGAGGAGGACGAGGACTCCGTTCGTATCATCAGCGCCCGATGGGCCTCCAAGCAGGAGCGCTCGTTGTTCCGTTCATATCTGAAAGGTACCCATGACTGACATCCCCGAGCTCACCGAACGGGACTTCGCGCGCGCCATTCCGGCTCGCGTTCGTCGACGTCTGATTGCCGGTCTGTTCGAGTCCGGGGATGACGTGATCGCGTTGCGCAAGTTCGTGGGACTGAGCCAGTCCCAATTCGCGCGTGCAGTTGGCATCAGCGTTCACAGGCTTCGCAACTGGGAGCAAGGCCGACGGCAACCTGAAGGCCCAGCGACCGCGTTGCTCCGCATCGCTAGCGAGCTTGCTGCAGGGCGAAGGCGAGCGACCGCCACGCGCTCGACTTGGCGCGGCGCTTCGAGCAGGCGTGAGCGGGAGCGCGCCATGGTCCCGCGCTGGCGCAGGACCGGCAACGCTGCGTGGCAGCTCAGCCGCCGCGCTTCAGCTCGGTGAGCACGAGCTTGCTGACGGCCTTGAGCGTGTCGAACACGCCCATGCCAGACCGCGCGTTGGCTTCGAAGTCGGGCACGCCCATGGGGTTCAAGAGGTCGCGGAGCTCTTGAACGTCGACGGCGTTCGGCAGGTCGCGCTTGTTGTACTGGATCACGAACGGGATCTTCTCGAGCGAGTAGCCTTGCTCCGCCAGGTTGGTGCGGAGGTTGTCCATGCTCTCTTGGTTCGCCTCGAGGCGTTCGATCTGGCTGTCGGCGCAGAAGATGACGCCGTCGACACCCTTCAAGATCAGCTTGCGGCTGGCGTCGTAGAACACCTGGCCGGGCACCGTGTAGAGGTGGAAGCGGGTCTTGAAGCCGCGGATCTCACCGAGTGACAGCGGCAAGAAGTCGAAGAACAGGGTCCGCTCGGTCTCCGTCGCCAGGCTGATCATCTTGCCCTTGGCGTCGGGATTGGTGCGCTCGTAGATGTACTGCAGGTTCGTGGTTTTTCCGCAGAGGCCAGGCCCGTAGTAGACGATCTTGCAGTTGATCTCCCGAGCCATGTAGTTGATGAAACTCATCGGCGGGGCCTCTCCTCAGTCGTTGAAGAGGTTGTCGATGTCTTCATCGGTGATTTCTGCGAACGGCGAGTCTGCGCCCGGCGCCGCGACCTTCGAGAGCAACGCCTCGAAGATGCGGTTGAGCTCGTCCGTGGCCTTGCGCACGCGCAAGCGGACCAGCCCCAAGCTCGACTTGGCGTCGAAGATCACCACGAGAATCACGCGGTTACCCACGAGCTGGATGTGGATGTTCGCCTTTTCGCCCTCGTGGAACTGAGCGGCAAACTCGTTCTCTCGGAGCAACTTGGCGATGCCGCCCGTAGCGGCGATGTTGCCCGCCGTCAGCGAGGCCAGCGACGTCGTGTCCAGGTTGTCGACGTCGCCAGCTGCTGCGATGAGCTGCCCATTCTTGTCGACGATGAAGACGACCCTGGCGTTCGCTTCCTTCACCAGGCGGTCTACGACCGTTTGGATCTGGTTGAACTCCTCTTCGTACATCACCATCTGCGGGTTAACCATCCGAACCTCCGCAAGCCGCCCGCGTGATTTCGCGAGCGCCGCCTACGCGGCACCGGAGCGGCGTGCTAAGTGCCGCGCCGGGTGTTCCCCCCACGCTTCGACGAAAACCGCCGGAGAAGGAAGGGATCGAGCCTGATAGCGTTTCACCCTTCTACCGAACCCCCTACGGGCCAGCAAGCGCGGCATCGCGGGGGGCTCGCGGGCCGAAGAAACGCGCGGTTTTCGCCACCGTCCGGCCCAGCGGCTCGGACCCGAGCGGCGCTGTTTGCAGGTCCTCGGGACCGGTGCTTATGGTCCCGGCGTGAAACGCCATGCTCTTGGGGTTTTCTTGCTGGTCGGGTGCCTTGCCCATGACGGCAAGGCCAACGACGGCCGATTTCATCCCGAGCTTCAGACGGAGCTCGCTCGGCTCGATGCCTCGAAGGGGCCCCAGGCCTACGAGGCGCTGCGGGCGATCTGGAACACCTGGGACCGCGCCGACCCGACGCAGGTGGAAGAGGCCCTGCTTTCCGCCGAGCAGAACGCGAAGCTCGGACCGCCGGTTCGCGCGTATGCGGGCATGCTGGCGGCGTACGCGCGCATCCGCCGCGGCGACGTGAACCAAGCGCGATCGAAGATCGACTCGCTGGGCTTCGTTCGACGCTGGCTGGTGGTGGGCCCGTTCGACAACGAAGACCGCGGTGGGCTCGACGTGGAGCACGGCCCAGAGGCGGACTTCGCGCAGGCGATCGTGCCGGGGCGCGCTTACTCTGGAAAGGAGCGCCCGGTGCGCTGGCGGGCGGCGCCGGACGCGTTTCCGTTCGGTTACATCGACTTCGGTTCGCTGCTGCGGCCAGAGCGGAAGATCTGCGCGTTTGCCACGAGCTTCGTGCGCGCAAAGCCCGGCTCGAAGGCGCCGCGTACGATCAGCGCGTGGGTCGGCGCGAGCGGCGGCTTCACGCTCTATTGGAACGGGCGGCCGGTGCTGAAAGACCCGGCGCATCGCGGTCACGATGCAGATCGCTTCGCGACCCAGCTGAGCTTGAGCCCTGGCTACAACGGGCTGACCGTGAAGGTGTGCAGCGACGATGCGCCGCCGGCCGTCTCGGTGCGTCTGGGGGACGCCAGCGGTGCGCCCGACTTGGCGCTGGAAACCACCAATGACCTGGGCGCCAGCGCCGAGGCGGCCAAGCGGGCACCGGCTGCGCCCGACAAGAAGGCCGCGCTGCCGGCTGCGCGGGGTCCACTGGGGCCGGTGCAGGCCTTCCAGGGCGTGGTGACTGGCAAGACCGCACGGGCCGCCGATCTGGAGGCCTGGGCGCGCTACCTGCAGGCGACCAGCGGCGACGACAAGAACAAGCACGAAGCGCGCGACGCGGCGCGACGCGCCGCCGAGCTCGAGCCCAGCGTGGGGCGACTGCTCTTGGCCGGCGAGCTCGCCGAGGACCGCAACCAGCGACGCGAGTGGATCGACAAGGCCGAAGCGCTGACCAAGAAGCGCGGCAAAGAGAGCGTGGACGTTCTTCTGGCCCAGGCCGAGCTGGCGCGCACCGGACTGAGCTGGCAGACCGCGACACGCCATTTCGATCGCATCTTGGCCATCGACCCCGACCAGGTCGATGCCATCGCCGGGCGCGTGGCCACGTACAACACCGCCGGCCTCAAGCGCACCGCGCTGGCAACGCTGGAGGGGGCGCTGCAGCGCAACCCGAACGCGCTGGGCTTGCTCAACATGTATGCCTCGCAGCTGCGTTCGCTCGGGCGAACCACCGAGGCGGGCGAGGCCGAGGCGCGATACGCCGCGCTGCGCTTCGACGACCCGGCGCTGCTCAACGCGCAGATCGATCTGGCGCTGACGCGCAACGACCGCGCAGCGACCACCCGCTGGGTGGACCGGCTGCTCGAGATCGACCCCGACAGTCAGTGGTCCCACGGGGTGGCGGCGCGGGCGTACCGCGCGCTGGGGCAGCCCGAGCGTGCTGTTGCGAGCTATCAACGCGCGCTGGCGCTGGCGCCGGAAGACGTGGGAACGCTGCGCGCGCTGGCGGACCTGCAGGGCGATCTGGGGCGGCGCGACGAGCAGCTGAAGCTGCTGCAGGCGATCTTGAAGATTCGCCCGCAAGACAAGGACGTGCGCGAATATGTGGAGCACATCGAGCCGCAGAAGCCACGACCGGACGAGGCGTGGGCCTACAAGAGCGAGAAGTTCCTGAAGCTGCGGCATGCGCCGGCCGCGGGGCAGAACCGGCGCACGCTACGCGACCTGACGGTGACCACGGTCTACGAGAACGGGCTCAGCAGCAAGTTCCGGCAGGTGGTGTTCCAGCCGCTGAACGACGCGGGGGCCGCGCTGGCTCGGCAGTACGCCTTCCAGTACGAGTCGGATCGCGAGGTGGTTCAGCTGCGGGGCGCGCGCGTGTACCGCGGTGACGGGCGCACCGACGAGGCGGTGGAGTTCGGCGAGGGCGCTGCGGACGATCCGTCGATCAGCATGTACACCTCGGCGCGGAACTTCTACGTGCAGTTTCCACGACTCGACCCCGGTGACGTGGTCGAGCTTCGCTACCGCGTGGACGAGGTGACCCCGCGCAACGAGTACGCCGACTATTTCGGCGAGGTGGTGTACCTGCAGTCGAGCGAGCCGATGCAGAACGCCGAATACGTGCTGATCACGCCGAAGAAGCGCACGCTTCACATCGACGAGAAGGTGCCGGGGCTGAAGCGCGAGACCACCGAGCGCGGGGATCAGCGCATCTATCGCTTCTTCGCCGACAAGGTGCCGCCGCTGGTGCCCGAGAGCGCGATGGCGCCCTGGTCCGAGGTGCTGGGGTTCGTCCACGTGTCGACCTACAAGGACTGGAAGGACCTGGGTCGCTGGTACTGGGGCTTCGTCAAGGAACAGTTCGACCTGGACGCCGAGACCAAGAAGCTGGCGCGCGAGGTGGCGAAGGACGCGAAGACCGACCAGGAGAAGGTCAAGGCCGTCTACAACTGGGTGGTCAAGAACACGCGCTACGTGGCGCTGGAGTTCGGCATCTATGGCTACAAGCCGCGGCGCTGCGTGCAGACGGTGACCCGCGGCTGGGGCGACTGCAAGGACAAGGCGACGGTGATCGTCACCCTGCTGGAAGAGCTGGGCGTGCCAGCCACGATCGTGATCCTGCGGACGCAGATGCGTGGCGACTTCCGCTCGAGCGTTGCGAGCCTCTCGCCCTTCGATCACGCCATTGCCTACGTGCCGTCGCTGGACCTCTATCTGGACGGCACGGCGGAATACACCGGTTCGGCCGAGCTCCCGGACATGGATGCGGGGGCGCTGGCGCTCTTGGTGAACAAGGGCGACGCCAAGCTGGTGCGCCTGCCCGAGCGCGATCCGAAGAAGAACGTCCTTGCCCGCACGGTGGTGGCCCAGGTGGCCGCGACCGGCGACGCCAAGCTGGAGCTCGACTATGAAGCGCGGGGCTCGGAAGCGGCAGATTGGCGCCGGCGCTATCATGCCGAGCAGACCCGGCGCACGCGGGTGAATGCCGATCTGGGCCACGAGTTCCCGGGATTCGAGATCGCCGCCGGGGCGACCGGCATCGTGGCCGGCGATCTGCAAAACCTGGAGGTGTCGCCGAAGTTGAAGGTGCGGGGCACCGCCCGGGGCTTTGCGCGGAAAGAGGGGGACGCGCTGAGCATGGCCGTCACGCCCAGCGTGCGGCTCACCGCGAACTTCGCCGCGCTCTCGCAGCGCAAGCAAGACGTGCGGATCGCGTCGTTCTCGAGCATCGACGACACCTTCGTGGTGAAGCTGCCGCCGGGGGCGAAGCTCAAATCGGCGCCCCAGCCGGCCGAGGGCAGCTCGCCGTTCGGATCGTACCGAGTGGAGCTGGCCGTGGCCGGCGGACAGGTCACGGTGAAGAGCCGTGTCGAGGTCAGCGCCACGCGCGTCACGCCGGCGCAATACCCCGCGTTCAAGAAGTTCTGCGAAGAGGTGGACCGCGCCATCGGAGCGCGACTGGTGGTGGAGCAGTGAAGCGTTTCATCTTCTTGATCCTGTTGGCGCTCACGGCGGCCTGCGCCGGCGGCCGCAGCGCCGAGCACGCGCAGACGCCGCTGGCCGAGCTGCGACGGGTCGGGCCCGCCACCACCAGCGCCGAGCTTGCCGGCGAGTGGCTCTTGGCAGAGCTGATCTCGCCGGGCGGCGACGCCCGCACCGCAGTGAAGGCCCGGGCGCGGCTCGACGAGATCGGCGGGGGCGGAATGCTGGCGCACCTGTCGCGCGGACTGGACGACGCCATTCACGGCCGCATGCAGAGTGCGCCGGACCACTATCTGAACGCGACCCGCGCCGCGCGTGCTTCGAACGATCCGCGCGCGCCCATGGTGGCGTGGTTTGCGGCGAACCGCGCGGTGGCGCTGAGGAGCCACGGCAAAGATCTGTGGCCCCGCTGGCAGGCGTTCGTGTCCGACGCGATGAAGGAGCCGCTGGCCATGGGCTGGCGTGCGCGAGCCGAGCTGGTCGAGTGGTGGGCAGACGAGGCGTATGCCGGTGCCACCCGGAACGTGGAGCAGCAGTCGGCGCGCGAGTATGGCTGCGTGGGCAACCTGCGCCTGGCTGGGCCCTTTGGCCGCGGCGTGGCGCCCGATTCTTACCGCCGCTTCGACGCCGAGCGCCCCGGTCCGTGGCCCGAACGCTGGGAGCCGTCGCGGGGGGCCCCGGTGGCGCCGCGCGTCTTGAGGTCCAAGCAAGAGGGCTGCTTCTTGCGCGTGGACGAGCCGGTGAGCGCCGGCGTCTTCTATGTCGAGACGTTCATCGAGCTGGAGGCCCCGGCGGAGGTGATCGTGGCCGCGCAGGGTGCACTGGCGTTGTTCGTGGACGACGCGAAGCTGCTCGATCGTGACCCGCGCATCTGGGGCGTCTGGCCGCGCTTCGGCGTGCACACGTGGCTGGAGGCAGGTCGCCACCGGGTGGTGGCGCGCCTGGCCGATCCGCAGACCAGCGTGCGCGTGCTGACTGCGGACGGTCGCCCGGCAAAGGTCACGACCTCGAGCGACGCGGCCGCACCCTACAGCGTGGTGCCGCCGAAGACGGTGTCGGACCCGAACCTGGTGAGCCGGCAGGTGAAGAACGGCGACGTGGTGGACCCAGGGGACGACCTGTCGCGGTTCTTGCTGGCGTATCTGGCCTATGCCGAGGGGCAGGGGGACGTGGCCGCGGTCTTGACCGAGCCACTGCTCAAAGAGAGCGCGAGCGCCACCGGTCTGGTGCTGGGGGCGTCGGCCACCTTCGCCGACAAGGACCCGCTGTTCGACCAGACCAGCGTGCGCGATCTGTCGCGCGAGCTGCACGAGCGCGCGCTCAAGAAAGATCCGAAGCTCTGGCAGTCGGAGCTGAGCTTGGCGCTGTGGCAGGGCGAGCGCGCGGGCCCGACCGAGGCCGTGCGCCGCCTGCGCAAGCTGACCGACGACTACCCCCAGGTGTCGGGGCTCGCGTTCGCTCTCGCCCGGTTGTACGGCGAGCTGGGCTGGAGCGCGGAATATGCCCAGACCGCCAAGAAGCTGGCCGAGCGCTTCCCCGACGACATCGAGGCGCTGTCGACCGCGCTCTCGGTCTACGAGTCCCAGGGCGAGCGGGCGAAAGCCGAGGAGCTGGCGAAGCGCATCAAGCGCCTGGCTCCGGACAGCGAGGTCGATCTGACGCGCGCGCTTGCCCGCGAAGACTTCGCGGCGGCGACGCGCGAGCTTCGCCGGATTGGCGCGCGTCACCCCGAGCGCAAAGACGTGGCGGAGCGCCTGCACGACGTGCTGGTGCGTGCCGGCAACACCGCCGAGACGTGGAAGAAGCTCGAGGCCGCCATCAACAAGAGCCCGCACGACGGTGGAGCGCGGCTGGCGCTGGCCGACGCGCGTTTCGGCGCCGGAGAGCGCGATGCCCTGCGCAAAGCGCTGGTCGACGCCCTGGCGAACGGCGCCGGCACGGTGGCACTGGAAGAGGCCATCGACCTGGTCGAGGGCACGACCGAGCTCGAGCACTATCGTCTGGACGCCCGCAAGGTCATCCGGGACTACGAGGCGAGCGGCGTGACCTTGCAAGGCACCGCAGCGCGCGTGCTCGACTATGCCGCGATCTGGGTCCACGACGACGGCTCGAGCCGCATGCTGGAGCACGAGGTGGTGCGCATTCAGAGCCCCGAGGCCATCGGCAAGCTGGCAGAGCACCCGAAGCTGGAGGGCGTGGTGCTGCACGCGCGCGTGATCAAGAAAGACGGCCGCGTGCTCGAGCCCGAGGAAGTGCCCGGCAAGCCGACCATCACCTTTCCGCACCTGGAGGTGGGCGACTACATCGAGACCGAACACGTGATGACCAAGGCCGGAGACGGCCGGGGCAAGCAATACGTGAGCCCGCACTGGTTCTTCCGTGAAGAGAACATCGCCTACTCGCGCAGCGAGTTCGTGGTGATCGTGCCGGACGGCAAGCAGCTCGAGATCGAGACCCTGGGCAACGTTCCCCCGCCGACGGTGGAGAAGAAGGACGGCACCGTGAGCCGTCGCTGGCGCGTGGACAAGAGCCCGGCGGCCGAGGTGGAGCCGGGCAGCCCGCCCATCACCGAGTTCTTGCCGAGCGTGCGCCTGGGCTGGGGCATCGAGCTCACCGAGCGCGTGGCAGCGCTGGGCGACTCGCTGAGCGACGTGGCGCCGATCGATCCGCGGGTGCGGCGCATCGCGCGCAAAATCGTCGATCCGGTGGGGGCCGGCGAGACACGTGAGCGCGCGCGCCGGCTCTACCGCTGGGTGCTCTCGAACGTGGAAGAGGGGCAAGAGGCCGACGGTCGGCGCGTGGTGGTGAGCAAACGCGGCAATCGCTGGCGCGCGTTCATGACGCTGTGCCGCTCGCTGGGGATCCAGACCGAGTACGCCGTGGCCAAGAACCGGCTGTCGCCGGAGTCGGTGGGCAAGATCACCAGCGCCACTCAGTTCGTGGAGCCCCTGGTGCGCCTCAAGACCAAGCAGGGGGACCTGTGGCTCACGGTGAGCAGCAAGTTCGCGCCCTTCGCCTACGTTCCCGCCGAGGTCCGCGGCGTGCCCGCCTATGTGCTTGCCGAGAGCGGCCCCAGGCTGGTCATGACACCGGCCGGCGGCACCGAAGACGCCGTGACCTACGAGGGCTCGGTGGAGCTGGCGCCGGACGGGTCGGCCAAGCTGGATCTGACCCAGCGCTTCACCGGAAAGTACGCGATGGCCGTGCGCAGCGCGTTCATGCAACTTCCGGAGAGCCAGCTGCGCGATCTGGTGGAGTCGAAGCTCTTGGGCCGCGCGCTGCGCGGGGCGCGCTTGATCAAGCACGAGATCGCCCACCTGGACGACCTGGATCAGCCGTTGCTCTTGAAGATGCGCGCCGAGATGGCGGGCTTTGCCCAGCAGACCAGCGGTGAGCTGGCGATCTCGCCGCCGTTTTCGCCGCGGGTGGCGCAGCTGGCGGCGCTGCCGGTCAGGCAAACGCCGCTGATGATCGGCGAGGCCACGCACCAAGAAGTGCGGCTGCGGGTGCAGTTGCCCAAGGGCGCGGCGCTCCGCGACGTGCTGGCAGGAAGCACCATCAAAGACGGTGACCGGTCGGTGAAGATCGCCGATCGCCTGGAGGGCGACGCGATCGTGCTCGATCGCGTGCTCGACATCCCCGCCGGCCGCGTCAAGCCGGAGGCCTACCCCGCCTTCTTGGACTTTGCTCGTCGCGCCGACGCGGCGCTGGGCCGCGATGTGCGCCTGCGCGTGGGGCGCTGAGCCTCACTTGTCGGGCTTGGTGGACTCGGCGTCCTTCTTGGCCTTGGCATCGGCCTCTTTCAGTCGAGCTTCGATGCGCTTCTTCACCGCGGCATAGTCCGAGACCAGCTTGGTCCAGCTGGCGATCTTGCCTTTGCGGTCCTCGGCGGACTTGGGGAACGCCTTGGCCGCGGGCTGCTGCTGCGCGAACTGCGCGTACGCGTTCCAACGATCGGTGGCGTCGTCGAACGACTTCTGCCGCTCGCGCAGATCGGCGAGCACGAACAAGATCTTGGCCTTGAGCGGGTGGTCGGTGCCGACGAACCGAAGCGCGGCGACCCACGAGGTCTCTGCCTCTTGCGTGTCGTTCTTGGCGAGGTGCGCTTCGCCGATGCGATAGTGACCCAGGGCGTTCTGCGGCTCTTTGGTGATCGCCTCTTTGTAGGCCGCGATTGCGCCGTCGAAGTCGCGGGCCACGTACAGGTCGTCGCCCTTCTTGATCTGCTCCCAGAACGGGCTGATCCCCTTGACCCCCTGCGGATCTTTGCGCGGACCCGCGTCGTCCTTCGCGGCCGCGGGCAGCGCGAGCACGAGCGACACGAGCGGCAGCACCCAGAACCTGCTCTTCATGCCCGAGACGCTATCATGGGCCCGAGCGACGGCGCGACAAGACCCGGGCAAACCCCGGGAAATGGGCGCGTTTTCTGGGCCAGACGTGGTAACACGACAGACATGCGCGTCTCCGCGTATCCGTGGGCTTCGCTCGAGCGACTCCCCCGCGCCGCCCACCGCGAGCTCGGGCGCGCGCGGCGCGCGTTATCGCGGTCGGTGCGCGTCAGCGGGCTCGCGAAGGCCGCCGGCGAGCTCTTGTCGGTCGAGACGGCGCTGGTACCCGGCGACGTGACCCTCGAGGTGATGCCGGTGGACGCTGATGCCATCGCTTTCGAGGCAGCCGATGGCTCGCGCTTGGCCTTGGCGCTGGAGCCGGCGCTGATCTCTGCCGTGCTGGGGCGCGTGCTGGGGCGTCCGGCGGGGCTCTCGGCACCCGGCACGCGACTGGATGCCACCGCAGCAGGGGCCATGGCGGCAGTGGCGGTGGAGATCGCCCGCCGAAGCGGGGCTCAGCAGGCGCTGGCGACGACGGCACGAAGCCTGGCCGGCGAGACCTGCGTGCAGATCACGGCGACGGTGCTGTACGACGGTCGACCGTACGCGGCGCGCGCGTGGGTGAAGCCGGCGGCGGCGGACGAGCCCGAGGTGAGCCTGGCGGGGCTGGGCGAGGTGCCGATCGCGCTCGGCGTGGTGGTGGCCCGGAGCCTGGCCAGCCCCGACGAGATCGCCGCGCTGGTTCCGGGTGACGCCTGGCTGCCGGGCGCAGGTTGGTGGATCGACCACACGGGCGCGGGCCGCGCCGCGCTGGCGGCACCGGGGAGCGAACGAGGGGTTTCGCTGGCCTTGGCCTCCGACGGGCAGGCCGTGTTAGGGGACGAAGTGGTCGAGCTTTCGCTCGACGTGGACGGTGCGATGAGCTCGGAGCGAGACGACGTGGGTGGGGTGCTGGCCGACGCGGTGCTCGACGCACCGCTGGTGGTGCGGGTCGAGATCGGGACGGTGTCGCTCACGGCACGCGAGTGGGCTGCCATGGCCCCGGGGGACGTGATCGAAACCGGCCGGCGAATCAACGAACCGGTGGTGCTGCGGGTCGCCGGGCGAGAGGTCGCCCGGGGCGAGCTGGTCGAGGTCGAAGGCGAGCTGGGCGTTCGCATCCGCGAGATCGTGAGCGGAGGGGCGCGGTGAGGCTCTGCGTCGCCATCGCGCTCGTGGCGATGGGCTGCGACAAGCCCGTGCCGCCGGCACCCGCGGCCAGCGCGTCGGCCGCGCCACAGGCGCCCAGCGCAGCGCCCGCCGCCAGCGCGAGCACGGCGCCCAGTGCGGCGCCGGCGAAGGAGCAGCGCTGGCGCGGCGAGTACACCGCGCAGGCTTACGCCATCGAGGTCCCGAAGAACGAGGGCGCGCGTGAGTGGGGCGCAGACGACGGCGGCGAGCTGTCGGGCAAGGGCACCCTGGGTTTCACGGTCGCCGCCTCGGGAGCCATCCACGGCAACGCGAGCGGTGCGCTGGGCGAGCACGACGTGGTGGGCCAAGTGGAGGGCGACGCGCTGCGCATTCGCTTCGTGCCCAAGGCGCCCGGCGACCGCGCCTTCGGCGGGGTGGCAGTCTTGGCGCTCGAAGGCGACGCGATGAAGGGCCGCTTGCAGGGCTCGACCGGCGACAGCAAGACGGTGCGCGACGCGCTGATCAGCGTCAGCCGCGAGGGCGCGACCGCCGCGCCAAGCCCGGCTCCGTCGTCGTCTCGGTGACGAATCGTGCTAGATCGCGGCGGTGGCCACGGCGCTGCTCGACTTGACCGTGCTCGCGACCCACGCGAGGACGCGGGGCATCGGGCGCTATGTCGCGGACCTTGCGCTGGGCCTGGCCCGCGCGGGCAAGCGCGCCGATGATCTGCGCGTGCTGGGGGTGGAAGAGCTGGGGTTTGCCGGCGGCGCGCAGGTCACCGAAGATCTGAGCGGCGCAGTGCAACGGCTGAGCCGAAGCTCGGTGCAGGCCCACGCGACCTGGGCCTACCGCGTACGCGTGGCGCTGTCGGCCGCAGCGCGCGCGCTGTCGCCCGACGTGCTTCATACGGGCCACCCGAACGCCACGCCGCTGGGCAACCCCGGATGCCCGCGCGTCACGACCTGCCACGATCTGATCCCACTGCGCTTTCCCAAGCACTATGTCGGCTGGCGCGACGGCACGCGGGCGAGCCGAGAGTGGCTCGATCGGCGGCGCTTCCACTCGGCGGACCACGTGATCGCAGTGAGCGAATCGACGGCCAACGACCTGATCACGCTCTTGGGGGTGTCGTCGCAGCGGATCACGGTGGTGCACAACGGAGTGGATCTGGCTCGCTGGTCGAGCGAGCCGGGCGAGCAAGACGGCGCCGTGCGGGCGCGGCTGGGCCTGAGCGAGTCGCACTATGTGCTCTGCGTGGGATCGGCGGATTTTCGCAAGAACCACCACCGCATGCTGGCGGCGCTCGCCAAGGTCCGCAGGGCTCGTCCGGACTCGGACGTGGTGATGGTCTGGGCCGCGCGCCTCGATCTGGGGATGCAGCTCGAGCTGCGACGTTCGGCGCTGGAGCACGGCGTCTCGGGCGCGCTGAAGCTGGTGGGGTACGTCTCGGACGACGATCTGGCGGCGCTGTACCGCGGCGCGGTGGCCCAGCTGTTTCCGTCCCGCGCCGAGGGCTTCGGCTACCCGGTGGTCGAGGCGATGGCCGCAGGCTGCCCGGTGGTGACCAGCGATCGCTCGAGCCTGGCCGAGATCGCCGGCGACGCGGCGTACCAGGTGGATCCGGAGGACGACGACGCCATCGCAGACGCGATCCAGACCTTGCTCACCGACTCGGGCGAGCGCGACCGGATGAGCGCGCGGGGCACGGTTCGCGCGCGCCGCTTCGCGCTCGAGCGCATGGCCGAGGGCACGCTCGAGGTGTATCGCGACGTGGTGGCGCGGGCGCGGAGGGGCGATTGAGTGACGATCTTGCCGCGCGCCTTGCGGCCGTGAACGCGCGCATCGCGCGGGCCGTGGAGGGCGCCGGCCGACCGCCGGGGTCGGTGCGCTTGCTCGCCGTCACGAAGACCAAACCACCGGCCGCCGTGCGCGCCGCGTATGCCGCCGGGCAGCGGGATTTCGGCGAGAACTATGTTCAAGAGCTGGTGGACAAGGCCGCCGCGCTGGCCGATCTGGATGGCATTCGCTGGCACATGATCGGTCACCTGCAGCGCAACAAAGTGCGGCACGTGGTCAAGCTGGTGAGCGCCGTGCACACCGTGGACTCGGTGCGGCTGGCGGAAGAGCTGGGCAAGCGCGCGAGCGACGCCGGGCGCAGCCCGCTGACCACGCTGGTAGAGGTCAACGTGGGCGGCGAAGCGCAGAAGGGCGGCTGCAGCCCGGAAGAGCTGGGTTCGGTCTTGGCGGCGGTGGAGCGGGCACCGGGCCTGGCGCTGTCTGGGCTGATGACCGTGCCACCCCACACCGACGACCCGGCCGGCGCGCGCCCGTTCTTCGACCGCCTGGTCGCGCTGCGGGACGCACACGGCGGCGCGGCCCGGTTGCCCGAGCTCAGCATGGGCATGACCCACGACCTGGAGCACGCCATCTTGGCCGGGGCGACCTGGGTGCGGGTGGGCACGGCCATCTTCGGAGAGCGCGGCTGATGGCCGCCCGTCGGCGCGAGGCTCCCGTCCAGCCGACCCTCTTGGCGGCGAAGGCGAGCGGCAGCGCGCCGCTGGCCGACCGCATGCGCCCGCGGGCGCTGGGGGACGTGGTGGGCCAGCGCCACCTGATCGGCGAGGGCAAGTGGCTGGCCGACGCGATCCTTCGCGACCGCGTGCCGTCGCTCTTGCTGTGGGGTCCGCCCGGCGCCGGTAAGACCAGCCTGGCCCACGTGATCGCCGGCTCGACGCGCTCGGAGTTCGTGCCCTTCTCGGCGGTGCTGGGCGGCGTGGCCGAGCTGCGCGAGATCATCGACGCGGCGCGCGAGCGTCTGGCCTATCAGGGCCGCCGCACCACGCTGTTCGTCGACGAGATCCACCGCTTCAACAAGAGCCAGCAAGACGCCTTCTTGCCCCACGTGGAGGCCGGCACCATCACGCTGATCGGCGCCACCACCGAGAACCCTTCTTTCTCGGTGAACGCGGCGGTGCTCTCGCGCTGCAAGGTGCTGCGGCTGCACGCTTTGGACGAGGACGACCTTGCGGGCCTGTTGGCGCGTGCGCTGAGCGATGGCGAGCGCGGGTTGGGTGCGCGCTTGGTGACCGCGGCACCCGAAGCGCTGCGCCTGATCGCACAGAGCGCGAGTGGTGACGCGCGGCGGGCGCTGGGCTTGCTGGAGACCGCGGTCACGCTCTTGCCCGAGGGCCAGGCGACGCTCGAGCCCGACGACGTGAAGCGCGGCGCCGAAGAGCGCACGCTGCTCTACGACAAGAGCGGCGAAGAGCACTACAACGTGTCGAGCGCGCTGATCAAAGCCATGCGCGGCAACGACCCCGACGCCGCCATCTATTGGCTCTTGCGCATGCTGGACGCCGGCGACGACCCGCTGTTCCTTTCCCGCCGCTTGATCATCTTTGCCAGCGAGGACGTGGGCAACGCGGACCCGCGCGCGTTGCAAGTGGCGGTGGCCGCGGACGACGCCTTCCGGCGGGTGGGGTTGCCCGAGGGCGTGTACCCCCTGGCGCACGCTTGCCTGTATCTGGCGAGCTGCCCCAAGTCGAACGCGGTCAAGCGGGCCATCGAGGCCACGCGCGCCTCGCTGGCCGAGCGGGGGGCGCTGCCAGTGCCGATGAAGCTGCGCAACGCGGTGACCCCGTTGATGCGCGACGAGGGCTACGGCCAGGGCTATCAGTACGCCCACGATTTTCCGGGCAGCCACGTTGCCGGCGAGAGCTACCTTCCGGACGAGCTGGTCGGGCGTCGCCTGTATCAGCCCTCGAACGAGGGGCTCGAGAAGCAGATCCGGGAACGCCTGGAGCGAATCAACCGCCGCCCGGAGAAATGACCACGCCGATCTCGGGCATGTTCCGGTACTTCTGCGCCCAGTCCAGGCCGTAGCCCACCACGAACACGTCGTCGATGGTGAAGCCCAGGTAGTCGATCGACACCTTCTTCTTGGTCCGCGCGGGCTTGTGGAGCAGCGCGCAGATCTTCACGCTGGCGGCGTTGCGCGCTTGCACCTGGTGCATCAGATAGTCGAGCGTCAGGCCAGTGTCGACGATGTCCTCGACGATCAACACGTCTTCGCCGTCGACGGGCCGGGCCAGATCGAGCGTGATCTGCACCACGCCGCTGCTGGTGGTGTCGTCGCCGTAAGACTGCACACCCAAGAACTCGACGCGCAACGGCAGATCGATGGCCCGGGCCAGGTCGGCGGCGAACACGAAGCTGCCCTTGAGCACGCACAACAAGACCAGCGGCCGATCCCGGTAGTCGCGTGTGATGAGCGCGCCCAGCTCGCGAATGCGCGCCTGGATCTGCTCGGGGGTGTACAGCGTCTCGACCTTCTCTCGGTACCAACCGTCGCCCATCACCCGCGGGTACCGATTCGCGACGCGCCCGTCAATCCGCGCGTGGCACCGTGACGCCGACCTTCACGTCGCGTCCGTCGGTGAGCCAGAAAGCTGCCCCGTCCTGATCTGTGCGTAAGGTGTGGATGCCTCGCTTGCGGAGCTCTGCCAGCGTCTCTGGATGGGGGTGGCCGAAGCGATTTCTGAGTCCACAGGAAATCCCCACGTGGGTGGGTCGCGCCGCCGCCAGGAGCGCCGGGCTGCTCGAGGTCCGGCTGCCGTGGTGCCCGAGCTTCACGAAGTCCGCAGCCAGCGCGCCGGGGTGATGCGCGACCAGCTCGGCCTCTTCTTCACGCTCGGCGTCACCGAGCAAGAGCGCGCGCCGCTGGCCCAGCGCGAGCGCGAGCACGATCGAGTTGTCGTTGCCGTCGCGACCGGGAACGAAGTCGGGGCAAGGCGCGAGCACGCTGACGGTTGCGGCGCCAAACTGCCGCCGGCCACACAGCTCGCCGGGGCGCACGACGCGCGTCCCACGCTGGCGCAGGCTCGCCAAGAGGGCGCGATACACCGGACCTGCGCCTTCGCGCTCCCCCTGACCGTTGTCCCAGAGCTCGCCCACGGTCACCCGTTCGAGCGCCCCCGCGAGCCCGCCGAAGTGGTCGGGATGCGGGTGCGTGAGCACGACGATGTCGACGTGCTTGCGGCGGCGTGCGCGCAACATGGGTGCGATGACCCGTGCGCCGGGATCGATGGGGCTACCGACGGTGCCACCGCCGTCGACCAGCATCAGCGAACCGTCGGGGAGATCGATCAACAGCGCGTCCCCCTGACCGACGTCGAGCAACGTGATGCGCAGCCGATCGCGCGGATGCCCGGCACGAACCGCTGCGAGCTCGACCGCCACCAGCAAGACCGCGCCGGTGCCGAGCCACGCCCAGCGTGGGCGACGGAGCCACGCGCCGATCACCGCCAGCGCCAGCGCGGCCAGGTGCCACGCGCCCGGCGCGGGGATGGGAAATGCCGCCCACGTTGCCGAAGCGCCGAGGTGCGCCACGAATCGCACCCAGAGCAGCGCACCGGAGCCAACCAGCGCCACGCCGTGCCCGAGCCCCGGGATCGTGCTGATCAGCGGGTGCAGCAGGCAGAGCGGCAGCGCCACCGCCTCGCCGATCGGAGCCGCAAGGCCGTTGGCCACCACGCCGGCCAGCGTCTGGTCGGGCGACATGAGCGCCAAGAGCGGCGCGCAAGGGATCATCGCCGAGAGCGTGGTGGCCACCGACCCAACCACGAAGCGAAGCACGCGCTGATCGATCCGCTCGCAGAGCGCGCCGAAGGGGCGCCCGAGCACCACCAGGCCCACGGTCGCCGCCGCCGACAGCAAGAACGAGACGTCGAAGGGCAGCAGCGGATCGGCGCACACGCCGGCGATGAGCGAGACGGCCAGCGTGCGCTCGGGGCGCGCGTGTCGCCCGAGGGCCCGGATGGCGTACGCGGCCGCCAGCATCCACGCGGCGCGCCAGGCCGAGCCGCTGCCGCCCGCGAAGTCGGCGTAGACCAGCGCCGTGGGCACGCCCGCTGCTGCGGCGATTCGCCCGGCGTCCACCCGGGCGGCGAGGCGCTCGATGCGAACCAGAAGCGCGGTGAGCGCGCCGATCAGCGAGGCCACCGCGAAGACCAGGTGCGTGCCGCTCACGGCGAGCAGATGCGAGAGCCCACTCTGGCGAAACGCGCGGTCGTCATCCGGGGCAAGGTCGGACTCGCCGAGCACCAGCGCCCGCGCCAGGGGCGCCGCGGCCGGCACGAACGAGCGGTCGATGGCGCGACGGGCGTGGTTACGGGCCGCGTCGATCCAGGCCGAAAGCGATCGGGAGCGCGAGACCAGCTCGGCGGTGAGGGCGGCGCCGCTGGCCGTGGCCTGCCGGCGTGCAGCCCCCGGCAGGGGATCGGGCAGCTCGCGGTTGCGGAACAGCTCGACGGGGGCAAGCTGCGCGATCACGGCCAGCTGATCACCGCGCCGGAGATCGTGGTGCTCGGTGTGGAGGCGCGCCGTCAGGCCAGCGACGGCAGCGCCCTCGCACTCGAGCTGGCTCAGATCGGCCAGGAACGAGGTGCGATCGCCGTGCCGGGTGGGCGAGGCGATGATCCGCGCGACGGCGGCGCAGCGCGTGGGCTGCCGGAACGCGGAGCGAGCCTTCTGCCACTGTCGCTGATATCGGGCCAGAGCCGCGTGCGCGCCCATGCCGCCGGCACCGAAGGCGAGGGCCGCGATCAGCAAGACGCGTGCTTGCACTCGGCCAAGGGCCAGCGCCAGCGCGACGACGAAGGCGATGAGCGTGGCCGCCGGCGCCACCGCGGCCAGCGGACCGGCGGCCAGCGCCAGCGCGACGATCAAGAGTGAGTCGGCGCGCACGAAGCACGCGAGAGCAATCCGCGGACCAGTGCCCCAATGACGAAAGCGCCCGGGAAAGCCCGAGCGCTTCGTCGTTCGATGACTGGCGAGGCGCCGGTCACCGGGTGGCGATCGCCACTATCCGCAGTAAGCCGAACACGCTTGCGCGTTGTTCTGCGTGGCGCACATGCAGGTCTCGCAGTTGTCGGTGCAGCCCGAGCAGCTTGGGTACTCGCACGAGCCCGTGCCGCCACCCATGCCGCCACCGCCGCCGCCGGCCATGCCGCCCATGCCGCCGTCGCCGCCGCCCATGCCGCCCATGCCGCCGCCGCCCATGCCGCCGCCGGCCATGCCGCCGTCGCCGCCGCCGATGCCGCCGCCGCCTTGCGCGCCGCTGCCGCCCATGCCGCCGTCACCGCCACCTTGACCGCCGCCGCCGCCTTGGGCGCCGCCGCCGGGGGTGGTGATGCCGCCGCCCTTGGTGGGCTGGCTCTTGTTGCCGGGCGGATTGTGATCGTCGTCGAGCCCCGTCACGTCCCCACCGTTGCCGGTGGAGGCGCAGCCCAGAAACAGGATCGCGGTACCCAGCCAGATCAAGCGCTTCATCGGCGGATGCTCCCTTCGAGCTAGCTTATCAGAAGTAGTAGAGCGCGGCGACGTTGCTCGTGAAGATGTTCCACGGGTTGTCGTAGACGCTGGTGGTGATCACTGTGTTCTTGTCCTCGTAGGACGTGCTCGCACCCGAGGGCGGGGTGTATTCGCCGGTGCGGCTGGTGTTCTGGAAGTACGCGCCAACGCTGCCCTGAAGGCTGAGCTCGGGCACGCCCATGAAGCCGAAGTGCAGCTCGGCGCCGATGCGCACGCCGACCTCGACCAAGAGGCCGCTGAGCTTGAGCTCGTCGTTGGCTGCCTGCACGTCTTTCTGGGTCTGCTGCGCGAAGCCGATGTTCGCCTCGGGCACCAGCTGGAAGCTCATGTGCTTGTGGTTGGCCAGGGCCAGCGGGACGCCGGCGTGGAGCAGCACGGCGTTGACGCCGGCCTTGTCGGTCGACGTGTTGCCGGCCTTGGAGCTGCCGCTGGTGCTCAGGAAGCCGAGACCCGCGTCGAGGCCCAGGCCCTGATCGAGCCAGTAGCGCAGGCCGATGACCGGAGCCTGCTGATCGTTGGGGGTGAGCGCCGTGCCGCTGACGCCGCCCATCGGAACGGTGCGCGCACCGAGATAGCCGACCGCGAACCGCCCCACCATCTGATCGTGATCGGTCTCGCCCTCGGTGGCCTTCGCCTTCGGGGCGCCGCCGGGCAGCGTCATGCCCACGTCGGCGCTGGCAGCCGCCTCGCCCTCTTGCGCCAGTGCGCCACCCGCGAACGAAACCGTCGCCACCACCACAGCCGCTCCAACACTGAGCTTCGACATGCGCATCTACTGATCCTCCGATGAAGGCCGCTTCGGCCCGGGAACTGAAAAGGGTGCCCTGCTTGGGGCGGGCGCATGGTTGCCCGAGGGCGACGACGCAGTCAACAAACCCATGCCCAAGCAAGAAAGGCGGGTTTTGCCCGCTCGGGCTGCTCTTACGAGACCGCTGGTGCCCATCTTCCCCGCCTGGCGGTAGAACAGGCCGGTGACCCTGGATAGACGCGCGTTTCTGGCGGCTTTGGCCGCCCTGGCGTGCGCGCGGGCCCGCCCTGCGGGGGGCCCGGCACTGCGGGTGGTATCGCTCTCGCCGGCCACCACCGAGGCCGTGTTCGCCCTGGGTCATGGGCCCCGGGTGGTCGGTCGCTCGCGTTACTGCGACTACCCGCCCGAGGTGAAGAGCGTGCCCCCGGTGGGCGGGTTCGTCGACCCCAGCCTGGAGGCCATCTTGGGGGTGAAGCCGGATCTGGTGGTGGGGGTACAGGGACCGGGGCTCCGCGACTTTGCCGAGCGACTGGACGCGCGGGGCATCGGGACGTTCTTCCCGCCGACCCAGAGCTTCGCCGAGATCGGCGCGATGCTGGTCGGGCTCGCGCGCCAGCTGGGGGACGAATCGCGGGGGGAAGCGGAGCGCGCCCGGCTGGAGCGCGAGCGACTGGCGGTCGAGCAGGCCATCGCCGGCCGACCGCGCCCCCGTGCGCTGTTCGTCTTCGGGTTGCGGCCCATCGTGGTGGCGGGGGCCGGCAGCTTCCCCGACGAGATGCTGCGCCTGGCGGGCGCGACCAACGCCATCGTCGGCGACGAGCAACGCTTCCCCACCTTGGGTGTGGAGCGCGTGCTGGCGCTCGACCCCGACGTGGTGATCGACGCCACCGGAGGCGCGATGCGCGAGGGCATCAGCATCACCAAGGATCTGCCAGGTTGGGGTGAGATCCGGGCGGTGCGCGAAGGCCGCCTGATCGTGGCCAGCGACGATCGCTTGCTGCGCCCAGGCCCGCGGGTGGGCCAGGGCCTGGCGATCTTGGCGCGCGCGCTGCACCCGGGAGCGAGCATTCCGTGAAGATCCGCGCCGACGTGCTGCTGGTGGAGCGGGCGCTGGCCGCGTCACGCGCGCAGGCGCAAGCGCTGATCTTGGCGGGCCGCGTGTTCTCGGGTGAGCGGCGTGTGGAGAAGGCCGGCGAGACGCTGGCAGAAGGCGCGGAGCTGTCGGTGCGCGGCGGCCCGCGCTACGTGTCGCGGGGCGGCGACAAGCTGGAGGGCGCGCTCGCAGATCTGGGGGTCGACGTGTGCGGCACGGTGGTGGTGGACATCGGAGCGTCGACCGGTGGCTTCACCGACTGCGTGCTGCAGCACGGCGCGACACAGGTCTTCGCCGTGGACGTCGGCCACGGGCAGCTGGCACAGAAGCTGCGCGACGACCCTCGAGTGGTGGCGATGGAGCGCACCAACGCGCGCCACCTGGAGGCAGGCTCGTTTCCGAGGCGAATCGAGCTGGTGGTGGTCGATGCCTCGTTCATCGGCCTGGACAAGCTGATGCCGGCGATTGCCGCGATTTTGCCGGCGGGCGGCCGCCTCTTGGCGCTGGTCAAGCCGCAGTTCGAGGCAGGCCGCGAGGCGGTGCGGCGCGGGCGCGGAGTGATCCGCGATCCCGCGGTCCGCAGCGCGGCCATCGGCGCGGCCAAGGGCGCCATCGAGGCGGCGGGCTTCCGGCTCGAGGCCGAGTGCGACTGCCGGGTGCCGGGCCCGAAGGGCAACGTGGAGTGCTTCGTGCTGGCGATCCGGGCCGCTCAGAACACCAGCACCCAGACGTCGTAGAGCGTGTGCGTCCACACCGCCGGGGCAAAGCCGCGGAAGCGGTAGATGACGGTGAACACCACGCCGCAGGTCCAGCGGAACACGAACGAGCGCAACTCGAACGGGTCGCCGTAGGCGCCGACGTAGTGCCAGCCGCTGAAGACCGCCGCCGCCACGAGCGCCCAGCCCAGCTCCATCAGGCGCGGCCGCACCGGATCGATCATCGGGAACATCAGCTTCAGCACGCGGATGCCAAGGCCGAAGATCACCACGCGGAACGCGATCTCTTCGTAGAGCCCCGCGCCAGCGCTCATCACCGCACCGCTGAAGCCGCCCTCGAGGGGCGAGCCCGCGAGCGTCAGCTTGCCCACCACCCAGCCGGCCACGAAGCGCATGGCAACGGCGTAGATCGTGCCCTCGACCGCGATGAACGCGAAGCGCTCCCACTCGAGGGCGTGACCGCGCCCCAGCATCAACAGCACCCCCACGAAGACGGCGCCGATCAGCAGGGTGAGCCCGGCGTAGGCCAGCATGTTGTGGTTGGCCAGCGCGGTGAGCTCGCTGGTGACCACGTCGGCGGCGTTGCGCACCGGCAAGAACACCACGCCCAGGTGGTAGACGATGAAGATCGGCAGCGTGAGGACCAGGTCGGACCAGGCGTCGCTGGCCTTGGCGAAGAACCCAGGCTTCGCTTCTGGCTTCTTCTCGGGCTCGGCCATGTCAGCCGGGCCGAAGGTGGTAGACGACCCACATCACGAGCACGACCCAGAGGAGCACGATGCCGACGAACGGCCCATCTTTCAGCATTTCTTGGGTGGGGCTCTCGGCGCGCGGGCGACTGCGCACCAGGTGCAAGAAGCGCCAGACCCCGAGCACCACGAAGGCGGTGCTGGGCCAGAGCCACTTGGTCTTGAAGAACTCCTGCGTGCGCGGATCCAGGGTGTAGGCCACGTAGGTCGCGATGGTCGCCAGGGCGGTCACCGTGAGTGCCACGTCGATGCCCCGCGCGGTGTACGACTCGAGGGCGGCGCGCGTCTTGCCGCTGCCGCCCAGGGCCGCCACCGCCAGCTCGTGCCGGCGCTTGCCGAACCCCAGGAACAGCGCCAGAAGCGCGGTGCACACCAACAGATAGTGCGAGACCGAGATCTGCGTCGCGAAACCGCCGCCCATCACGCGCAGCACGAAGCCGGCAGCGATGCAGCCCACGTCCAGATAGGCGATGTGCTTGAGCTTGAACGAGTACGCGACGTTGAGCGCGAAGTAAGCCGCGGCGGCCGCGAAGAACTGCCACGAGCGGAGCGCAGAGCCGGCAAGCGCGCCCGTGACCAGCACCACTGCCAGCACCCGCGCTGCCCCGATCGGCACCCTTCCCGAGGCGATGGGGCGAAAGCGCTTCACGGGGTGCTGGCGATCGGCCTCGACGTCGGCCAGATCGTTCATGGTGTAGACCGCGCCGGCGAGCAGGCAGAACGCCAGGAAGGCCGCGCCCGCACGCCACAAGAGGAGCGGGTCGAAGATCTCTTTCGCGAACACCACCGGCGCCAGCACGAAGACGTTCTTCACCCACTGGTGGGGCCGGATGGTCTTGACGATGCCGCGCACCCGCCAGACGAGGTCGCCCTCGCTCTTCGGGTGCTCGGACGGAGCCAGGCTCACATGGGGCGGCTCTTCGGGTTCCGAGTCGCGGAGCTCGGCGTCGGTCAGGGCTTCTCGCGGCGCGTCCGCCATCGGAGGCGGGACCTTAGCGCAATCGGGGCGATGGGCGCGACCATCCCCAGCCTTTGCGATCCGAGCTAGTCTCGGGCGCCGTGCTGCCGCCCATTGCTTACCTGGATTTCGCCGGTCGTTGGTACGGACAGGTGAGCCACGATCTGGCCACCAGCGGCGTCGCCCAGGTGGGGGAAGACGCGCTGGGCGCAGGTGCGGCGGTGGCCGATCTGGGTGCGCGCGAGCGCTTCCGTGGGGCGGTGGCCACCCGCTACGGCGTGCCGGCGAGCGAGGTGGTGACCACCCTGGGCGCCAGCGGCGCGCTGTTCGTGGCGCACGCGACCCTGCAGGGCCCAAGCCGCCGCCTGCTGGTCGAGAGCCCGAGCTACGAGCCAGTGTGGCGCGGGGCCGAGGCGCTGGGCGCGGCCGTGGACCGCTTCGAGCGCCGCTTCGAGGCGGGCTTCGCCCTCGAGGCGGACGCGATCGTCGCGGCGTGTCGCCCCGAGACCGCCGTGGTGGCCATCACCAACCCGCACAACCCCACGGGCATCGTCGCGAGCGACGCTTCGCTGGTGGAGCTGGCAGGCGCGCTGGCCACGCGCGGCATCACCTTGCTGATCGACGAGGCCTATCTGGAGCTGGCAGCGCCGCGCACCACCGCGCGTCGCCTGGCCCCGAACATCGTCACGTGCTCCAGCGCCACCAAGTGCTGGGGCGCCGGGTGGACCCGTGCCGGGTGGCTGCTCTTGCCCGAGCGTCTGGCGGCCGCGGCAAGTCGCGTCGAGCGCTACACGCAGGGCATGGCGCCGCCCGTCACGTGGGCCTGGGGTGAGCGGGTGGTCACGCGCGCCGATCGGTTGCTCGAGCGCGCGCGCCTGCTGCAGACCGGCAAGCGCGAGCTGGTGGACGCGTTCGTGGCGCGGCACTCGAGCCTCACGTGGGTGCCGCCGCCCGCGAGCAGCGTGTTCGGCTGGGTGCGGGACACGCGCGGCGCCGACCTGCTGCCGAAGATCGAGCGTGGCATCCGCGAGCTGGGCGTGATCACCGCGCCGGGCGGGTTCTTCGGCGAGCCCGGCGCGTTTCGCCTGGGCTGGACCAGCGAGCTGAAGAAGCTGCCGGAAGGGCTGAATCGCCTGGCCAAGGCCCTGGAGCTGGAGAGCCGCCCGTGAAGGCAGCGCTGCGACACGCCGAGCTGACGCGAGAGATCCGCGCGCACGACTATCGATATTACGTGCTCGATGATCCGCTGATCGGCGACCGCGAGTACGACGCGCTGTACGCCGAGCTCGCCCGGCTGGAAGCCGAGCACCCCGAGCTGGCCAGCGCCGACTCGCCGACCCGCCGGGTGGGCGGAGCGCCGCGCACCGATCTGAAGACCGTCGAGCACGTGGTGCCGATGATGTCGCTGGACAACACCTACGACCAGAAAGAGCTGGACGAGTTCGTGCGGCGCGTGCACGCCGGCTTGCCGCACGGCGCCACGCCGGCGTTCTCGGTCGAGCCCAAGCTGGATGGGGCCAGCGTCGAGATCTTGTATCGCGACGGGAAGTTCGCCGGCGGCTCGACCCGCGGCGACGGGGTCGCCGGCGAAGACATCAGCGAGAACCTGCGCACCATTCGCTCACTGCCGATGACCATCGAATACACCGGGCCGCTCACGCTGCGCGGCGAGGTGGTCATCTATCGGCGCGATCTGGAGGCCATCAACCAAGAGCGCGCTGCCGCCGGCGAGCCGCTGTTTGCCAACCCGCGCAACGCGGCGGCCGGCAGCCTGCGCATGATCGACCCGCGCGAGGTGGCCAAGCGCCGCCTGCGCGCCCTGATCTGGCAGGTGGTGGAAGATCTGGGCGGCAGCCACTCGGCGGGGCTGGAGCGCCTGGCCGAGCTGGGCCTGCCCACCCACCGGCAGCACCGGATCTGCAGGAACCCGGGCGAGCTGTCGGCCGCCATCGCCGCCATCGAGGACAAGCGCAAGGACTTTCCCTACGAGATCGACGGCGCCGTGGTGAAGGTGGATTCGCTTGCGCAGCAAGCCGTGCTGGGGGCGACCGCCAAGTTCCCGCGCTGGGCCATCGCCTACAAGTTCAGCGCCGAGCGGGCGGTGACCCGGCTGCTCGACATCATCGTGCAAGTGGGCCGCACCGGCGCGCTGACGCCGGTCGCCGTGCTCGAACCGGTGCAGCTGGCCGGCACGGTGGTGTCGCGCGCCTCGCTCCACAACCGCGAGATCGTAGAGAGCCTGGGGGTGCGCCTGGGCGATCGCGTGAGCATCGAGAAGGCCGGCGAGATCATCCCGCAGGTGATCGCGGTAGAGACCGGCGCACGCCAGGGCGACGAGCGGCCCTGGGCAATGCCCGAGCGCTGCCCGGTGTGCGGCACGCCCGTGGCCCAGGGCGAGGGCGAGGTCGCAGTCTGGTGCCCGAACGCGCGCTGCCCGGCCATCGTCAAGGGCAAGATCATCCACTTCTCGCGGCGCTACGCCATGGACATCGACGGCCTGGGCGAGAGCCTGGTGGACCAACTGGTGGACGGCGGGCTGATCGGCGACGTGGCCGATCTGTACGACCTGGACGTGCCCCGGGTGGCCGCGCTGGAGCGCATGGGCGACAAGAGCGCGCAGAACCTGATCGACGCCATCGCCGGCTCGAAAGAGCGACCGCTCGAGCGTTTGATCACCGGCGTGGGCATCGAGCACGTGGGACAGGTGGCGGCGCGACAGCTGGCCGAGGCGGCGGGTGAGCTCGCGACGCTCCTCGGCTGGGCGCCGGAGGAAATCGAGACCCGCGTGGGCGCCATTGCCGGTTTTGGCCCGAAGATGGTGGAGAGCGTGAAGGGCTTCATGGCCGACCCCACCAGCCGCGCGCTGCTCGAGAAGCTGCGGCTTCGAGGGGTTTCGCGCCGGCAGCCGGTGGCGGTGGTGGCCGAGGGCGGGCCGCTCGCGGGCATGAGCTTCTGCGTCACCGGTGTGCTCAGCAAGAAGCGCGAAGACGTGCACGCCGAGATCCGCGCCGGGGGCGGCGAGGTGCACGACAAGGTGAAGAAGGGGACGACGTTTCTGGTGGCGGGGGCCAAGGTCGGCAAGTCGAAGCTGGACGGTGCGAAGAAGTTCGGCGCCCAGGTGATCGACGAGCAGGCCCTGGGGGCGATGTTGAAGGGAGAAGCACCATGACCCGATTCGCGCGCGTGGAGCACGAAGGGCGGGCCACCTGGCTCCGCGTGGACGACGGCGCCGTGTTGAAGAGCGCTCCGTGGATCTCGGAAGAGGTCACGGGCACGGCCGACCCGGCGTGCCTGCCGCGCCTGCCGCCGGCCACCCCGAGCAAGCTGGTGTGCGTGGGGCGCAACTATCGCGCCCACGCCCAGGAGCTGGGGAACGAGGTCCCGAAAGAGCCGCTGCTGTTCTTCAAGCCGCCCTCCAGCCTGCTGGCGCCGGGTGGCACCCTGCTCTTGCCCCCCGAGAGCGAGCGGGTCGAGCACGAGGGCGAGCTGACGATCGTGATCGGCCGGCGCGGCCGGCGCATTCTGCGCGAGCGCGCCCTGGATCACGTCTTCGGTTACACCATTGCCTGCGACGTGACGGCCCGCGACCTGCAAAAGAAGGACGGCCAGTGGACCCGCGCCAAGGGCTTCGACGGGTTCTGCCCGCTGGGCCCCGAGATCGTGACGGGCATCGACCCGGCGGCGCTGGGCGTGCGCGTGCGCGTGGGCGGCAGTCTGCGGCAAGACGGCAACACCCGGGACATGGTGTTCGACGTGGCCGCGCTGGTCGCGTACGTATCGAACGCGATGACCCTGGAGCCCGGCGATCTGATCCTGACCGGCACGCCCGAGGGCGTGGGTCCGCTGGTGGCAGGCGATCAGGTCGAGGTCGAGATCGACGGGCTGGGCGCGCTCGCCTTCGACGTGGCCCGGGAGAGCGTCGCAGGCTGAATCGTGCTGCTCCCCACCGCTTATGCGCTGGTCGTCGCGGGCTTCGACTTCGCCGTGGCAGCGCTGTGCTGGGGTTGGCCGCGCGGTGAGCTCTGGCCACTGGGCACGCGCCTCACCGCGGTGGCCGCGGCCCTCGCGGGGCTCACCTCGATCGCGGCGGCGCTGCTCATGGCCGGCGTCGCCCCCGAGCTTTCGATGCGCGCGCTGGTGGCGCTGTGCATCGTGTCGTTCGTCGCGGGCACGGCGGCGGTGATCCCCTCGGATCTGGAGCGGGCGCGGCGCTATCGCACGCTGCTGGGCGTGGTGGCCGTGCCGATACCCCTGGGGGTCGCGCTGGCCATCGACACACTGCCGGGGGTCAGCTCGGCAATGGGGGCGCCCAGCCGAATTCTGCCCTGGGGCTCGGCGGTGCTCTTCGCGCTGAGCTGCGGCGCGTTCCAGCTGATCGAGGCCCTGTCGATCGCGGCGTTCTGGCCGAAGAGCCACGCGCGATCGTCGTTGCCGGCGCTGCTCTTGGTGTTCTGCGCCGGCTTCGTGGACGTTGCGGCGCTGGTGGGCAGGCCGTTGCCGCTGGTGGGCGCCGTCACGGCGGCGGCCATCGCCTGCGGCTTCATCGCCTCGCGCATGCTGCTGCAGTTCCGGGTCGCGCTCGAAGGCGCCGAGGGCCGCGTTCCCGGTTTTGCTTTGCAGCGCTTCCTGGGCGCCGGCGGCATGGCCGAGGTGTTCGTGGCCGAGGCGGTGGGGCTGCTCGGGTCGCGGCGCCTGGCCGCGGTGAAGCGCGTGCGCCGCGACCTGGTGGAGAACGCCGAGCTGTGCTCGATGTTCCTGGAAGAAGCGCGGCTTGCCGCTCAGTTGCACCATCCGAACATCGTCGAGGTGCTCTCTTTCGGCACCGGCGGCCGGGGCTCGCACGTGCGGCCCTACATCGCCATGGAGCTGATCGATGGCCTGCCGCTCGCCGTGCTGCTCCGCCATTCGGCCGCGGCCGCCCGCCCGCTGCCGCTGGCCGCAGTGAGCGAGATCGGCATTGCGCTGGCGTCGGCGCTGCACCACGCGCACACGCTGCGCAGCGCGGACGGGCAGCCGCTCGAGGTGGTGCACCGCGACGTCTCGCCGCACAACGTGCTGATCTCGCGGACCGGAGAGGTCAAGCTGATCGACTTCGGCATCGCGCGCGCCGCTTCACGCGCCACCCACACCAAGACCGGGCACATGCGCGGCAAGCTGGCCTATGCCGCGCCCGAGCAGGTGGCGGGGACGGGCGTGGACGCGCGGACCGACGTGTTCGCGCTGGGGGTGCTGCTTTACGAAGCAGCCACGCTCACGCGCCCATTCACCGGCGACAGCGAGCCGGCGATCGTCAGCGCCATCTTGGAGGGCCGACGCAAGGCGGTGATCGAGCTGCGGGCCGATGCCACGCCGCTCGCGGCCGCCATCGAGCGCGCGATGAACGTCGACCCCAAGAAGCGCTGGCAGACCGCCCACGATCTAGAGGCAGCCCTGAGGAAGGCGCTGCCCCCCGCCGACGCCGGCCCGAGCGCGCTGGCCGAGCTCGTGACCTTGGTGGAGCGCGATCGCAGGCGAAATGCGTCGACCGGCAGCGCGCCCTTGATCGAGCTGGCGCCCGAGACGGTGTCGAGCGGTCCGCCCAGCACCGGCGACACCGCAACGGTGGCCGATCGCGCGACGGAGCGATGAGATGCAGCGGCTCGCCAAGATCGTGCTGCTCGTGACCCTGGCCGCCGCCTGCTGGGGTTGGGTGCGCCTGGCGAGCGTGGCGTGGGGTTTCGCACGCCTTCCGGGGCGCGGGGCGACGCAGCGCGAGCGGGGCTGGCCCGCGCGCTGGGAGCGGATCGAGAAGGTGCTCCTCTTGCCCGATGGGCAGTCGGCCTTCTTGGTGCCCACCCGCGGCGAAGGGGCCGCCGTGTGCCACCTAGAGCTGACCACGGGCCGAATGTCGTACTGCACCGAAGTCCCGTACACGCACCCCGGCGGCGGGCTATCGCACGCCTACGGTTCGAGCACGCTGCTGGTGGTGTCGTGGCGGGGGCCCCAGGGCACTGCCATGGCGAGCCTGTTCACCGCGGCCGGACGACAGCGCGAGGTGGAGCTGCGCGACGTGGGGCGCATCACCAACGCGGCATTCGACGGCGAAAAGCGGCGGTTCTCCGTTTCCTACGTGGTCGAAGGGAAGTCGCACTGGCACGCGCGGTTCGGGCGGGCGCACATACCGCTGGACGGAGGCGAGCCCGAGCTCGAGAAGGACGAGTACGTCAACACCGCCTTGCACGAGTTCGAAGGCGACGAGCTGATCGCGAGCTTCCCGACGGGCACGCTGGTGTTCGGGCGGTGGCGAGCACCCGGCCGGTGCGTGGCCGGGGCAGGGCGGGGCGCGCGCCGCTGCGTCGAGGGCGAGCGGACGATCTTCGTGGGCTCGACGATGGGTTCGACGGCCCTCCGCCCCAATGCCGGTGACCTCTGGGTCGACGCTCGAGGCGTCGAGACGCCGCTGGGCAAGGCTGCCGAGGGCTTCGAGCGGCAACCGGGCGGTCCTTGCGATCTGGCCATCCAAGTTCGCGACGACGGCAGCGAAGGGCCCGAGCTGGCCTGCCCGACCGTCGACAACGTCATGGAGGTGAGGCGCGGCAGCGAGCTCTTGCGCTTTCGAACCCTCCGGGGCGGGGGCGAGTCGGTGCTGGTGGCCGAGCGCGCCGACGGAACCGAGGCGCGCGTGGCGCGTGGCGCCAACGAGGCGCCGCACGTGGGGTACTTCATGGGCCAGAGAGCGGTGCTGCTGAACACGCCCTATCTCATGCCGCTGACCGACGACCTGAGGCCGCAAAAGCCGGAACCACCGCGCGTGCGCCTGGGTCAGATCCTGGAGCGACGTTTCGAGCTCGCGCGCGCCGAGACGGCGGCGTTTCTCGGGGCGCTGCTGGTGCTGCCCCTCCTGGCGTGGGGCGCCCTGCGTTTGCTGCGAAGCGCCGCACCCACTCGCTGGATCTGGCTCTTGTCGCTGGCGCTGACGCTTCACGGCGCGTTTGCCGCGGTGGCGCTCGGCCGATTCGCCGAGTTCTTGATCGTGCCCTGAGGGATCAGTCCCGAACGCCGCTCGTCCGGTCTTTGCCGTAGATGCCGTCGCCGATGCGGCGCATGCGGGCGAGCTCGTCGTCGCTCATCGGCCCGAGCTCGAGCGCGCGCAGCGCCTCGCGCATCTGCTCGGCGTTGGCCGGGCCGCTCATCACCACGTCCACGTGCGGGTGCGACATCGCAAAGCGGTAGCAGTCGGAGCCCGTGGGCGTGGCCTCGCCAGGCGGCGTGCGCTTCGGATCGACCAGGTGCCCCCAGCGGGTGGTGGTGTAAGTGATCACGCCGGGGCGCTTGCCCACGTCGAGGCCGTCGAGCGAGGCGAACACCTCGCGCTCGGCGCCGCGGTGCACGGCGTTGTAGCGGACCTGCCACAGCCCGATGCGCTGATCGTCGAGCAAGGTCGGGAACAGAGTGCGGCGATGACCCGACAGGGCGATGTGTCGCACCTTTCCGCCGGCGACCAGCTCGGTGGCGGCGTCCATGATGCGCGGCGGCGGGTGGTCGTTGTACCACCCCAAGAGCAGCACGTCGGCGTAGTCGATGCTCAGCGACCGGAGCGCCCGCTCGACGGAACGCTTCAGCCAGAACCCCATGCGCGCGTAGCTCTGCACGCACACCACCAGCCCCTGCCGGTCCTTCTTGGCAAGGGTGCGGATCGCCTCGCCCATCTCGTCGGTGCGGCGCGACCCCCAGTAGAAGTAGTTCACGCCCTGCTCGAACGCCGCTTCCAGAGCCGAAGCCGGCACGCCATAGCTCGAGGCGACGCCGAGCCGGCCGACCTCGAGCCCGGTGCGCCCGAGCACGATCTTGTCGCGGAAGCTGCTCATGCTGCGGAGCCGCGAGTCTATGCCAAGACCGCCGCGGAGTGCGATGCTGCGGACGGATGCGCCGACCGGTGGTCTTGGGGGGGGCAGCTTTGGCCGCTACTATCGCGCTGGGCGCGGTGCTGTTCGTGGCCCGCCGCGAACGGGCGGACCCCGCACGCTGCCCGCTGGGGCTCGAAGCCCGGGGGGCTCGCTGCTGCGCACCGGGGCAGCGGCTGGAGCGCGGCGCGTGCGTGGGAACGCCGGTCAGCTGCCCCAGCGGGCTCGCCAACACCGCGGCCGGATGCGTGGCTCCCGAGCGGCGCGTGCGCATCGCCGGCGGCTCTCTCACCCTTGCGCCCAGCGACTGGGAAGCCGAGGGCATCGTCGCCAGGACCATCCGCGTGGCGGCGTTCGAGCTCGACGCCGTCGAGGTCACCCGTCAGCGCTACGGCAAGAGCAACGAGCCGGGTCTGCCCGTGGTTCGGGTGACGCCGGACGAAGCCGAGGCGTTCTGTCGAGCAGCCGGCGGACGCCTGCCGACGGCGGACGAATGGCTGTTCGCCGCCGCCGGCAGCGGTGCGCGCCGCTTCCCCTGGGGGCCCACCGGGCTGGTGTGTCGCCGCGCCAGCTTCGGCCTGGTCGAAGGGCCCTGCGCCACCGGCGCCACGGGCCCCGAGCTGGCCGGCGCACGACCCGATGGCCAGAGCCCCGAAGGTGCGCTCGATCTCTCGGGCAACGTGGCCGAGTGGGCGCGGCACCCCGACGGCTCTGCGCGCGCTCACGGTGGCAGCTTTCGTTCGCGCGTCGCCGGCGAGCTCAAGTCATGGTCCAGCGAAGCCGCCAGCGGCGCAGCCGATCATGTCGGCTTCCGCTGTGCGTATCCCGCGGCGCAGCACTGAGAGCGGTCGCAGTCGCGGGCGAACTCCAGCGCCCGGACGTCTTGCCCCGGCTCGAGGCGGCGTTCTGGTGGACCGCTTCAATTGTCTCCGGACGCGGCCTAAGCTGTGCTCATGTCCGCCGCGGTCCTCTGCATTGGCACCGAGCTCACCCGCGGTGAGATCGTGAACACCAACGCCTCGTGGCTGTCCGAAGAGCTCACCGACCGCGGGATCGAGGTCGGCGCCATCGAGACCATTGCCGACGATCGCCCGCTGATCGTCGAGACGCTGCACCGGCTCTCGGCCAAACACCTGGTGATCGTCTGCACCGGCGGCCTTGGGCCCACCACCGACGACATCACCAGCGAGTGCGTGGCCGAGGCGCTGGGCGTGCCGCTGGTGCGCGACGAGGCGTCGCTCGCGGCGATCCGCACGCGGATGGAGAAGTTCGGGCGGGTGATGGCCGAGTCGAACAAGAAGCAGGCCGACTTCCCCACCGGTGCGCGGGTCTTGCAGAACCGGAAGGGCACGGCCCCGGGCTTTCAGGTGGCGCTGGGGCACGCGCAGGCGTTCTTCATGCCGGGCGTCCCCCGCGAGATGAAGAGCATGTTCGGCGAGCAGGTGGCGCCGGCGCTCGAGCCGTTCGTGAAGGGGCAGATGTTCCAGGTGCGGCTCAAGACCTTCGGCATGACCGAGTCGGCGGTGAACGATCGGCTGGACGGCATCGAGGCCGAGCACGCCGTCACCTTGGCCTATCGCGCGCACTTTCCGGAGATCGAGGTCAAGGTGCTGGCCCGTGGCGACAACTGCGCTGATCGGGCTCGCACTGCCGCCGACGCCGTGATTACGCGGCTGGGTCCGGACGTGGTCTACGGCGAGGGGGACGTCACGTTCGCCCAGCAGCTGGGCAAGCTGCTGGTGGAGCGGAAGCTGACGCTGGCCGTGGCCGAGTCGTGCACCGGCGGCACGGTGGGGCGCCTGCTGACCGAGCGCGGTGGGGCGAGCGAGTTCTTCGTGGGCGGCGTGATCTGTTACGCCAACCGCGTCAAAGAGGGCCTCTTGGGGGTGCCCGCGCCGCTCTTGGCCGAGCACGGCGCGGTGAGCGCGCCCGTGGCCCGTTCCATGGCCCAGGGCGCCCTCGCAGAGCTTGGCTCCGATCTGGCGCTGGCGCTCACCGGCGTGGCGGGCCCCGGCGGCGGCACGTCCGACAAGCCCGTGGGCCTGGTGCACTTCGCCGTCGCGTCGCTCGCGGGCATCAGCGATCGCCAGATGGTGTTTCCGGGCTCTCGCACCCAGGTGCGCGATCTGGCCGCATTCGCCGGGCTGTCGCTGGTGCGCAAGGTCTTGCTGCACGGCCACGACGCATGAGCCGGCTGTTCTTCGCGCTGCCGCTGCCCGAAGCGGCGCTGATCGCCCTCGAGCGCGCACAGCACGAGGCCAAGCCGGCGGCGGCACGCCTGGCCCCGCGCTGGACGCGCCCGGAGCAGATGCACGTCACGCTGAAGTTCCTGGGCGAGCAGCCCGACACGGCGCTGCCTGGGCTGCGCGCCGCGCTGGCCGCTCGTGCGCGCGCCGCGCGCCCCATCGAGGCCACCCTGGCTCGGGTCGCGGCGTTTGGCGGGCAGCGGGCGCGGATCTTGGTCGCCGAGCTCGAGAGCCTGGGCGGGGCGCTGGCCCAGCTGGCCGCCGGGCTCGAGGCCGATGCCGCCGAGCTGGGAGTCGAGCGCGAGACGCGACCTTTCGTGGCCCACGTGACGCTGGCCCGGTTCCGCCACCCGGGTGACGCCCGGGCCGTGATCGCAGCGGCCACGCTCGAGCCGACCGCGCTGCGGTTCACCGAGGTGTGTCTGTATCGCTCGGAGCTGACCCCGGCCGGCAGCCGTTATGCCGTGATCGAGCGCTGCCCGCTGGGCGAGGCTTGAGTCACTGCTCTGGGGGTGCGCCCGGGCAGAGCGAGCTGGGCACGTTACAGTTGGCGATCAGGCACGGGACCATGCTGCCGCACGCGCTGGTGGCCAGGCAGTTCAGGCACGCGGGGCTCTGACCCGCGGCCGTCGCGCACCCCTCCATGCAGTCACTGAAGGTCATGCCGCTGCAGCACTGGGTGATGCTGCCGCAGGCCGAGTTGCAGTCGACCCCCGAGCCGCCTCCGCTGCCGGTGCCGCCGCCGCTGCCCGTGCCCCCGCCACTGCCCGTGCCGGTGGCGCCGCACGCCCCCGAGCTGCACGTGCCGGTGAACTGGCAGGTCCCGGTGCTGGGGTCCTTGCACGAGCCGCTCGACGTCTTGTTGCCGACGTTGGCGCTGCACGAGACCGGGCCACTGCCGAAGCTGATCGAGGAGCCGCTCACGGTACCCTGGTACACGTCGCCACTGGGCGAGCACGAGAGGGTGATGTTGCAGTCCTTCTGCGTGACCGTGCAGGCGTTGTCCGCGCAGTTACCGCTCAGCGTCCAGCTACCAGAGACGTCGGCGCAGCTGCCCGGGCCACCGCCCGAAGAGCTGGAGCCACACGAAGCGGCCAGGAGAAGAACCGCCGGGACTGCGAGCGCACTCTTGAAGATGCCCATGATCCACCTCACCTGCCCGCGGTCTTAGCACGGGCAGGCGGGGTGCGTTCAAGCCTGGGCCTGCGGGCGCGGCGCCTCGGGCTCGGGGGCCTTCTGCTTCTTGTCGAAGACCAGTCCGTCGCCGCCGCGCCGGACCACGACGGTGTCGCCCGGAGCGAAGTCCCCGGCAATGACCCGCTTGGCGAGCCCGTCCTCGACGTACTTCTGGATGGCGCGCTTGAGCGGCCGGGCGCCGAACTGCGGATCCCAGCCGACCTCGGCCAGGAACTCGCGCGCGTCGGTCTGCGCTTCGAGCGAGAGGTCGCGCGTGGCCAGCCGCTCGGCCAGAAGCTCGAGCTGAATGTCCACGATGCGCCGGATCTGGTCGCGACCCAGGCGGCGATACACCACGATCTCGTCCAGCCGGTTCAGGAACTCGGGGCGGAACTGGTGCCGCAACGCCTCCATGGCCGTGCGCTTCATGATCTCGCCCTTGTCGGCGTCCTCGAGATCGCGTCGCTCTTCGATGGCCGACAGCTCGGTGGTGCCCACGTTGCTGGTCAGGATCACCACCGTGTTCTTGAAGTCCACGGTGCGGCCGTGCCCGTCGGTCAGCCGCCCGTCGTCCAGCACCTGAAGCAGCGTGTTGAACACGTCGGGGTGCGCCTTCTCGATCTCGTCAAACAGGATCACGCTGTAGGGCTTGCGGCGCACCGGCTCGGTGAGCTGCCCGCCCTCGTCGTAGCCCACATAGCCGGGCGGCGCGCCGATCAGCCGGCTGACGGCGTGACGCTCCATGTACTCGCTCATGTCGATGCGGATCATGGCGCGCTCGTCGTCGAACATCTGCTCGGCCAGGGCCCGCGCCGTCTCCGTCTTGCCCACGCCGGTGGGCCCCAGGAAGAGGAAGCTGCCAATCGGCCGCCGATCGTCGCCCAGGCCGGCGCGCGAGCGGCGCACGGCGTTGGCCACGGCCACCAGCGCCGCTTCTTGCCCGACCACGCGCTCGCGCAGCGTCTCTTCCATGGTCAAGAGCTTCTGCATCTCGCCCTCGAGCATCTTGCTCACGGGCACGCCGGTCCACTTGCTGATGATCTGCGCGATGTCTTCGTCGCTGACCTCTTCTTTGAGATAGCTGCCCTTCTCTTGCACGCGGGCAAGCTCGGCCCGCAGCGCCTCGGTCTCGCGCTCGGCCCCGGGGATGGTGCCGTACTGGTACTCGGCGGCCCTGCCCAGATCGCCCTTGCGGCGCGCCTGGTCCATCTGGTTCTTCAGCTCTTCCAGCTCGACCTGCTTTTCGCGCACCTTGGTGATGATCTCTTTTTCGCGCAGCCACTGGGCGCGCATGGCGTCGCGCTGCTCTTCCAGATCGGCGACCTCTTTCACCAGCTCGTCGAGCCGCGCCTTGCTGTGCTTGTCCTTCTCGCGCTTCAGCGCCTGCTCCTCGATCTTCAGCTGAAGCAGCTTGCGCTCGAGCTGATCGATCTCGAACGGCATGCTGTCGATCTCCATCTTGATCTTGCTGGCCGCCTCGTCCACCAGATCGATGGCCTTGTCGGGCAAGAACCGATCGGTGATGTAGCGGTTCGAGAGCACCGCGGCCGCGACCAGCGCGGCGTCTTGGATGTGGATGCCGTGGTGGGTCTCGTAGCGCTCCTTGATCCCGCGCAAGATGGCGATGGTGTCTTCCACCGTGGGCTGGCTGACCATCACCGGCTGAAAGCGCCGCTCGAGCGCTGCGTCTTTCTCGATGTGCTTCCGGTACTCGTCGAGGGTGGTCGCGCCGATGCAGCGCAGCTCGCCCCGGGCCAGCGCGGGCTTCAGCATGTTGGCCGCGTCCATCGCGCCCTCGGCGGCGCCGGCGCCGACCAGCGTGTGCAGCTCGTCGATGAACAGCACCACGCCGCCGCTCGCGGCCTCGACCTCTTTCAGCACCGCCTTCAGGCGATCTTCGAACTCGCCGCGGTACTTCGAGCCGGCCACCATGCTGGCCAGGTCCAGCGCCAGGATGCGCTTGTCTTTCAAGGACTCGGGCACGTCCCCCGCTGCGATGCGCCGGGCGATGCCCTCGGCGATGGCGGTCTTGCCCACGCCCGGCTCGCCGATCAACACGGGGTTGTTCTTGGTGCGGCGCGAGAGCACCTGCATCACGCGACGGATCTCTTCGTCGCGGCCGATGACCGGATCGATCTTCCCGCGGCGCGCCAGCGCCGTCAGATCCCGGGTGTACTTGTCGAGGGCCTGGAACTTCCCCTCGGGGTTCTGATCGGTCACGCGCTGGCTGCCGCGCACCTCGGCCAGGGCCTGCACCAGCTTGTCGTACGAGAGCCCGTGCCGGTCGAAGACGGCCTGCAGGTCCTTGTCGTGCTTGGCGCCTGCCAGGATGAAGTGCTCGACCGAGACGAAGTCGTCCTTGAAGGCCTTGGCTTCGTCCTCGGCCTTGGTGAGCAGGGGTACGGCGCGCCGGCCGAACGAGGGCTCACCGCCCCCGCTGACCTGGGGCAGCTTCGCGATGCGCTCTTCCAGCGCCTTGGCCAGCGCCTCGGCGTTGGAGCCGGCCTTTTCGACCAGCGGCCGGCCGAGCCCGTCTTCTTGCCGGAGCACCGCCACCACGATGTGCTCGGGGATCACCTCGGGGTTGCCGCGCCGGACGCAGTCGTCCACCGCAGCCCGCAACGCTTCTTGGCTCTTGGTCGTGAGTCGATCCATCCGCATGGCTACACCTGTATCGCACGCCCCCGAGCCCGGGGGCCGTCGCCGCTCAGAACCGCCCCGCGACCCTTCCGGCACGAAGCTCGGACCAAGCTAAGGCCTGATATTTCGGGATCAAGGGGCTACGAGCTGCCATAATCCTCGGGTGACCCAGCGCGACCCTGCCGCGGAGGCTCGGGCGGTTGAGCGACGCCGGACCTGGAGCTTCGGCGTCGCCAGGAGCCCTGCCGAGATGGACGAAGCGGATCTGGAGTTCTGGCTCTCTGCGACGCCCACCGAGCGGATCCGTGGCATGACGGAGTTGATCCAGGAGATGCTCGCGATCGAAGGCGCCGATGGACCTGCCCCCCGACTTCAGAGATCTGTTTTCGGAGCTCGACCGCGAGGCGGTTGAGTACGTCCTGGTCGGGGGATGGGCCGTGGCGTTTCACGGGCGCCCGCGCGCCACCAAGGACATCGACTTCGTGCTGCGCGGCACGTCCGAGAACCTCGAGCGCGCTGCACGTGCGCTCGAGGCGTTCGGCGCTCCGCCGTCGCTGTGCGAAGCTGTGCGTGCCATGACCGACGTCGACGTCGTCTTCATGGGTCACCCACCGCTTCGGGTCGACTTCCTGCGCTCGATCTCCGGCGTGCCGAGCGACCGCCTCTTCGCCAACGCCGAGCGGGCCGACGTCGGCGGCACCACGCTGCGCGTCGCGAGCCTCGACGACCTGATCGCCAACAAGCGCAGCGTCGGCCGTCCGCAGGACCTGATCGACGTCGCGTTTCTCGAGCGCGTCCGGGCACGCCGCAAATAGCAAAAGAGCCGCGAGGCAATGCCCCGCGGCCCTTCCGCGTCTCGGAGAAGACCCGAGATCAGTCGGCCTTCGCGTCGCTGGCAGCGTCGCTGCCACCGCCGTCGGTGCCGCCGTCCGTCTTCGGATCCGGGCAGCCGCCGTCGGGCGAGGTGCCGGGGGTGCACGACGGTGCGCCGGCGTCCGAGCCGAAGGTCGAGTACGGCAGGCAGCCGATGTTCGGGCCGTTGTACGGCGCCTTCGAGATGTCGATGTTGATGCCGCAGGTCTTGTCCGGCAGGCAGCAGCCATCGAGCCAGGCCGGCTTGCCCTGCAGGTCCTTCACTTCCTTCTGGGGGCAAGACGTGCAGTCCACGTTGCCGGCCTGGTTGAGCTCGTAGCAGCCCGCCGGCAGGTTGAGGAGCTTGCCGCTTTGCGCCGTGACGTCAGCGCCGCACTTGTCTTTGCTGCCGCCCGCGCAGCACGGAGACACGTCGATTGCGCCAGCGACCTTCCAGCCGGAGCAGGTGTTGCCGCCGCAGGTGATGCTGGTGCTGCCGCCGGTGCCGCCGCTGCCGGCCGTGCCGCCGCCAGTGCCCGCGGTGCCGCCGCCGCTGCCGGCCGTGCCGCCGGTGCTGCCACCCGAGCCACCGGTGCTGCCGCCGGAGCCGCCCTTGCCGCCGCCCGAGCCGCCACCGCCCTCGTCGTCATCACCACAGGCGGCCGTTCCAAAAGCCACCGCGGAAACCAGACCCAACCCAAGAATCAGCTTCAAAGAACCACGCATAATCGCACCTCGTTAGAATTCGGCCGCGGAATAAAGCACAACTCGGCCGGATGTGAAAAGGAAACCAACCCCCCACCCAAGGACGGGAGTCCGGGGTTTCTAGCACAGCTCGCCGGGCCCGGCCGGCGCCAGCTCGGGGCGGCGCGGGCCGGGCGCGGCTAAATGTCCAAATTCCGGACGTTCAGCGCGTTCTCTTCGATGAACTGCCGGCGGGGCTCGACCTGATCGCCCATCAGAACACTGAACAGCTCGTCAGCGGCCACGTCGTCCGTGACCCGCACTTTGAGCAGCGTCCGGGCGTCGGGGTTCATGGTGGTCTCCCACAGCTCGCCGGCGTTCATTTCGCCCAGGCCCTTGTAGCGCGTGATGCTGGTGCCCTTGCGACCCCGCTCGTCGATGAAGGCGTCGAGCGCCTCGGGGTCGGGCAAGCTCACCGGCTCGCCGCTGTCGGTCTTGGCGGTGTAGGGCGCGGGCCCGATCGAGCGAATGTCTTCTTCGATCGCCAAGAGCTCCTGATACTCGGCGCTGTCGGCCAGCTCCCAGTCGGCCACGGCGGGCCGGGTGGACGAGCCCGGCCGGAACTTCGCGGCGATGCGACCGCCGCCGTGGGTCTTGTCCCAATCGACGTCCACGGTGAGCGGAAGCAGATCCGGGTAGCGCGTCTCGAGGTAGGCGCGCAGCTTGTCCGCGGCGGCCTGCACCTTCTCGGTGCTGCGGAAGTCCTCTCGCGTCATCCCGCTACAGCGGAGCAGGGCGCCCACTACCCGCGCGTCGCAGCGCCGATCGATCTTGGCCAAGATGTGGCGGAACGATCGCAGCCGCGTCGACAGCTCGTACAGCGGCTTGCCCGAGATGGCGGGCCCCTTCGCGCTCTGCACGGTGAGCCCGTCGATGCCGTTCTGGGTGAGCAGCCGATCGAGCGCGGTCTGATCTTTGAGGTAGAGATCCTTCTTGCCCTTGCGCACGCGGAACAGCGGCGGCTGCGCGATGTACAGGTACCCGCTCTCGATCAGCTCGCGCATCTGCCGATAGAAGAAGGTGAGCAACAGGGTGCGGATGTGGCTTCCGTCGACGTCGGCGTCAGTGTTGTGCACGCAAAGCCCGCCGAACCCGGCCACGAAGTTCTCGTCGGTCTCGACCGAGAAGTCGTAGACGTTGCCGTTGGTTGCCTCGACCTGCCGCACGGCAATGACGGGCACCGCGATCAGGTCGCCGCCGATGACGTCGAAGGCGCGATTGACGCTGGGGTGCGTGCTGGCGACCGCGTTTTCGACGCTGGCGGCGCCAGCATGACTCGACCACACCGGACGCAGGAGAGCGAGATCTTCGCGGGCGCTGACCGTGAGCGTGTAATGCGTGTGCCGGGTGACGCAGGGCTTGCCGCGCACCTCGCGCTCGACACCGTCGGGCTCACGCGTGGAGAGCGAAGCGATCACACCCAGGCTCGACAGCAAATACGAAACCCCGGCGGCGACGCTGCGTGACGAGGTTGAGAAGACGATGCGCCCGTTCGTCGCGGTGCCGTCGCCCAGGAGGTACCCGCGCAGGAAGGCCGCCCGGAGCGCTTCGTGCACGCCGAACGCGAGATCCGGAACGCTCTTGGTGTGCGACTCCGCTCCGCGGAACCCGAACACGTGCTGCCAGGCCAGCGCGGCGACGCGGTTCACGAGCTTCAGCTCACCAATGCGCGCGTCGGACTCGTAGCTTTTGGCGGGGAGGCCGAAGACCTTCTCGATAGCGGCGCCCATCTCCGGTAGGAAGCGCTCGTTGCCCTTGCCAATAGCCAGGCGAACGCCGCCGCGATCGCTGCACGAACCCTCCGCCAGGTAGAAGCCCAGGAGTGTCATCAGCTCGGAGCCAACCTCGATGAACCGCCGGATCCCCACCTTGCCGTAGTGCTCCGGCGTCAGCTCCAAGTCCTCGCGGGAGCCGAACCAGGCGACGTCGTCAGTGTCCAGATCCGAGAGGCGCACGGCAGCGTCTTTCCCGTGCAGGGCCTCCACCGCAGGGCCACGCACCCAGACCTGGCTGGCCGCTTCGGGGACGCGATGCAGCTCGGCGAGCAGATCGATGCGGCTGGGCGCTGTCGCGGGCAGGCGCACCGTGCGCGGAGCGACGACGCGATCGCCGACGGCGATCTGGTCGCCGCGCTCGAGCGCGACCTCGCCGTTGCGGTAAACGAAGACGCTGTGGCTCGCGGTGACGCGGACGCTCCGACCGTAGGCCGTCCCTATCTCGAACAGGGGTTCGTCGACCGCATGACGGATCACGCCCTTCACCGGGCGGAAGCGCACGGTGCAGTCACCCTTGTCGAAGCACAGCACCTCGCCCAAGCCCTGACCCGTGCGTTTGAAGTAGCCGTCCCTCTCGGCAACGCCGTTCAGCGCCGCGTCGACGTGCTGGCCGATCTCGACCATGCGCGTGCCACGCTCGTCGCTGACGAAGACGTGCTCGCCGGCGTCGACGCTCATCAAGATCACCCGGTGATACCTGACCTTCGACAGATCGAAGTTGCCGTTCTCTCCGATGCCGCAGCCCAGGGCGCTGATCAGCGTCGCGACCTCTTGGCTCGAGAGCATCTTGTCGAGGCGCGCGCGCTCCACGTTGAGGATCTTGCCCTTGAGCGGCAAGATGGCCTGGAAGTGCCGATCGCGGCCCTGCTTGGCGCTGCCGCCGGCGCTCTCGCCCTCGACGATGTAGAGCTCACTCTGCGCAGGGTCCTTGCTCTGGCAGTCGGCCAGCTTGCCCGAGAGCGCGGTCGAGTCGAGCACACCCTTGCGCACCACCTCGCGCGCCTTGCGCGCTGCCTCGCGCGCGCGGCTGGCCATCACGGCCTTCTCCAGGATCTTGCGGGCGGTGCCCGGGTGCTCTTCGAAATAGCGCCCCACGTGCTCGGCCACCACGTTCTGCACGATGCCCGACACCTCGCTCGAGACCAGCTTGCTCTTGGTCTGCGAGTCGAAGCTGGGGTCGGGGTGCTTGACGTGGATCACGCAGATCACGCCTTCGCGGGCGTCTTCACCGGTGACGCCGCTCTTCACGTCTTTGAGCAGGTTCTGCGCCTGACCGTAGGTGTTGAGCAGCCGCGTGAGCGCGGTGCGGAGCCCGGTCATGTGCGTGCCGCCGTCCTTGTTGTGGACGTTGTTGGTGTAGCAGAGGATCTGCTCCTGATACGAAGCGGACCACTGGATCGCCAGATCGACGCTGACCGGCGCCTTGGTGTCTTCACCCTGGACCTCGGCCGAGAAGGCGATCACGTCGTCGTGAATCGGCTCTTTCTTCTGACTCATCAGCGCGACGAACTCTTTGATGCCCCCCTTGAACTCGAAGACCTCGTGCTTGCCCCCACCGCGTTCGTCGGTCAGCTCGATGATCAAGCCCGAGTTCAAGAAGGCCAGCTCACGCAGGCGATTGGCCAGGATGTCGTAGTTGTACTCGGTGCTGGTGAAGATCTCGTGATCCGGCTTGAAGGTGACCTTCGTGCCGTGCTCGTCGGTCTCACCGATGCGCTCGATGGCGCCCTGCGGCACACCGCGGCGATATTCCTGGAAGTAGAGCCCGCCTTGGCGACGGATCTCGAGCCGCAACTTCTCGCACACGGCGTTGACGGCGCTGACGCCCACGCCGTGCAGGCCGGCGCTGACCTTGTAGCTCGAGTGGTCGAACTTGCCGCCCGCGTGCAGCACGGTCATCACGACCTCGGCCGCGCTGACGCCGCGCTCGTGCATGTCCACCGGGATGCCGCGGCCGTCGTCTTCCACCGTGACCGAGCCGTCGAAGTGGACGCCGATCTTGATGCGGGTGCACTGCCCCGCCAGGTGCTCGTCGACCGAGTTGTCGATCACCTCCCAAACCAGGTGGTGCAGCGCCGAGCCGTCGTGCACGTCCCCGATGTACATGCCGGGGCGCTTGCGCACGGCCTCGAGCCCTTCGAGCACCGTGATGTTGCCTGCTTCGTAGTCACCGGGCGGCGGAGCCTGCGACGGAGACGGCGGCGGCGTTTCGGGTGGGTTTTGCGGAGACTCGGTGGTCAAGCAGAGATCCTCGTTTCGGGTTTCGACGCAGGCCACACGAAGCGCGAGCGGCGCGAGGGTGTGGCTGCCGACTTCGGCTAGCAGAGCGGCCGCGAAGTGCTCGCGATCGCCGGGCTGGGAGTGAGATCGGCGGGCGCCAAAATGACCTGCCGTCCGTATACCGTTTGTGACGCTGGGCGGCAAGGCGAACGCCCGGGAAATTCCGCTGGATTTCGGCCTTTCAGCGCGCCCGGCGGACGGCCCCGGCGCACACCGTGAAATCGGCGCGATCGGTCGGTGCAATCTCGGGCATCACGAACAGCTCGGGCCGCGGCGTGGTCACGAAAACCTGGCTCGGAACCTCGCAGAGCAGCCGGAACACCGCCGCGAATCGCTCGGCATCCAGCTCGCTCGATACGTCGTCCAGAAGCAGAATGGGGTGCGCCCCGCGCGCCTGCCGGACGCAGTCGAGCTCGGCCACCTTCAGTGCCAGCGAGAGCACGCGCTGCTGCCCCTGCGAGGCGTGCCGGCGCGCCGAGCGACCGTCGACCCAGAGCTCGAGATCGTCGCGCTGTGGGCCAAAGCTGGCGCTGCCGCGCCGGACGTCCACCGGCCGCGCCTCGGCGAGCGCGCGACGGAACAGCTCGGGGTCGGGGCTGCCAGCGCTGTGCAACCGAACGTCGAGGCGAAGCCCGGGCGCGGCCATCCGCTCGAAGCTGGGCCCAAGGGCCTCGGCGATCCGGGCGGCGGTGCGTTCGCGGGTTCGGCAGAGCGCCGCGCCGTGCTCGGCCAAGAGCGTCTCGTAGGCGTCCAGCTCGGGGGCGCGCGGCCCCCGTTCGTCGAGGGCGCGCTGGCGCTCGCGCAGCGCCGTCTGGTAGCGCAGGCGGTGGTCGGCGCTGACCGGCTCGAGGAACAGCGCCACGCGGTCGAGCAGGGTGCGCCGCCCCTGGGCAGGGCCGCTGGCCAGAGCCAGGTCGCCGGGGTGAAACACCACCACCGGCGTCTTCACCGCCCAGGCCGAGAGCTTGGCCACGCGCTTGCCGTCGGCGGAGAAGGTGCGGGCCTTCGGCCGAAGCACCGCGCGTTGCTCGCGGCAGAGCCCGCCTTCGACGATGCGGGCGCCGATCTGGGCGGCTTCGGCGCCGGTCTGGATCACCTCGGCGTTCTTGTCGGCGCGAAAGCTCTTGCTGGTGCAGAGCACGTAGAGCGCCTCGAGCAGGCTGGTCTTGCCGTGCCCGTTGTCACCCGACACCAGGTTGAGGCGCGGCGCAGGATCGAGCTCGGCCGCCGTGATGTTGCGGAACGCGCGAATCGCGATCCGCTCGAAGACGAGCTCGGCGGTCACTGGTGAAGGCCGAGAGTCAGATTCTCATCGGCATGATCACGGCGAGGTAGCTCGCCTTGGTGCTCTCGCTGGCGGGCTTGACCACCGCCGGATCGAGCTCGCCGCTGATGCCCAGGATCACTTCGTCGTCGCTGACGGCGCCGAGCACGTCCAGGAAGTAGCGCGCGTTGAAGCCGATGGTCATCGGACCGCCGTCGTAGTCGATGGGGATCTCGTCGAAGCCCTCGCCGCTCTCGGGGCTCTCGCTCTCGAGTCGGACCTTGCCGGCGTCGAGCGTCAGCTTGACGCCGCCAGTGCGATCGCTGGCGGCAAGGTGCACGGCCTTGAGCGAGTCCATGAACGGCAGGCGCGGCACGCGCACGGCCTTCTCGGTAGAGTCGGGAATGACCTGCGAGTACGGGGGAAACTGCGCGTCGACCAGCTTCACGCTGAAGCGGAAGCCCGCCAGCTGGAAGAAGGCATTCGGACCGCTCTGACCGAGCTTGATGGTGCTGGCGTCGGCGGCGTCTTCTGCCTTGCCCTGCTCGGCCTTGGCTTCGTCGCAGAGGCGCTTGAGCTCGAGCACGCCCTTGAGCGGGATCAGCATCGACGCGGACGCCTGCTTGCCGGGCACCTGGATTTCCATCTTGCTCAGACGATGACCGTCGGTCGAGACCATGCGCACCCGGTCGCCCTCCCACTCGAACAGCGCGCTGTTCAGGTGCAGGCGAGTCTCGTCGGTCGAAACCGAGAACTGCGTGGCGGCGATCAGCTGCGAGAGCGCGTCCACGTCCAGCGAGTGCATGGGCGTGGCTTCGTCGAGCTGCGGGAGCGCGGGGAATTCGTCCCCCGGAATGCCGTGCACGGTGTAGCGGCGCGCCGCACCGACCGACCGGATGGTGGTTGCCGAACCCTCGGTGGTGGCGATGGAGATCTGCCCCTCGGGCATCATCTTCACGCGCTCGAAGAGATCACGCGCGCCGACGGCGATGGAGCCGCCCTTGTCGACGCGGGCCTTGATGGTACCGCTGACGGCCAAGTACAGGTCGGTGGCGGCCAGCCGCAGCTGGTCGGGGCCCGACACCTCGAGGAGCACGTTGCCGAGAACCGGCATGGTGCTCTTCTTGTCCGCAACGCCCTGGCAGCGCCCGAGGACGCGCAGGAGATCCTTTTTGCTCACCACGACCTGCATGGTGCGGCCGTCCTAGCTGCGTCCGTGGCAGGGCGCTAGGCGGGACCGCGCGGAATTCGAGGGTTTTCTCTGCCCAGGTTGTCCACAGGGCTGGGTGGGGCTGCTCCTGACTCCCTCTTCTCTCTCTCTTAAAGAAATAGATTTGAGAAGTAGCCTTGGTAGGCCCTGTGGAGACTGGGGAAAACGCAGCAAGCAGCCTGAATCGTTCGATTAAACGGATGCCCACCCTGGGGAGCCATGGATGCAGGGGGATGTAGGACGGTGTGGAGAGATCGCGGTGGGTGGCAGATGCCCCAGGCTCGCCCGGAACTCTTCCGCAGGGTTTTCCGGAGGTTTTCCCCACCCTGTGGAGACCGGTGCACCCAGGGGCTGATCAGGCTGCCGGCGCCCGCCTTTTGCGGGGTTTCTCCGGGTGACCCGGCAGGCGGGCTTCGAGCCGCGTCAGCGCATCGATCAGCGTCCGATGGGCAGACTCGTACGTCTTGGGGCCGATCTGATCGGAGGCTCGGGCTTGCTCGAGCGCCACCAGCTCGTCGAGCAAGAGCTTCTTGGCGCGCGCGACGTCGTCCGGGGAGAGTGCCTCGGCGCTGCCTTGGCCTTTGTCCCCGCCCAGGCCGATGTACAGGCCGAGGGCACCAAGTGCGATGGCGAGCCCTGCCGCGTACCAGCGCGCCGGGCCGGGCGTGGGGATGCCGGTGAGGCGGATCGAGAGCTCTTTCATCTCGGGCTCACCGGGCTTGAGCTGGCGCCCGGTGACCAGCAGCCGGCGCCCGTCTTCGCGCACCGTGGATTGCGCCGGCGTCATGCCCGAGACCTCGACCCCCATGCCCTTGGCGGCCTCTGCCATCACCTGTGCTTCGGCCACGTGCGGCGGAAGCGACATCTCGAATTCGACGGTCTCGTCGTGGTGATTGGGAACCTGAAAACGGAACACCACGTCGTGCTGCCCTGGCCCGAAGGTGCCCATCAGCCGCGCGCCGCGATCCCCCTCGGCGACGAAGCGAGTGTCGCCCATCGACTCTTGGGCCTTGAACCCCTTCCAGCCGCGCGGCAGATCGATCACCAGATCGTCGGGCACCCAGGTCACCGCGCCCACGTTGAAGACGCGGAACAGGACCTCGAACTGGAATACGTCGTCGCGCGGCTCGACCATGACGAAGCCGCGCATGCCCACCATGACGCGGCGGATGTCGGTGGCGACCGGGTAGACGTGCAGCACCAGGGCTTGCCCGACGTCGTCACGCAGGCTGAAGGGTGACGAGGCGTATTCTGCAGCCTCGCGCTTCACCGTGAGGCGGTAGCTGATCTTGGCGCCGGTCGCCATGCCGTCGAAGCGCACCTTGCCGTCGGTGCCCGAGATTGCGGTCTTGAACTCGCGAGCGTCGCCTTCCGAGACGCTCTGCCGCAGCACCGCCAGCCGCGTGGCCACGCCGGGCAGCGGATTGCCCTGGGCATCGTTGATGCGCGCCTCGATCACGCCGGCGGGAAGCTCGGCCGAGGGCACGTTCTGGTCGGTGCGCGCCGCAGCGCGCCCGCGGGGCGCCGCCTCGGCCGGGGCGGCAGAGCCCTGCACCGGCGGGTGGCCCGGTGGCATCTGAGCCGATGCGCCCGGTGGCAGCGGCGCCTGCGCCAGCGCGAGCCCGGTCAGCAGAAGGCCCGCGCTCCCCAGGACCAGCGCGCGCCTCACCCCAGCGCCTCTCCGCACTTCTTGCAGAAGCGCGCGTCGGGATCGTTCTCGGTATCGCATTCGGTGCACGTCGGCTTCCCGCTGGCTTCTGGAGCGCGCTCGCTCTCGGTGTCGCCCGCGGTCTCGGTGTCGGAGTCCAGCTCGGTGTCGCCCGCGGTCTCGGTGTCGGAGTCCAGCTCGGTGTCGTCGCCTTGGGCCTCGCTTTCGGGAGGCGCTCGTCGAGGCGGCGGCGGTGCGGCACCCCCCAGGCGCCGAGCCAAGAGCTTCTCGACCCGCGCCCGCGCCGGCAGCTCGGCGTCGTTCAGCTCGCGCAGCAGCCGGCGCGCCTCTTCACGATATCGGGTCGAGAGCTCGAGGTAGTCCGCGTCGCCGATCTTGCCGACGTTGCGCTCGTATTCGAGATCTTTGAGAGCGCGCAGCACCGAGCGCTTCTTCTCTTCTTCGGCCGACGGCGCCGCCAGCGCCAGTGCCTCGTCCAGGCTGAGCGCCGCGTCGTCCCCCAGGCTCTGTACGCTGGCCCAGAGGCTGCCGATGGCGTAGAGCAGCATTCCACCGGCCAGCACCAAGAGCGAAAGCCCGAGCCCCCGGGTGAGCGCCGCGCCGATCACCGCGGCCGCCAGCAAGAGCGGCGTGAAGGGGCGCGCTCGCAGCAAGAGGTCGTTCACGCGGACCGGCACGAACCTCCGGTTACCAGCTTCGGCGCCATGTCGCTATCGTTCCGCGCGGCGGCGGCGGATCGCCACCGCGGCCAGGCCCATGCCACCGAAGAGCGCCGCCCCGGCCCCGCCCAGAGGCAGATCGCCCCAGCTCGGTGGCGCCCGGTGGGTGGGCGGGGGTCGCCCTTCGCGCGCGCTGGCGTAGGCCGTGGACGGGCTCATGCCCAGCCACACCGCGAAGGCGATGGCCGAGAGGCCCGCGGCGGCCGTGCGCACGTAGCCCCAGGCGCCCATCTCGCGCAGGGCCATCTCGGGCCAGAGTGACACCGTGCTGCCGAAGATCAGGACCACCACGCCCAGCCAGATCCAGCTCACCAGGGGGTTCACGTGGAGCTGAAACGAGGCCTTCTTGCTCTCGGGGCTGACCATGCCGACCACCAGATACAGGTCGTCGCGGAAGCTGCGATGCATGGCGACCTCGGTGGTGGGCATTTCGGCCGAGCGCTTGTAGATGAATTTGGCCGGCGACATCACGCCGAGCGAGTGGCCCCCGCGCGTCACCTCGACGTCGGCGAAGACCATCCGCTTGTTCACGTCGACCTCCATGCGCGAGCCCTTGTAGGTCAAGGTGTAGTCGCCGAGCGCCACCTGATCGCCCGGGGCCATGGTGGCCTCTTTGTCGATGCTCCACGCCTTGCCCGTGAAGCCGATGAACATCAGCACGATCCCGAAGTGGACGATGTATCCGCCGTAGCGACGACGGCTCTTGTCGACCAGCCGGATCAGCGAGGCGTACCAGCTCTCGCGGTCGCCCGCCTTGTCGCTCGAACGCTGGCGGGCTGCCACGCCGCGCGCGAACTCTTGCACGATCACGGCCGTGTTGAACGCGGCGAGCGCGATCACCACCATCGGCAAGATCGAGCCCAGTTTCTGCAAGATCGCGCCGACCACGCCGGGGTAGAACTGATCGGTGTGGACCCAGGCCGGGTAGCCCAGGCGGCTGCCGAGTGCCAGGTGCAGCACCAGCATCACGGCCGCCGCCCCCAGCGGCCAGGCGAACGCCCGCTTGAGCGAGGCTTCGCTGGTCTTGCGCCAGCCGAACAGCGGCGCCACGCCCATCAGCAAGAAGAGCAGCACCCCCGCCGGCGCGATCCAGCGATTGAAGAACGGCGGGCCGACGGTGACGCTCTCTTTGTACAGCCACTCGCTGATCTTCGGCCAGAGCGTGGCCACCGTGACGAAGGTCATGATGCCCACCAACACCCAGTTGTTGAGCACGAAGGCCGCTTCGCGGCTGGCCACTGCCTCGATGCGGCCCTCGGATCGTAGCTCGCGCCAGCGCCAGGCGATCAGCCCGGCGGCGACTGCGATCACGAAGCCCATGTAATAGACGAAGAAGATGCCGATGTTGCTCTGGGCGAAGCTGTGCACGCTGGCGATGAGGCCCGAGCGGGTCAAGAACGTGCCGAAGATGGTGAGCAAGAAGGTCACGCAGATCAGCACCACGTTCCACACCTTGAGCATGTTGCGGCGCTCTTGGATCATGGTGGAGTGCACGTAGGCGCTGGCGGTGAACCAGGGCAAACATGCGGCATTTTCCACCGGATCCCACGCCCAGTACCCGCCCCAGCCCAGCTCTTCATAGGCCCAGATCATGCCCAGGGCGTTGCCGATGCTGAGGAACAGCCAGGCGAACAGCATCCACTTGCGCACCGCGATGACCCAGTCGTTGTCGAGCCGGCCGGTGACCAGGGCGGCGATCGCGAACGAGAACGGGACCGCGCAGCCGACGAACCCCAGGTACAGCGCGGGCGGGTGGATCGCCATCCAGTAGTTCTGGAGCAGAGGGTTCAACCCCTCGCCGTCGAGCGATGCCCCCGCCATGCTGGTCGAGAACGGGTTGGCGGCGAACAGCATCAGCACCGCGAAGAACGCCACGATGCTCATCAGCGTGGCGATCACATAGGGCTGCAGCTGGCGGTAGCGCCCCTTCATCCAGCGCAGGCAGGCCGAGGTGTACCCGGCGAGCAGCGCCGCCCACCAGAGCAGCGAGCCGTCTTGCCCGCCCCAGAGCGACGCGAACAGATACGCGGTGGGCATCGACCGGTCGCTGTAACGGGCGACGTAGCGGATGCGGAAGTCATGCGTGATGAAGGCGTAGGCGAGCAGCACCGTGCCCAGACCGATCAACGCGCAGGTGGCGTAGCCGCCGAAGCGCGCGGCGTCGAGCAGGCGCGGTCGCCCGCGGCCAGCGGCGATCGCCACCGCGAAGGTGTAGGCCGCGGCCACGAGGACCGCATAGATGATGCCAGTTCCGAGCTCGGGCAGGGTTTGCCACATGGCGGGGAGCGAAGCGTAACACGCGATTGCGTGTTCAGAAGTGGCGCTAACCTTCGTCCGAGACGATGGTGCCGACGTCGTCGCCCAGGCAGACGCGCTTGATGTTGCCCGGGGTCATCTTGAACACGCGGATCGGCAGGCCGTTCTCACGGCAGAGTGCCACGGCCGTCGCGTCCATCACCTTCAGGTTCTCGCTCAGGAAGCGCTCGTAGGCCACCGCCTTGAGCAGCGTGGCGCCCTCGTGGCGGACCGGATCGCGGTCGTAGATGCCGTCGACCTTGGTGGCCTTCAGCAGGGCCTCGGCCCGGATCTCCATCGCGCGCAGGGCGGCGGCGGTGTCCGTCGAGAAGTAAGGGTTGCCGGTGCCGGCGGCAAAGATCACGATGTGCCCCCGGTCCAGGTGGCGGATGGCGCGCCGCCGGATGTACGGCTCGGCCACCTGGCGGATCTCGATGGCGGTCATCACGCGCGTGGGGATGCCGCGCCGCTCCAGGGCGTCTTGCAGCGCCAGCGCGTTGATCACCGTCGCCAGCATGCCCATGTAGTCGCTCTGCGCGCGGTCCATGCCCTCGCTGGCGCCCTTCAGCCCGCGAAAGATGTTGCCGCCGCCCACCACCAGCCCGACCTGCACGCCCGAACCGTGGACCTCGCCCAGCTCGGCCGCGGTGGCCTCGAGCGTCGCGGTGTCGATCCCCGACCCGCCGGTTCCACCCGAGAGCGCCTCGCCGCTCAGCTTGATGATCACCCGGCGGTACTTGAGAGTGGCGGCTGGATTCGTCACGGCGACGAGACCTAGCCGTGCTGCGGCCGCCCTGCAACGCCTGGCACCGTCGAGCCGGTCGTAGTATTCGGTCCCCACCATGCCGAGGCCCCTCGCCGCCGTCTTGCTCGTGTCCGGGCTCGTCGGGCTGGCCTGCAACGAGAAGGCCGTCGACAAACCCGCCCCCGCCGACGGGGGCGCCGCGCCGGCCGCCAGCGGGCTCACGCCCGAGCTGGCCCAGAAGCCCATTGCCACCGTGGGCGACAAGGTGATCACGCTGGGCGAGTTCGCGGCCACCATCGACCGGATGGATCAGTTCGAGCGGCTGCGTTACCAGTCGGTCGAGCGGCGTCGCCAGCTGCTGGACGAGATCATCAAGGCCGAGCTGCTGGCCCTCGAGGCCAAGCGCCGCGGCCTGGATCAGAAGCCCGAGGTCAAGGAGCGCATCCGGCAGATCTTGCGCGAGGACGTGATGCGTCAGACGCGGACCGAGGTCACCGCGCCGGCAGACATCCCCGAGAGCGAGGTGCGCGCCTATTACGACTCGCACCGGGACGAGTTCCGCGACCCCGAGCGGCGCCGTGTGGCGCACATCGTGATGGCTGACGAGGCGAAGGCCAAGAAGGTGCTCGAAGACGCCAAGAAGGCCTCGCCCACCGACTGGGGCAAGCTGGTGCGCGACCACTCGCTCGAGAAGCCCCCGCAGGGCGCGGCCACCGGCCCTGCCGAGCTGGCCGGCGACCTGGGCATCGTCGGCCCGCCTGGCGCTGCCAAGGGCGACAACCCCCGGGTGCCCGAGCCGCTGCGCGACGCCGTGTTCAAGATCGGCGCGGTCGGCGGGATCTTTGCCGAGCTGGTGGCCGAGGGCGGCAAGTTCCACGTGGTGCGCATGACGGGCAAGACCGACGCGCGCGATCGCACGCTGGCCGAGGCCGAGCGGACCATCCGCGTGGCCATCTTGCAGGAGCGCGTGCGCACCGCCGAGGCCCGCATCGAGAAGGAGCTTCGCGAGCGCTACCCGGTCAAGATCGACGACAAGGCGCTCGAAAAGGTCGAGCTGCCGAAGTCACCGCTGGAAAAGCTGGATGCAGGCGCCCGAGCGCCCAAGTAGCGCGCGGCTGGTTCTGCCCCACGCTGGCGACCCCGACTCGCAGCGGCGCACGCCCGAGTGGAAGTGGCAGCTGGCCCGCGCCGTGCGTTCCGCGCGCGAGCTGGGTGAACACCTCGCGCTGAGTGACGCGGAGCGTGCCGGCGCCGAGCGCGCCGAGCGCGAGGGCTTCCCGCTGGCGATCACGCCCTACTATCTGTCGCTGGTCGACGGCAGCGATCCGCGCTGCCCGATCCGCCGTCAGGTGGTGCCGCACGTGGCCGAGCGCGAGACCACCCGCGGAGACCTGGTCGACCCGCTGGGCGAGGTGGCCCACGAGGTCGCGCCCGATCTGGTGCAGCGCTACCCCGATCGGGCGCTGGTGCTGGCGACCGATCGCTGCGCCGTCTATTGCCGCTTCTGCACCCGCAGCCGGATGGTGGGTGGCGGCAGCGGCACGCGCTCGGTCGAGCACCTTTCCGCCGCCTTCGAGTGGCTGGCAGGTCACCCCGAGGTGCGCGACGTGATCGTGAGCGGCGGCGATCCGCTCACGCTGGCCACCGATCGACTGGTGGCGGTGATCGAGCGCTTGCGACAGATCGAGAGCATCGAGACGATTCGCCTCGCCACCCGCGTGCCGGTGGTGTTGCCCCACCGCATCACGGCCGAGCTCTTGTCTGCGCTCGCGCCCTTCCACCCGCTGTGGGTGATGACGCATTTCAACCACCCGAAAGAGCTCACGCCGCTGGCTCGGGCCGGGCTCGAGCGCCTGGCGAACGCCGGCTTTCCGGTGATGAACCAGAGCGTGCTCTTGCGAGGCGTGAACGACGACGCCGCGGTTCTGGCCGAGCTGTTCCGCGGGCTCACACGCTGTCGCGCGCGGCCCTATTACCTGCTTCAGGCCGACCCCGCCAAGGGCACCGGACACCTGCGCACGCCCATCGGGGCCGGCATCGCCATCATGGAGCAGCTCTGGGGGCGCCTGTCCGGCATCGCACTGCCGAAGCTGGTGGTGGATACGCCGGGCGGGTTCGGCAAGGTTCCGATCGGTCCCGACTACGTCATCGAGCGACGGCCGGGGGTGACCCGGTTCCGCACGCCGCGGGGAGTCGAGGTCGAGTACTTCGACCCTGCCGCCGAGTGACGCAGCGCGGCGCTCATGCTAGCGAGGGCGCCCCATGTCGAACGGCAAAGACGCACTGGCTCGCCTCGACGAGCTGAACGCGAAGGCTCTGGAAGGCGGCGGCAAAGCCCGGGTCGACAAGCAGCACGCAGCGGGCAAGCTGACGGCGCGGGAGCGCATCGAGCTGTTGCTGGATCCCGGAAGCTTCATCGAGCTGGACCGCTTCGTCACCCACCGCTGCGCCGACTTCGGCATGCAAGAGCAGAAGGTGCTGGGCGACGGCGTGGTCACCGGGCACGGCACGGTGGACGGCCGCCGCATCTTCGTGTTCGCGCAGGACTTCACCGTGTTCGGCGGCTCGCTCTCGGCGGCCTACGCCTCGAAGATCTGCAAGGTCATGGATCTGGCGATGAAGGTCGGCGCGCCGGTGGTCGGCCTGAACGACTCGGGGGGCGCGCGCATTCAAGAAGGCGTCGAATCCCTGGCGGGCTACGCCGACATCTTCTTGCGCAACACCCTGGCCTCGGGCGTGGTGCCGCAGATCAGCGCCATCATGGGGCCGTGCGCGGGCGGCGCGGTGTATTCGCCGGCCATCACCGACTTCATCTTCATGGTCGAGAACACCTCTTACATGTTCATCACCGGCCCCGACGTGATCCGAACGGTGACGCACGAAGAGGTGAGCAAAGAGGCGCTGGGTGGCGCAGGGGCCCACGCCGGCAAGAGCGGCGTGGCGCACTTCACCTCGCCCGACGACCGCGCCTGCATCGCCAGGGTGCGTGAGCTGCTCAGCTTCCTTCCGCTGAACAACACCGAAGATCCGCCGGTGGCGGTCTGCACCGATCCGGTGGACCGCGAGGTGCCCGAGCTCGATCTGCTGGTCCCGGTCGAGAGCAACAAGCCCTACGACATGAAGAAGGTGATCGCGGCGGTGGTCGACGACGGCTACTTGCTCGAGGTCCACGAGCACTGGGCGAAGAACATGGTGGTGGGCTTCGCCCGCATCGGCGGGCGGCCGGTGGGCGTGGTGGCCAATCAGCCGGCGTATCTGGCGGGGGTGCTGGACATCGACGCCAGCATCAAGGCAGCGCGCTTCGTGCGCTTCTGCGACTGCTTCAACCTGCCGATCGTGACCTGGGTGGACGTGCCGGGGTTCTTGCCCGGGGTCGACCAAGAGCACCGCGGCATCATCGTGCACGGCGCGAAGCTCTTGTACGCGTTCTGCGAGGCCACGGTGCCGAAGCTGACGGTGATCACGCGCAAGGCCTACGGCGGGGCCTACGACGTGATGAGCAGCAAGCACGTCCGCGGTGACGTGAATCTGGCCTTCCCCACGGCAGAGATCGCGGTGATGGGCCCCGACGGCGCGGTGAACATCGTGTACCGCAAAGAGATCGAAGAGGCAGCGAGCGCCGATCAGGCCCGCGCCGACTTCAGCGCAGAGTATCGGGCCAAGTTTGCCAACCCCTACAAGGCGGCGGAGCTGGGCTTCGTGGACGAGGTGATCCACCCCCGCTCGACCCGCAAGCGCCTGGCGGTGTGCCTCGAGATGCTGAAGAACAAGCGGCTCGAGAACCCGCCGCGCAAGCACGGCAACATCCCGCTCTGACCCGGGTCGGGCCTAGAGCACGATCAGCAAGACGATCAGCAAGACGAGCCCGCCCACCACGCCGGCCACCAAGAGGTAGCCCTTCTTCACGACCTGCCGGTCGTAGGTGTCGAGCGCGGCCAGGTGCAGCGCGCTGGCTTCGGCGAGCCGCTTGTGATTGACCTCGCCGCCGCGGATCGCGCTCAGCGTGGCGGCGGGGAACCCCAGGGACTCGTCCTGGGCGATCAGGCTGCGCCCGATGCCGGCCAGGGCCGTGGTCAGCTCGCGCTGGGCCTCCGAGACGCTGGCCGACGCGGCGCTCAGCTGGCCCTGGAACTGGCGGGCGAGGGCCTTCTGCTGATCCTGGATGCGACGGGTGTGCTGCCCGAGCAGGCCGATCTGCCCGCGCACCTGCTGCAGCACGCCCTGGGCTTCTGCCAGCGCTTGCTGCAAGGTCGCGACCTCGGGCTGCATGGCCGCCGCCTGCGCCTCGAGCCCCTGGATCTGAGCCGCGGCCTCGGGGGAAGGCGGCGTGTTCGGCGGGGCGCCCTGCTGGGCGCTCATCTTGATCGAGCGCGCCTCGATCAAGAAGCGCTTCTGCTTGGCCGCCACGCGCGCGAGCACGCCTTCGCGCTCGGTGACCTCGGCGGTGGCGCGATCGCGCTCGGCCTCGAGCGGCGGCAGCTGAGCGCGGATCGCCTGCAGCTGTTGCTCGAGCTGGGCGCTCTGGGCATCGAGCGCTTGGTTGGTCTGGCTGAGGACGGCGCCGCGCTCTTGGGCAATGGCCTCGAGCTGCCGCACGGGCTCGTAGTGGGCGGAAAACCGCGAGTCGGCCTCGAGCTGGGCCCGCATGTCTTGGGCCAGCGAGGCGAAGAGCTCGTCCAGCTTCTTGTCTTGCGCGGCGCTCTCACCGTTCAGGCGCGCGAGCTCGGCGCGGAGCTCGCGCTGTCGGATCAGCACGCGGAACGCATACAGCGGCGCCAGGTAAATCGGCGACGGGGCGGGGCCGTAGCGCGCGATCAGGGCCACGGCGCTGGCCTCGACCGCGGGCAGCGCGGGCGCCATGCTTTGGGCGAGCGGGGCGGGCGCCCCGGAGGTGGTCGGCGGTGCCGGGGGCGCCGTGGGCGCCTGGGGCGCGACGCTTCCTTCGGGGGCCGGGGGCCGGTACGACGAGAGCTCGAGACTCAGGCCCGCTTGCGCGTCGCCGTCATCGAGATCCATCGAGCTGCCGTCGTAGTTGCCGCTGCTCTTCGTGGCCCCACCGGTGCTCGACAGGGACGAGCCGCTGCCGAAGTGATCGGCGTCGAAGCCGCCCCCGAACAGATCGAACGCGCCGCCGCCGGAGCTGCCCTGGGCGGGCGCGGGGGCCGGCGCGGCGGCCGCGGGCTTGGGCGCCTCTTGGGTGCGCGGGACCAAGGGCCCGAGCTCCAAATCGGGGACATGGCCCGGTCGGGACGGGTTCGCGGGGTCGCCCATGGGATCGAACCCTCACTCTACGCTGCTTGGCTCGCGCGCCCAAGCCGTAAGCTCGGCGTGGAACGCGCGAAAGGCCGAGTCTTCAGGCCATTCGGGGGCGCTGTCGAGCAGCTCGCGGGCCTCGGCCCGCTGCCCGCGATCGATGCACACCACCGCGGCGGCGTAGCGCAGCGGCCAGTGGATCAGCGTGTTCTTGCGGGCCGCCTCCCACAGCAAGATCACGTCGCCCTCTTCCGGCTGGTGGGCGAACGCTCGCGCCACCGCCGCGATCGCCTCGCGCAACAGGGCCACGCGCGCCCGCAGGTCGTCGGGCACCTGGGGCAGGGGCAGGCGCCGCAGCTCGTCGGCCTTGCCCAGCGCGGCGCGCCCTTCACCTTCGAACGAATCGAGCAGCGTCTCGACCACCAGCCGGTGCTCGTGCGCCGCAGCCCAGGCCGCGCCCCGGGCCGCGTGCTCGAGCGCGGTCCGCGCTCGGTCGGTGTGGCCCGTGGCCGCCAGCGCCGTCGCCTTCAGCAGCGGCACCGCCGTGTCGGCGTGCGGCAGGCTTGCCAGTGACCCTTGCCAGTGCTGCAGCAGCTCTTCCGCGCGGCCTTCGATCAACATGCGACGGACCCGGCGCCGCTCGCTTTCGCGGGCCGCGAGCGAGGCGCCGACGCCCAGCGCCACCGCGGCCGGCACCACCAGCCACCAGCGGTCGTGGCGCGCCCGGTGCAGCGCGCCCGCGATCAGCGCGGCCGATCCGACCAGAAGCAGCGCGCGAACCACGCGGAAACGGAGCATGTTGCCCCGCGAAGGTGATACCGCCCGGGGCGCTTGTCGAGCGGCTTTACATGGCCCTGGCCCTGCGCTACCTAATGCCCTGCTTCGAGCGTGTGGGCTCGCCAACAGCGCACCTTGAACCCCGCCAGGGCCGGAAGGCAGCAACGGTAGGAGGAGAGCGGGTGTGGCGGGCCCTTTCCCTATTTCACACGCCGAACATCTCGATCACCGCGCCGTTGTGCGCCAGCGGCGCGTCCAGGGCGTAGTGGACCAGCGTGCGCGCGACGTCGTCGGCGCTCATTCGTGGTGCGAACCCGCTGCCCTCGAGCATCTCGGTGTCGACCGAACCCGGCAGCACCACCAGGGCGATCACCCCGCTGCCCGTGAGCTCTTCGGCGAGGCTCTTGGTGAAGCCCGTGAGCCCCCACTTCGACGCGGCGTAGGCCGCTGCGTTCGCCGAGCCCAGGGTCGACGAGATGCTGCCCACGTGGATGATGCGGCCGCTCTTGCGTGCGCGCAGCGCCGGCAAGAATGCCCGGGCGATCTGGAACGGCGCGCGCAGGTTCACCGCGAGCTGGTGGTCCCACGCGTCGAGCGACGTGAGCTCGACGCTGCGGCGCTCGATCACCGCGGCGTTGCTGATGATCACGTCGGGCACCGCGCTCGCCAAAACGTGCGAGCAGGCCGCGCCGAGCGCGGTGCGATCGGCCAGATCGCAGTGCTCGAGGCTGACCTGGACCTTCTGGGCGCAGAGCTCGCCGGTCTGGTCGAGCTCGGCAGACTGCCGGCCCATCAGCACCAGGTTCACGCCGCGCTCGGCCAGCCAGAGCGCCGTGGCCCGGCCGATGCCGCGGCTGGGACCGGTGACCAATGCCAGCGTCACGCCCCGCGCTCCGCGCCCAGGGCCAGATCGAGCTCTCGGGCGCAGGCGGGGTCCGACAGATCGCCGGCGCTGGCCAGGGTGCGCACGGTGGCGTCGGCCTGACGCGAGCCTCGGGCGCTGAGGCAGCTGTGGCGCAGGGTGATCTGGCAGAACGCCCCGCGCGCCCCGCCGAAGCGCACCAGCGAGTCGACCACCATCTCGCCGATCTGCTCTTGCAGCGCCAGGCGGCGAGAGCAGGCGTCGACCAGTCGCGCGATGGTGCCGAGGCCCAGCACGCGGGCGCCGGGGCGGTAGGCGACGGTGGCGCGCCCCAGGGACGAGAGCAGGTGATGCGGGCAGACCGTGGCGACGGCGATCTCGCGCACCACCACGATGCCGGCGCTCTGACGGGCGGGTGGGGAGCCGTCGTGCAGCAGCGCCTCGAGATCGGTGGCGTAACCGATGAGCAGCTCATCGGCGAAGGCCTCGGCGACGCGCTTGGGCGTGAGGGCCAGCTCGGGGTCGCGGGCCGGGTCCCGCCCCAGCGCACGCAAGAAGTCGGCGATGGCTCGCTCGGCGGCAGCGCGATCCATGGGCTCAGTTCCAGAGGCGCTGGCGGGCCTCGGCTCGCAGCGGCTTGCGCGAAGAATACCCGCTCTCGAGGCTGTGCCAGTAGCGCAGCGACTCTTCACCGTAGCGCCAGCACAGCCAGACCAGGTTGCCGTCCACGTTGCCGTAGAAGTCGAGCAGGCCGATTTGCGGGTCCTTCACCACGGCGCCGAGCGCCTGCACCTCGCGCCAGCCGTCGTCGTATTGCTTGATGCGGTGCGAGAGCTCGAGCTTCAGGCGCACGACCTCGCTCGAATCGTCGTCGGTGGGCTCGATGGTGGCGGGCAGCCCGCCGGCGACCCGGGCCAGCTCGGCCAGGCCCTCTTCGACCACGCTCTGGCGGCGAAGCTGCTCGGCCACCAGCTCGGTCAGGCGCGGGATCAGCGCGTCGACTTCGGCCGGGGTGAACACTCGCGGAATGGCCATCATCACCTCTCGGTGTCCACGTCCCACAGCACGCCCAGGGCATCGGGGATCCGCCCGGTGCAGCCGAGCTTGGTGCAGCTGTCGCACCGAGCCGGGAAGGTCGAAGGGTCGGTGCAATTGGCGCACACCGTCAGGTGGGTGCGCGCCGCGTCCAGCTCGACGGCCAGGCGCCTCAGCAGCGCAATCCGGGTGTTCATCAGCTCGAGCTGCTCGTCGAGCCGCGCCACGATCTTCTGCGACGCGAGCGAGCCGGTCTGGCAGCGGTGCTTCAGGGCCAAGAAGTCCCGGATCTCTTCCAGGGCGAAGCCCGCCGCCCGCAGATCGCTGACCAAGAGCAGCTTCCGAAGCTCGCGCATGCCGAACAGGCGATGGCCCCCGCGTGTTCGGCTGTCCGGCTCGAGGACCCCAGCCTCTTCGTAGAAGCGCACGGTGCGGAGCGTGTTCTGCGACAGCCGAGCCATGTCCCCGGTGGTGAGCAGGCCGTCTTTGCGCCGCGGCTCGGGGGGCGCGCGCCGGCGCACGGACGGCCGGATCGGCTTGGCGGTTGCGACACGTCCCACTTCGAGATCAAAGAGTAGAAGGCAAGGGCGCCTTGTCAAGCCGCTGAGCCGCGGCAATCAGTCGTTCGCGGCGTCGGGTGCCCCGGCGTCGGGGTTGCAGTTCACGACCCACTTGCCGTCTTTGCACGTGGCATAGGGCACGCCTTGCTTGCAGACCGAGCTGAACGCGCTCAGATCGAAGATCGGACATTCTTGCGCGCTGGGCCCGCAGGCGGCGGGCGCATCGTCGACCCACACCGCGCCGCTCTGCACCGCGCCCTGCCGGACCTCGGCGCAGGTGCGCGGCTTGGCCAGGTTGGCGTCGGGGCTGAACTCGGCCGGGTGGCTTTCGTCCGAGCCGCACGCGCCGCACGCGGCGGCGACGACCAGCGAGAAGAGCGCGCGCATCAGAACCCAGGCATGAGCGCGATGGACGCCTTCGTCAAGAAGAAGTCGGCGATCAGGATGGAGATCGAGACCACCACCACGGTGCGGGTGGTGCTGTTGCCCACGCCCTCGGTCCCGCCCCGGGTGATCATGCCGAAATGGCAGCCCACCAGCGCGATGATGGCGCCGAAGAACGGCGTCTTGATCATGCCGCTGACGAAGTCCTTCATGGTGACGGTGCCAAGCGCACTGTAGAAGAAGAAGCTCGCGGGGATGCCAAACTGGAAATCGGTGATCAGCATGGCGCCGGTGAAGCCCAGCACCAGCGCCAGCGCCCCGAGCACCGGCATCACCAGCACCGAGGCGAACACCCGCGGCAGCACCAGCTTCTTGTACGGGTCCGCGCCCAGCGCCCGCAGCGCGTCGATCTGCTCGGTGACGGCCATGGACCCCACCTCGGCCGCCATGCCGGCGCCGATGCGCCCGCCCACGATCACCGCGGTGAGCGTGGGCGCGAGCTCGCGGGCGAACGACAGCCCCACCACGCGCCCGGTGTATTCCATGCCGCCGAACTTGCGCAGGCCGAAGGCGAACTGCACCGCCATCACCATGCCGATGAAGATGCTGGTGACCACCACGATGCCCAGCGACCTGACGCCCAGCGACTCGAACTGCGTGAGGATGGCGCGCCCTTCGAACGGGCGCTTGAACAGCGCGCGGGTGGTGCGCGCCGTCATCTGCGCCACCATGCCCAGGTGATCCAAGAAGCCCAGGAAGCGCAGCGACATGGCTGGCTCCACCACCGGGCGCGGCAGCATGCTGGCGCGGCCAGAGGTGGGCTCGGTGTCGATTGGGTCGGCCATGGCTCAGCCCGCGGTCGAGAAGCCCTGCACGAAACGCTCGAAGCCTTCCATGCCCGATGCGTCGTGCCCGATGCGTACGAAATCGTACACGCAACCGTCCTTCTTGAGCACCACCACCGTGAAATGCTTCGGCACGCCGTCGAGCTTGGCCAAGAGCACGGTCCTGAGCGCGTCGCGGCCGTCCAGGGCGAGCTTGTCTTGGGCCGTTATCTGGCGATCGGTGAAGTGCAAGAACAGATGATGAGTCAGCGACTCGAGCGGGACGTCGTCGCCGTCTTTGCCGCAGCGCCCGTTCACCGCCACGGTGGCGCCCGCGCTGCGGTCGCGGAATGCCAAGAGGGTGCTGTCGGCCTCGATGGGTTGCCACGACTCGGGCACCGGCCCGACCCGGAACGAGATCTCGTCGCTCCGGTACACCCGGCCGTCGAAGGTCGAGCCTGAGCACGCGACGGCCACGAGGCCGACCAGCAGCGGGACCGCACGGAACATCGGGGGCCCGACGTTAGCACTGCTCGGCGGCTCGGGTCTTGGGCCAGGCGGCCGGGTGGGGTCGCGCGGTGGCCGAGGCGTGCTTACTGTGCGCCGAGATGATCCCCCTCCGCGACGAGAACCCCCGGCAGGGGCGGGCCTACGTCAACACCGCGCTGATCGCGGTCAACGTCGCGGTCTGGCTGGTGGTGTGGCTGTGGCTGTGGCGCGTGCGCGACGCGCTCACGCTGTGGCTCGGCGTGGTCCCGGCCCGGCTGCTGGCCGACCCGGCCGGCGACGGGTTCACGGTGCTCACCAGCATGTTCATGCACGGCGGCTGGCAACACCTGCTCGGCAACATGCTGTTCTTGTACATCTTCGGCGACAACGTCGAAGACGCCCTCGGGCACGGGCGCTACCTGGGGCTGTATCTCTTGGCGGGGCTCGCGGCGGCCGCCGCGCAGGTGGTCGTCGACCCCGGCAGCACCATCCCCATGGTCGGCGCGTCGGGCGCCATCGGCGGGGTGCTCGGGGCCTATCTGGTGCTCTACCCGCGGGCGCCCATCGTGGTGCTCAATCCGGTATTCCCGCTGTGGTTCGTGTTCGGCGTGGTGCTCGTCTTCCCGGCCTGGCTGGTGGTGGGCGAGTGGTTCGCGTGGAACCTGCTGAGCGGGGCCATGTCCCTGTCGCGGCCCAGCGCGGGCGGTGTGGCATTCTTCGCGCACCTCGGCGGTTTCGTGCTCGGTCTCTTGGCGGTGCGACCCTTCATGTTCGGGCGAGAGCGCCGCCGCGCCAAGACCTGGCATGGCTTCCGCGCGCCGCCCCGCGAGCGCCTGCGCGCCGGCGAGTATCGCGGCGGGCCGCGGCGCGACCCGTGGGCGTGGTAGAGTCCGCGCCCCTGTCATGACCACGGTCCGCTTCTACAACACGCTCACTCGCAACGTGGAGCCGCTCAACCCGCGGCAAGACCAGAAGGTGGGCGTGTACTGCTGCGGGCCCACCGTCTACGACGTGCCCCACGCCGGCCATGCCCGCGCGGCGGTGGCGTTCGACGTGCTGGTGCGGCACCTGCGCGCACGGGGGTACGACGTGACCTACGTGCGGAACATCACCGACATCGACGACAAGATCCTGGCGCGCGCCAAGGAGAACGGCGAAGCGCCGTTGGCGCTCTCGCAGCGCATGGCCGAGGTCTACCGCCAGCAGATCGCCGCGGTGGGCTGCGAGAGCCCGACCCACGAGCCCAAGGTGAGCGATCACCTGCCCGAGATCTTCGCCATCGTCGAGAAGCTGATCGCCCGCGGCGCCGCCTATGTGGTGGACATGCCGGGTGGCACGCGGGACGTCTACTTCTCGGTGCGCAGCTTTCCCGGCTACGGCAAGCTGTCGCGGCGCAAGATCGACGAGCTGGTCTCGGGCGCGCGGGTCGAGAAAGACGAGACCAAGCGCGACCCGCTGGACTTTGCGCTGTGGAAGGGCGCGCCGGAAGACGAGTGGGGTTGGAAGAGCCCCTGGGGCCACGGCCGGCCGGGCTGGCACATCGAGTGCTCGGCGATGAGCGGCAAGTACCTGGGCCACGGCTTCGACATCCACGCCGGCGGCATGGATCTGATCTTTCCGCACCACGAGAACGAGATCGCGCAGAGCGAGGCCGCCGACCCGGACCAAGGCGACTTCGCCCGGGCATGGATGCACAACGGCTTCGTCAACGTCGACAAAGAGAAGATGAGCAAGTCGCTCGGCAATTTCGTGACCGTGCGCGACGTGCTCGAGCGCAACGATCCCGAGGCGTTTCGCTGGTTCTTGCTGACGGTGCACTACCGCGGGCCGATCCAGTTCGACACCGACAAGCTGGGGGACGGGCGGGTGGTCTTCCCGGGGGTGGACGAGGCCGAGCGCCGCGTGGACTACGTCTATGCCACGCTGGGACGGCTCTCGGAGCTCTCGGCCGACGCCGCCGGCATTCCGGACAAGCTGGCCGCCGGCCTGCACGAGCCGCGGGTGGAGCTGGGCCGTGCGATGCAGCGCGCGCAAGACGCGCTGGACGACGACCTGAACACCAGCGTGGCGCTGGCCGAGCTGGGCGAGATCGCGCGCCTGGGCAACGACGTCTGCGACCTGGCGCTCAAGCGCCGGAAGGACCCGGCGTTCGTCACCGGGGCGCGGGCGGTCGCTGCCGAGGCGCTGGGCCTGATCGACGCCTTGGCCCGGCAGCTGGGCCTGCTGGCGGCCACGCGCGAAGAGTACGCACAGCGCACGCGCGAGCGGCGGCTGCGGCTTCGGGGGCTCTCGGCCGGCGACATCGACGCGAAGATCCAGGCGCGCACCGCGGCGCGGCAGAACAAGGACTTTGCCAAGGCCGACGAGCTGCGCCAAGAGCTCGAGGCCCAGGGCGTGAGCCTTCGGGACGGCGCAAGCGGGACGGAGTGGTCGGTGGGGGTGTGAGCGCGCTCCGCTCCGGCCGTCTCACGGCTCCAAGCCGACAGAGCCCCGCCCGATGTAGATCGTCGCCGTCAGCGAGCCGTCGGGCTCCGCGCTGCGTCGACTTATCACCCCGGGTCCCGGGATCAAGGGGACTTCCGCCATGGTTGGTCCCGGCGCACCAAACAGCGCTCCGAGGGCGTCTCGGAAGGCACCATCGCTCTTGGCCGAACCAACCACCCCTCGTTTGCCCTGAACCCAGAAGTGCACGGTCTGGGCTGCGGACGAGTTGCTGGTCGGAACGCTGACCTGCCACCAGGGTCGCGGGTCCCACTCGTACAAAGGGCAGTCCGAATCGCGCTGCCCGTACTGCACTGAAGCGTTCCCCCAGTAGAAGCACTTGTCCAGGTGAGTCACGCTGGGCGAGTACGCGTATGGGTCGTAGACCGCGCCGGCGAGCGGCGACATCCGGAAGTAGGAGGCTGCTTCCGAGCGAGAGATCGATAGCAGCGAACACAGCGCTGCTGCCGCACCTGCCGCGCTCGTCAACCACCGTCGACCGCAAATACGAGCTCCCATCCGCCGCATCCCCGCCCGGAAGTCGGGCCGGACGGTTGCGAAAAGGGACGCGTCTTCGATCGCGCCGCCTCGCGAGCCGGCGAGCCCATGACGCTGCCGCTGCCACAGACCACTGACGGCAATCCGGCGCGCCCCTTCCGTCGGCCGGCGCGCCCCTTCCGTCGGGGGCGTGGACGTTGACCGGCACATGCCGCGAGCCCGGCTTGGTCTCGCGGCGCTTGCGCGGCTTACCCGCGCCGGAGCGGCGCTTCGTCGCCTCCGCGATGAGCAGGTCCAGCCCCAGCTCGAGGAGCGTGGCGAGGTCGCCGCTCGGCACCTTGTGGCTGAGCAGAGCCTGGGCCTGCTCGAGCTTCTCGCGGAACGCGGCCCGCGCGGTGAGCTCCAAGCGAACGCTCGCCGGCGACAGCGGCTCGAGGCGCGCGCGAGGGGCGGGGGTCGGCGGGGCCGGCGGGGTCGGGTCACCTGTCCCGGACCATGTTGATGACTCCGTCTGCGCCGGCACCCGTAGAGACGCTGCTGGCGCGCCCCCGACGGAAGGGGCGCGCCGGATTGCCGTCAGTGGTCTGTGGCAGCGGCAGCGTCATGGGCTCGCCGGCTCGCGAGGCGGAGCGATCGAAGACGCGTCCCCTTTCGCAACCGTCCGGCCCGACTTCCGGGCGGGGATGCCGTCACTGCGGCTTCACCTTCACCTCGCGCAGCCCCTTCACGAACGCGCGATAGCGGCCCATCACCTTCTCTTTGAGCGCCGCGTCGTCCAGCAGGTCCTTCTTCTCGGCGGGATCTTGCTCCAGGTCGTACAAGCCCAGGGGGCGCCCGTCGCTGGTGATCAGCTTGTGCGGGCCGTCGATGAAGGCCTGGCGATCGGCGTTGTTCGGCCCGGCGGTCATGTGCGCGAACACGATGCGCGGTTTGGGTTCGTGGCCCGCGGGCTGGATCAGATCGAGCAGCAGCGACGTCCCGCTCACGAAGTCGGTCCCCTCGCCGCTCGGCGCCGGCAAACGGAAGAGATCGAGCACCGTCGGGACCAGATCGATGGCCCCGCGCCGCGCGCCGACCTTCCGCGGCGGCACCCCCGGCAGGTACACGATCAGCGGCACGCGGATCAGCTCTTCCCAGACCTCGAAGCCGTGCCGCAGCATGCCGTGCTCGCCGAAGGCTTCGCCGTGATCGCTGGTGATCACGATGGCGGTACGGTCTTTGGCCGGGCTCTTCTCGATGGCGTCGATCAGCCGCCCCACGTGGTGATCCACATAGGCCACCTCGCTGTCGTACAGATCGCGCCCGGTGCCGCCGAAGTCGAACCCTTCGTGCTTCACGTACTCGGCGTGCGGGTCCACGTAGTGCACCCACATGAAGAAGGGCTGGTTGGCCTGCTCGGGCTTGCCCACGAGCGCGATGGCGGCGTCGGAGATCTTCTCCGAGTTGAAGCTGCGGTCGCCCTCGACCTGTACGTTCTTTGGCGCGGCCGAGCTGTCGATCACGTCGAAGCCGCGCTCGAAGCCCGCGCCCTCTTGGAAGAAGTACCAGTAGCCCTGCACGCTGAGCGTGCGGATGCCGGCCTTCTGCAGGCGCTCGGCCACGAAGGTGTCGTTCTTGCCGAAGCGGTTGAAGTGGGCCCAGCCGCGGTGGGTCTCGTTCGGGTACTTGCCGATCAGCGCCGGCGCCAGGCTCTTGCTGGTGTAAGACGCCAGCGCGTACGCCTTGTCGAACACCACGCTCTGCTTCGCCAGCGCGTCGATCTTCGGGGACACCGGTCGCGGGTTGCCCATGTACCCCAGGTCGAAGCGCAGGGTGTCGATGCTGATCAGCACCACGTTCAGCTTCTGGGGCAGCTTCGCCAGCGCGGCTTGCCGCACGTCGGAGGGCGCGGCCGGCTCGGCCGCCTCGATCTTCACTGCCTCCGAGTCGCGGCCCGAGCAGTCTTCGTCCAGCCCATTGCCCGGTGCGTCGTCGGCGCCGGGGTTCACCGCCGGGTTCCGATCGTCGCAGTCGCCGCCGCCGAAGCGCGCCGAGAACCCGTCCTTGTCGGCGTCGCTCAGCTTGCGCAACCGACCGACCACCAGCTTGGAGAGCGGCATGACGCGCTCGGCGGCCAGCGCCAGCTTGCGATCGTCGAGCCCCGAGCCGGCGGCCCGCACCAAGAGCCCGCCGGGCACCAGGGCGACGGCGGCCAGCACCAGCACGGGCACGCGCCCGAGTGCCGCCGGCGCGAGGTAGGCCGCGGCCGCCATCAGCGCGAGCAGGCCGGGAGCGCGCAGATCGAGCTCGTCGCGCTTGAGCACGCCGAAGATGGCCAAAGTGCCGCCCGCGCCGCTGGTGGTGCCGGTGGCCACCGCGTATCCGAACAGCAGCGCGGCCAGGGCCACGCCCGCCGAGAGGGCCCAGGTCGGCCGGAGCGAGAGCGCGAGCTTCTGCGAGAGCAGCCGCGCGCCGCCCAGCACCAGGGCGTAGAGCGCCAAGAGCGCGAGCGCGCTGGCGAGCACGCCCGCCGCGGCGCTGGGCTTGGCCCCGAGCGGCGACGCCAAGAACCCGAGGCCGAGCCGCGCTGCGACCACCAGCCACGCCACGGCCGCGACGGGCGTGAGCAAGCACAGCAGCGCCCGCTCGCGCCGCCCCTCGTCCGGGTCGAGGGCAGACGACAGCCGGCCCAGCGATGGCGCGGCCGCCGGGTGCAAGAACAGCGACGCCACCCCCACGCCGACGCCGACCACCAGCGCGACCGGCCAGGCGACCCCCGCCGCCGCCAGAACCGACGAGAGCAACGCGGGGGGCTCGGCGATGGCGACGCGCGCCCAGCGCGCCTCGAGCAGCGCCGCGACCCAGCCCGCGGCCACCGCCCCCGCCGCGGCGGCGGCGATGCGAGACAGCTTCTCAGCCACCGGGGCCTCGCTTCTTCTTGGCCAGCGGATGCGCACGGTCGTAGACGCCCAGCAGCTGGTCGAGCGACACGTGGGTGTAGCGCTGGGTGGTGGAAAGGCTGCTGTGGCCCAGCATCTCTTGGATCGCACGCAGATCGGCGCCGCCTTCGAGCATGTGGGTCGCGCATGTGTGCCGGAGCGCGTGCGGATGCAAGTCCGGACGCCCCGCCCCCAGGGCACCGTAGCGCTGGACCAGCACCTGCACGCGCCGAACCCCGAGCCGCGTCCCGCGGCGAGTCAAGAGCAGCGCTCGCGGATCCTGCGCGCCGGTCTTCGGGTGCTTGAGCCCGGGTCGCAGCGGCAGGTAGGCCTCGAGCGCGGCGCGCGCCCGACTCCCCAGGGGGACGATCCGCTCTTTCCGCCCCTTGCCCAGGACCCGCAGCTCGCCTTGCTCGCGGGAGATGGAGTCCAGATCGAGGCCGGCGAGCTCGCTCACCCGCAAACCCGAGCCATACAGCAGCTCGAGCATCACGCGATCGCGGGCCTGCTCGCTCTGGCTCGTGCGCGCGTTCGGCTCTGGGGCGTCCATCACCTGCGCCGCGGCGTCGACCGACAAAAACGCCGGCAGCTTGCGGCGCACCTTGGGCGTCGCCAGAAGCTCGGCTGGGTTTTCTCGCACCTCGCCCTCGCGGGCCAGGTAGCGAAAGAAGGCCCTCACGCTGGCCAGCTTGCGCGCGATGCTCCCCGGCGCGCGCGTGCGACTGAGCTCGCCCAGCCAGGCGCGCAGCGTCAGCTTGTCGATGTCCTCGGGGCCGAGGGGGCGCTTGCTCTTGTCGCGCACGAAGCTCGAGAGCTGCGCCAGATCGCTGGCGTAGGCCTGCACCGTGTGGGGCGACGCGCGCCGCTCTCCGGACAGGTGCTCGGAGAAGCGAGCGACGGCGCGAGAGAGTCGATCGGTCATCACGCCCGGTACACCGCGAAGGTCCACAGCGCCGCGCCCAAGAGCGAGAGCGCGAGCCCCAGCTTCGCCCGCCCGAGCGCCAGCTTGCCCTCGGCGGTGACACCCATGAAGCCGACCAGCCCCAGCCCGCCGAGCGCGAGCACGAACCCCACCACCAGCACGACCATGAACGGCGTGCTCGGCGAATCGTCGCGGGCCAGCGCGCTCTTGGCCCGCGCCAGCGCCAGCTTCGGATCGGCGCTCTCCACCCCCTCGGGCGCCTGCGCGAGCCGCGCCAGGTTTTCGTCGGCGCGGGCCAGCTCGGCCCGATGCGGAACCCACGCGTGGCGCGTCTCGAGGGCGGCGCCGCGCACCGAGCGCCAGGCGGCCTCGGCGACACGCTTCTGGCCGGCTGCCTCGGCACCCACCGCGATGGCCACCATTCGCTCGTAGCCCCGACCCACGTGCGGCGCGCCCGGCGCGTACATCACGGCGGCGGCGCGCGCGTGCACCAGCGCCCCCGGCAGGTCGTTGCGGTTGAAGGCCAGATCGCTCTCGCGCATCTGGCGCTCCCCCTCGCGCACCGCCCGCGCGGTGAGACCTGCGATGCCCAGCACGACCAGCAAGAGGCCGACCGCCGAGCTTCGCAGGACTCTGGCCGAGCTCATAGGAAGTCGCGCCGTCGGAACACCAGGCTCGCGAAGGCGAGCAACCCTGCCGCCCAGGCCAGCGACGAGAGCGCCGCCAGCGACAAGTACTCGCCGAGAGACACCCCCGCGGCCTCGCCCGTGAGCAGTGTGCGGGGCGGGACGTAGAGCATCAAGTTCGGCACCACCCGGCTGGTCAGCTCGCCGGCGGTCTGGATGGCTTTGCCGAAGACCCGATGCGGCAAGCGCGCCAGGGTGTCGGCCGAGCGCCCCACCAGGAAGACGCCGAAGGTGAACACCGCGGTGAGGAACGGCGACGAGAACGAGGCGAACACGGTGGCGATCGCCGCGACGATGGCCACCTCGCACACGGTGAGCGCGGCCGAACCCAGGATCACGCGCCGGTCATCCAGCGCGCCGCTCGACAAGACCCAGCCCCCGATCAGCATCGCCAGCGCCCACACGATGGGGACATAGGTGCCGATCCGCGGGCGCTTGAAGGCGACCACGCCGGCCACCGCCGCGCCCCCCAGCCCATAGCCCAGCACCAGCGGCAGGCTGCCGCCGGCCAGCGCGCCCAGCGAAAGGAGCAGCGCCCCGGCGTTGGCCGCGACGAACACGGCCAGGGTGAGCAGCGTGCCCAGGTATTTTCCGACCAGGTACTCCGAGCGACGGATGGGGCGCGCCAGGATCGGGAACACGGTCTTCAGCTCGAGCTCACGATACAGGCTGGTGGCACCCAGCACGATCGCCACGATGATGGCGTAGAGCGAGATCGACGCCGCGCCGAGATCGCTCACCACCCGCAGCGTGTCGCGGAGCGCGAACTGCCCCACCACCAGCGCATAGGCGCCGGTGCCGATGGCCAGCCCGAACAGGCCGTGGAGCACCCGCGCACGCACCGCCTCGCGATAGGTGTTGAGGGCGATGACCAGGACGCGCGCGAGCATGACAGCGGCCCTTCTATAACCGCAGCCGGCCCGACATGGAAAGATCCAGGCGCTACAGCCGCGGAGGCCCGGCGGGCAGGTCGCGCCGGGCCAGCGCCCGGGGCTCGAGGTAGTCGCGGATCTGCCGCGGAGTGTCGAGGATCACCCGCTGGATCCGGTCCTCGAACAGCGTGCGGACCAGCCCCGGCCCCACGTCGAGGGCCACCGCCACCGTGACCAGCGTCTGGCCGGGGCCCAGGGGGCGCACCCGGACGTAGCCCCACAGATCCCGGATCCCGTGGGGGCGCGAGGCGTCGAGGCGAAAGCGAAGCTCGCCCGTCCCGCTGCGCTTCATCAGCAGGGTGTAGGTGGTGTCTACCAGCTGGTTGCCCTGGGTCAGCTCGACGCGCGCGCCGCGCCGGGTGACGTCGACCAGCCGCGCCGCCTTGGTCCGCGGAAGCATCTGCGGCAGCTCGGAGACGTTGCCGAGCGCCGCCAGCACCTCGGCTGGGGCCGCGCGCACGACCTGATACGAGACCCCCCCGACCCAGCGCGTCTGCCCCGCCGCCACCACCATCGGACGGCTGATGGTCTCGCCCGCGAGCAGGCGGCCTTGCTCGGCGGCGGTCAGGCCGTCGGCGCGGACGCCGCGGCGGGCGATCACGCTGGCGCGTGCGGGCTCGGGGCGCGGGCTCTCGGCGCGCGCGGCGCCGGCCGCCACGAGCACCGCCAGCGCGAGCCCAATGCCCCTCGAGGTCATGCGCCGCTGAGGATAAGGCCAATCGCGGTCAGGGGTCGACAATGAAGGCATCCAGGAACCACTGCCCGGAATACCCAGCGTAGCCGTCGACTTGGACCCAGTAGCTCCCGGCGTCCAGCGTCAGATCGAGGAAGCTGCGATCGGTCTGATAGCCCGCGGCGCACCCCTTGGCGACCTCGGGGCCAGGGCAGCCCGTGGCCTTTCGCACGACCAAGAGGGTGTTGTAGGCGCTGCCCTTCATCTCCAAGATCACGCGCTTCTTCGCGGGAAGGTCGAGCTTCAACATCTGCTCGGGCGCGCCCCCCGGACCTTGGCTGCCCAGATCGCAGCCGCCGTCGTAGTTGGCGTTGGCGTTGGCGGTGTTGCCCTGGAAGAACCCGCCAGCCGAGGGGATCTTCACCGCGGTCGCGCAGGTGTCGGCGAACGGCACCAAGATCGGCGGCGTCGCCGGGCGGGTGAAGGCGCTGAGCTGGGTGGGCGCGGCATTCGCGGTCTCGACCACCGCGCGGTAGGTGCCCGCGGCAAGCTTGTGGGCGCGGGCGCGCACCGGCGTCTGGCTCGAGACGCCGCACGCGATCACGTCCGACGGCGCCGCGCAGGCGGGCTTGACCAGTGAGACGCCGCCTTCGTCGTTGTCCGAGATGCGCCCGACCAACAGCACGTCGCTGGCCACCGGCAACGTCAGACTGTACGCCGCGTCCACCGCGCCGGCGACGCAACCCAAGCTCACGTCGTCGGTATGCCCCGCCAACGGGACGTCGACGCTGGTGTTCGCAGCCAGCACTGCGCCCGAGGTGCAGGTCTCGTCGGCGGGCTCGGCCGTGGGCGGCTTCAGCTCGACCAAGAGATCCACGTCGGTCGGCGCCGTCGCCGACACGGCGACCACGTAGTTCCCGGCGGGCAGCGCCCGCTCGAACAGGTGGGCCTGGGTCGCCACGTTGCACCCGAGCTCTTGCTTCGGATCGGAGCAATCGGGCTTCCACAGGGCCAGGGCCGGCTTGCCCCCGGCGTCGAGCGAGGTCGCCCAAGCATGCAGGTCTTTCGGCTCGGTCAGGCTGATCTCCCAGGTGAGCTCGCCCAGCGGGGTCGCGCAGGCACTGGCCAGATCTTCCTTGGCGTCGATCACGCTGGTCTGCACGGCCACGCCCGGCACGATGGGGGTGGCGGTGCCGCAGGTCTCGTTGGTCGGCGCTGTGCTGCCCGGCAGGTAGCTCACCTTCAGCGCCACGTCGGACGCGCCGCTGCCCATCACGTAGACCGGATACGCCCCCGGCGGCAGCGAGCGCAGCCGCAGGCGAGCGCGCTTGCCGCCCTTGGGTAACTCGTAGCCCTGGGCGCAGGCCGTCTCGCTCCCGGCCACGCCACACTGACCGACGCTCGCCAGGGCGATCTCGCCACCGTTCACGCTGGCACTCAGATCCACGTCCTGCGGCGGCCCCGGCAAGACCACGATGGCCACCACCAGATCCTTGCTGGTGCTGCCGGCGGGCGCACAGCTGGCGCCATAGTCCCCAAAGGCGGCTGCCAGCGACAGCGCGTAGCTCCCCGATTTCTCCACCGTGAGCGCGTCCGCACACTTGTCGTATTTCGGCGCGGTGCACCCGGGCTCGTCCACCTTCTTGTCGCAGTCGTCGTCCACCGCGTTCCCGCAGACCTCGGGCTGCTTGCTCGAGACGGCGGCGCTGGTGTCGTTGCAGTCGCCGCCGCCGCAGCTCCAGTCGGGGTCGCCATCGCCGTCCGCGTCGCGCGGCTCGCTGGTGCACGACTTCGTCGCCTCGATGCAGGTGTCGATGGTGCAGGTCGACCCGTCGTCGCACGCGATCGCCGTGCCCTCGCGGCAGCCGAGCTTCGGCTCGCACACCTCGAGCCCGTCGCAGAACACCTGGTCTTGGCACTTCGAGTCGTCGGGCGTGTAGCGACAGCGCCCGAGCTCGGCATCGCAGGCGTCGAAGGTGCACGCTACGGCGTCGTTGCACTGGGCGTCGTCCTTGCACGGCGGGCCCAGGCTGGGATCGCCGGCGTCGGCATCCGCCCCGGCGTCGGCGTCGGTGCCCGCGTCGGTGCCGGCGTCGACACCGAAGGGGCTCGGCACGTCCGAGCCGCACGCGGCGACCCACCACAGCGCCGCGAGCGGGGCGGCCCAGAGCGCGCGCTGCCGGAAGACCATCGACGCGCATCCTAGCGCGTCAGCGCCCGTGTGCTCGACCCCGGCCGCTCGGCCGAAGGAGCCGTGGTCAGACGCGCAGGAAGGTGGCATGATGCGGCCCCGTGTCTCAAGACCGCCTCACCCGTCAGGAGCTCAGCTGGCTCTTGGCCCAGGAAGCCCGCGGGGCCGCCCGCGCCCTGCGAGAAGGCGTGCAGCAGCTCACGCAGCCGCCCCCTCCGGGGCCCGCCATCGAGATCCACGAGGCGCCCGCGGTCGAGACCAACCTCGACGCCCTGGACGACGCCATCGCCCGCCTGGGCGAGCTGCAGATGGGCTCGCGCACCGCCGCGCGCCGCGGCCGGATCGACATCGGGGCCCTGGTCTGCGAGGTGATGCCCAACGCGCGGATCGCGATGGACACCGGCTCGGGAACGGAGGTGTTCGGCGAAGAGCAAGAGCTGCGCCGGATGATGCACCTCCTGGTCAGTCAGACCAACTCGAGCCCGGTCGACAGCGAGTCGGCGCGGCCCGACGTCGAGATCAAGCGTGACGGCGAGTGGGTCAAGATCAGCGTCGAGCTCGGCCCCGACAGCTCGGCCACTGCCGAGCTCGAGCGCCGCTGGCTGAGCCGCATGGCCACGCGCCACGGGGGTCGCCTCGAGCTCGAGGGGGGAACCGAGACGTTGTTCTTGCCCGCCGACCGCGCGACCGACGAGATGGCCGAGCTGCGGCGCGAGCTCGAGCAGGCCCAGCAGCTCGGTGAAGCCTATGCCCGCGAGCTGGCGGTGGCCTTCGCCGAGACCTCGCAGCTGCCCAGCGAACCGCGGGCGGCGTCGGTTCCTCCCCCGGCAGGCAGCGATCGCCTCGAGCTCTTGGTGAGCACGTCGAGCGCGCTCACCCGCATGATCCGCTCCTGGCTCGACCAGGCTCGAAGCGAGGTCGCCGAGGTCGCCCACGCGCTGGGCGGCGAGTCCGAGCTGGGCGAGCGCTTGACCCGCCGCATCTCCATGCTCCAAGAGCTGTTCGTCGAGCTCGACCGGCTCGCGCTCTGCCCGCTCGGCGAGCTGGCCGCTCCGGTCGACCTGGCGGCAGAGCTGCGCGAGCTGCTCGCCCAGGCCGAAGCCCGAGCCGCCCGCCACGACGTGCGGCTCGAGGTCGCCATCCCCGAATCGCTCGAGGCGTCGGTGCCGCGCGCGACGTTCGGGCTGATCGCCCGCGGGTTGATCGATCACGCCATCGCCGCCACGCCACGCGAAGGCGTGGTGCGCATCGAGCTCGGCCCGCGCGGGCGGGGCTTCGCGCTGCGAGTGGAAGACGGCGGGCCGGCCGTGCCCGTGGCGTCGCGCGCCGACGTCTTGCGGAGGCGTACCGATCCGACGGCGCTCGGGCGGCCCGAGGGCCTGGCCCTGCTGGTCGCCGACGTCGCCGCCGAGGTGCTGGGGGCGTCGCTCTCGCTGGGCGAAACCCCCGCCGGGCGGTTCGAGGTCGAGCTCAAGAGCAGCTGAAGTCGGGCAGATCGCCTCGATCGCACTTCCCACAGGCGGCTCTGCATGGGTTATGCTGCGCGAAGCATGCGCATATTGGTCGTCGAAGATCAGGACTCGATCCGCCGGATGATCGAGGCGCTGATCCAGGCGCGAGGCTACGAAGTGACCGCCGTCGCCAATGGTGCGAAGGCCATCGACGCGGTCATGACCCAGAGCTTCGACCTGGTATTGCTCGATCTGATGTTGCCGGGGCAATACGACGGGTTCGAGGTGTGTCAGCGGCTGAAGTCCGACCCGGCCACGCGAAATCTGCCGGTGGTGATCATCAGCGCGCTCGACGACCCCGAGTCGCGGAAGAAGGCGGCCGACGCGGGGGCCGCGGCCTACTACACCAAACCCTTCAGCCCAATCGCGCTCTTGAAAGAGATCGAGCGGCTGAAGGGGCAGGCCAGCAGCTGAACGGCTGACCGGGGCCGGGCGCGCGGCTCAGACTCGTGTTTCGCCC